>CAYRPB010000009.1:20063-28224 GCA_964426105.1 uncultured Clostridia bacterium | reverse complement strand
TGCTCTTTCTCTTTTATTCGGTCTTATCCTTTTGTTTCGGGTAACGTAATGTCCGCGCGTGCAACGCCGCTCCGCGCGGTTTCCCCTGCGGTCGATCGGTTGCAATCGGAAAGCGTAAGCGCGCGAAGCGTAATCGAGACTTGTTCTTTCGCACGGAATAAAAATTCCGCCTGCACGAACGAACGCCTCAGTTCCGCGGAAAATTCGACGGGAGCGGAATCTCCGCGTAATCCCCTCTCTAAAGAAACAGAAAGCCTGCGCTCCTTTTGAAAAAGCGGCACGGAGTCCGCTTGCTCCGTTCCGTTATAAAGCGCAAAGCGGAACACTTCTCCGTCGGCTGCTCTCGCTAACACGCCCAAAAACTCCGCTTCGCCGTCGGCGGACAGCATAAAATTCCAATACCCGTAATCTGCGATATGGTTCTTGTGTCCGGACAGACAAAGCGTCGGCGAAATGCCGAACAAGCAATATTTTTCAAGCGACGGCTCCGCACGGCAAACCACGGCGTCTTCCGTGACTTCGACCGTTACGGGGCTTGCGTCGTATATTTCCCCTTTCTTCCAAACCGCCGCTCTTCGACAAGTTCCTACCTGCCAACCGAAACAACTTTCGTACACTTCGGACGCACCGCTCGTCAAATAAGCAGGCGGAAAGCAATACCCCTCGCGCACGGGTTCTTTCACCGAACGATACGGCAAAAGCGGCGCGCCGTCCTTGCGGCGACAATCGCAAAATTCTTGATATTGCATAAAGGCGTACGTAACGAACGTCGGTTCCGGCACGTCTTCCGACCAAATCTCAACGGTATCGGGCGCAACGACGCACGCCTCTGCCGGATAATATTTCCCGTCTTTTCCTGCGAGCGTAAAACCGCGTACCGCGCCCTCGATCATTCCGGTCCCCGCACGCTCGATTTTGCAAACGGCTTTTCCGCCGCCGAACGCAACCGTCCCGATTTCCGGATAACGCGGTTCTTTTTCTTCCAACGCGCGTGCGATCCGCTCGGCGATCGGCGATTTATTGACGGGATGAATGGGATGAAAATACAGTTCGCCGTTCGGTTTTAACCAACGCGGCTCGACATCATAGATCGGAACGGAAACAACCCGATCGAAATCGCGCTGAATTTCGGTCAACGCTTCGTTCACGTATAAATAACCGTAACGGTCACCGTACGGATAATATTCGGGCGCAATCTGAACGGCGATAAACGGGATCTCCCCGAATGCCGCGGCAAAATCGCCGATCAATAAATTCATTTGTTTCCGAAACCCCTCGGCAAACGAAAAATCCCACGCGGCGCTCTCGCCCAAATACCAAATAATTCCGGCAAAACGGAAAGAAAGCAAGGGCGCGATCTTCTCGTTCCAAACACCGGACATCTGCGTATAGTTTCGATCGCCCGCCCGATTGTAATCTTCAACCGTACAGTACCGCTCCGTACTCTTCAAAAAGGAAAGCACTTCTTCGTTAGCCTCGACGGATTCCCGTTTCAAATACGACTCGACGCTCAATCCGCCCATCGCCGTATGCACCACGCCGACGGGTACGCCGCGCCGTTCGCTCAAAAGCACCGCCGTCTGCACGGAAAGTGCGGAAATATGCGACAAGTCGTCTTTTCCCGTAATCCATTTGTAAGAGCGGCAAAAATCGTCCGACGGAAGCGCAGGGCGCGTCACTTCGGATAAAGTATTAAACGGCGGCTCGACGAGATCAAGCACCGCAACGTCCGTATGCGCGGCTCGTTCCAACCAAGTCTCGTACGATTCCGTCGCGGCGAGTACGTATGACATATTGGATTGTCCCGCCGCAAGATAGACGTCCCCGAACCGAACGGAAACAGAACAAATTTCGTCTTTGCAACGCGCGGACAACGTAAAAACGCTCTCCACGTCGTCCGACGGAGAAAACCGAACGGAAAACGTGCCGTTTTCGTCAATCGCTTCCCTTTGCTCGGAATACGCGCCGCCCGAAAGCGTCACAACGACCGCTCCGTCCGCATACCCCTGAACCGTAACGGGCGCGCCGCGCTGCAAAATCGCGCCGTTCCCGAAATAACCGTGAAATCGTACCATAAATTAATCCTATTTCGTAATTCCGCAACGATTGAAAACGTAACACGCCACCGACGACCAACCGTGGCAAAGGCTACCGGCGTCGTCGAAATCAGCCTCTCCGTTTTCCGTTTCCCAATACGACGTTGCGCCCGAAAAAAGCATTTTTCCGAAAACGGCGCAAATATCGTCGATACAATAATCGACGTCGCCGTCCGTGCGTAAAATCGCCTCGTATTTTGCCTGCAACGCCGCAAGCGTCAGTTTGACCGTAACCGTCGGATGTTTCAGTTCCGCGCACATACGCGCTCTGCGCTCGGATGGAATCCGATCGGTCAAAAGATAAAGCGCTTGCGCGTAAGCGTAATACCCGACGGGTGCGCCGTTTTTCAAAAAGGAAGCGTACAACCCCGTTTCTTTCTCGTAATAATAAGACAACCCGTTCGCAAGCAAATCCGCATAAGCCGCGTATTGTTCCGCCGCCGTCCGATTGCCTACCTTTTGCTCTAAACGAGCGATTCCTTCCGCCGCGGATAAAACCAACGCGGTTAAAATGCCGTCCCCGTACGGTTCGATCGGATCGTTTCTGAAAATCACGTCGCCGTCTAACCCTTCCGACCATTCGTGGAAGTTCCAATAACGCGGTTCGACGAATGCAGAAACGCCGTATTCTCCCGTGCGCGATTGAAAGACGCTCAGCATGCGTTCCGCATACGGGAGCATTTCCCGAACGAACGCTTCGTCGTAATCCGCCGCCGCATTCTCACACAGCGCGATCATCCAATAGACCGAAAAAGACGGAATGGTAATACTAGCGCGAGAGGGTGCGCACAAATCGATCAGTCCGTCCTCTTGAACGGAATACGCCATCAAGCGAAGACTCGCGCGCGGCAGTTCATATTCTTCAAAAACGCTGTATCCGAACAGCATTTGATTGCGCGAATCCATGCCGTATAGAGCTTGTTCGCGCCAAGGGCAATCTTCGTAATGCTCGTGCGCGCATTGCCGCAGCGTATGTTCTCCCACCTCGTAAATTTTCTGTAAAAGGCGATCCTCGCATTTACGCTCGATTTTACGGAAAGGATATTCAAACGGGCGTATCGTCAAGCGTTCGACCGTCGCCGTTTCACTCTCGACGTATAAGCAAAGATATCGACACCCCAAACGGTGCAAATAATCGTCCAAACGATTTTTCCCCGCGTTCAGCACCAACGCAGACGCAAAATTACGCGGACCGACCGCGGCACGCACGCGCAAATCCGCGAGATGCTCGCCCCACGCTAAAATCGCACGGCATGCAGTCGGAACGGATACCGACAAAGAAAGATATCCGGCACGTTCCATACCTAAATCGGCTAACACGTAAATACCGTCGCCGCCTTTTGCCGAAAAACGAACGGGCGACGCCAAGTTCGCGCGCGACAGACGATTTTCTCCCGTCATGTCCGAAAAACGGAAAGGAGACATCCAAGCGTTCTGCGCCCGTTCTCCTGCGGTTTCTCCGCCGCGATAAGCAAAAATTCCTTGCGCAACCACGCTCTCAGCCAATGGTTCTAAGACCGAACAACGCAAATTCGGACGCGCTTCTTCGGTAAATCCGCAATCGACGAGCCGACACTTCCCCCACGCTTCGGGAGAATCGGTAAAATCATAACCGAATCCCTTGCCGATCTGCGGTGAAACGAGATCGCCCGTAAAATAGCCGCAAGCGGAACGACACAACGTTTCTTCTCCGGACGCGGCGATTACCGCTCCGTCCGCCGTAATTTCAAACGCCACGCACGCGGTCATCGTACGCGCCACGGCATAATCCGCATCGGAGTGAAACGCGATAATCCGCAATTCGTTTTTGTCGACATTCAAAAGGGAAGTAATATCGACGAGATCCACGCTCTTATGGTCGGGATAATCGGCATACTGTCCGTTCGCCGCGAACTGCCCGTTAATAAACGCCGCATAGCGACGATCCGCACTGATTTTCAACTCCGCATTTTCGCCCGAAAAAGCAAATTCGGATAAAAATTCCGCATAGCCCTCTCGTTCTTCTTTCAGCCAAATCCATTTCATTCCGTTAGTTTGCATAAATACCGACCTCCTTCGCGGAAACGATTCCGTCCACGATCATATTGACATAAAATCCGTCCGCATACGGCTGAAACCGTAATTCGTTCCGATTGAAAAAATCCTTGCGTTCTTCGTTCGCGGCGGCAATTTCCGCATCCGCCGCACCCGTAATCTTCAATTCCAACACACGCGCCAAACGTAATACGTTTTCCGCAACAAACCGCAACAACGCCAAACTTTCCGCTCGCGTTTCGTCCTCCGCGGACTCGGGGAACGCTGCAAGCGTTTCCCGAGTAAAGGTCTGTGCCTTGACGATTCCGGGCAACGCCTCCGCGCCGCTCGTTTCTTCTTTCATGTAAGAAAAGAGCATATCTTTCTCGATTTCCTCATAAAAACGAGAAGCAAACGCCGCGTTTTTCCCGAACGCCGCGGTGTAATATTCCGAGCGCAACGTTTCGTAAGAAGCCTCTCCGTCCTCTAAGGCTCGCCCCATTACGTAAAATGCCAAGCCGTTCGGATAAAACGCGCGCTGAATCTGACAACTCATAAAGCCGTTCAAATCCAATTCGGATAACGAACGGATATCTCGATATAAAACGTCGGCGAGAATTTCGCCGCCGAAATCGCGGTTGATATCCCACATCAAATGATAATCGAAATCAAAACTATCCCCCGAAAACAGCGTTTTCCACTGCCGCAAAAAGCGCACGTAAGCGGACGTCGTATGCGGATAAGCCACATGATTCTTGACGTATTCCAAATTCTGCCCCGACTCCGAACAATCGTAAGGTCTTTCATACGAACGGAAAATAGGCGCGAACATCATGATAAAGCGATCTTGATTCTCGATCCTCTCGGTTTCGGGCGGCCAATATAAATCCAAATACACCAAAAAGCAAATTTTGGTTTTGAGTCCGATCGCGCTCATGCGGCGATCGATATCGTTCAGCATCATGACGTACCAATCCGAAAGTCGTTTTTTGCCGCACGCATCGCACTCGCAGACGTTATTGGAATCGTCTGCCAACCAGAAATGCAAAACGTCGATTTCCAGATGTTCCTCGGCGTAAGAAACCACTTTTTCCGCCATGCGCTCGCGCACCGTTCGATTGGAATAGCAGAGATGCGTATTCAACGGGATATCGTGAAAGAATTTTCTCGTTCCGTCCACTTCCGCGAGCATTTCCCGTTGCTCGTCCGTCAACTCGTCCTTTACGCCTTTCCAGCCGTTGGAATCGGTCCCGACGCAGGAAGCCGTCCAACCGTGCCCGACGGCGTGATAAATCATATCGCGCTCTTTGATCGCGCCGACGATTCGGGAGACAAACCGCTCGCTGTCCGCTTGAGTAAACGACTCGGGCGCAAGCGTCGCGTTATTTTCATGAGAATACCAACGATTGAAAAATTCAAACGCCGTGCGGAATTGAATAAAGTAACTGTTAAACCCAACCTTGGGCGCCCACTCGATCAAATCCAAAACGTTTTCAACGGAAACAGCCCCCTCGATGGTAATTCCGCGATGACGGTTTTTCGGCGTTACGTCCGCAAAAACCGTAATTTCGGAAATGTCCTTGGAAGGAATCACCTCTCCGTTTCTTCCCGGGCGAACAAACCGACAACCGCAACGACGAAGAAAATCGTATACCCCCAAAAGAAGCGCGCGCGGACGATTCGCTCGAATTTCACCGCTGCCTTCTTTTACCGCAATGACGTAATGCTCCGCGAACAAATCGTCGCTTTCCCCTGCAACCAATGCGATTTTTCCCGTTTTTCCCGTCATTCGACGCATATATGCGGCAAGCTCGCGCTCGCACAACTCCACTGTATTCATGCAATACTCCTAAAAATTATTCAAAAAGGCTTGCGTAAGCCCCGCGTTGATCGATCCCATCAACGTCGCGTTTTTCATTAAACTCGAATACCGTACGGTTTTCCCCTCTACGTAAGAGGCGACTACTTTCAAAAACGGCTCGCCCAGTTCAATCACCGAGCCGTTCAGCACGACGATATCCACGTCCAAAAATTCCGCGATATTCGCAGCAACCGTTCCGATGATTCGCCCGGAAGCATTCACGACTTTCCGCGTCAGCGGATCGCCTGCACGGTATGCCTCGATCATCGTGCGAATGGAAATATCGTACGGTGCGATTCCTTTCTCCGTTACGTAATCTCTCAGATAGCCGTCCGCTCCGTTCTGAATTTCCCTGCGCAAAATCGAAAGCGAGGAATAGAGCGAAACGCTGTCGTAAAAATTGGAGTAACTCAGATTGTCGAAACTGTCCGCTTCAACGGAGAACGTATTCAACTTAAAATAACCGATTTCCCCAGCAAATCCGTGATTGCCCTCGTAAATTTTTCCGTTCAGCAACAACGCAGCCCCCGTTCCGACGTCAACGTGTAGCATCAGCGCGTTTTCCGCGTCGCCTAAGGCAGAACCGTACGTTTTTTCCCCCTCCATTGCGAGGTTTACGTCGTTCTTAACCACGACGTCACAGCCGAACGTTTCCCTCAATACCTTTTTAATGGAAACGTTTTCAAACCCCTTAAAACGGGGATTCAACAAAAATTCGCCCGAATCTTTCAGTTTGCCGGGCGTCGCGACGCTGATACAGCAAAGTTTCCGATCGCGCAAAAGTTCGTTCTCCGTCATTTCTCGCACCGTTTGAATCACGCGATCGAAATCGCTCCGCTCGAAACTGACGACTTCCGAAATATTCTGCCGAAGCAAAATCTTGCTCTCGAAATCCGCCGCGCAAATATTGATATCCCGTCCGGAAAGATCCACCGCGAGAATATAACCGAAATCCGCGTTAATGCTGAGCGTGATTCCCGTGCGCCCTTTCGTGTCGCTTTCTCTCCTGATTAAATTATGTGCGATCAGATCGTCCGCAATCTTTCCGACCGCCGTATTCGACAGTCTTAACACGCGCGCTATGTCCGAATAAGAACGGCTTTGCTCACGCAACAGATTTATGATATCCTCTTTGTTCTTCATGCGAAGATAGGTCTGATTTCGTACCCGCATATGATATCACCCCTTTTTTATCGCGATATGTTCAACGGAAAAGCCCTCTTCTCCGCCCGTCGGGAACCGTAACAACGTACCGCCCAAGCGGTCGGGAAGATGAGAATCGTATTCCCCGGTCTTTAACCCGTAGGTCAAGCGCAACGCGCCGTAGCGCATACTTGCGCTGAGTTTATGGAAATGTCCGAGAAAAACACCCTTAACGCCGATTTCTTCGAACAGTCGCATAAGCGAGCCGTCGGTATCGATGCAGTGGCAATCGATCACACGCTCGCCCCAATAGCCAAAATCGCCCTTTCCCTCGATCGCAATCGGCTGAAAAGGCTCGGAACGATAACCGTATTTCTCCGCCGCACGGAGTCCCGCCAACGGTCCGATGTGAAAATAGGCAAACGCAGGGATTCCCGAATACCGCGCAGCCGTCGATTTCAACCACTTTCTCTGCCGCTCGTGAATTCCTCCCGGACATTCCGCCGTGCCGCACCCCGAATCCAAAATGTACAAAAGAGCCGCAGGCACGCCGTTACGTTCCAACAAAATCGAAAACGTACCGTTTCCCTCTAAGCGTTCGCCGTTCACCTCGTTGACCGACTTAAACAAACAATGCGGCGCGGATTCGATCGTCTTGCACATTTGCTCAACGCCCGACTTCGTTTCGCGTTCGTGATTGCCGAGCGCGAGCGTCCAAGGGATTCCGTACCGTTCCATAATCGCGATATGTCGATCCAACATTTTGCCGCTATCGTCAAACTCCCCGTAAACGAAGTCGCCCGTATGAACGATCAAATCGGGCTTTGCCTGCTTAATCGCGCCGTCTAAATAATACGTCATGCGCTCGTCCACCAAAGAGGGCTGCCATAACGCGATTTCTTTGTCGCTGAGCCGTTCCGGATAACGGCGTTGAGAAGCGTCGATGATCTGTGTATCCGTAACCTGCAAAATGCGCACGGGGCGATCGGACGGAATCTGCAAAACAAAATCCGCTTCCGCCCTCGACAACCGTTCTTCCGAAATTTTT
>CAYRPB010000009.1:16676-19963 GCA_964426105.1 uncultured Clostridia bacterium | reverse complement strand
CTATTCCGCCGCGTAATATACGTGACGAACCTTCATTGCCGAAGAACCGACGGTGATTTCCGTCCCTCCGATTTCGCCTGCTTGATAGGAATCGTATTGACTTGCTTTTAAGCCGTACGTGTAACGGACGCCGTCGTACGTAACGCTCGCGTTGTTTTCATGGTCGTGTCCGAAGAACCACCCCTCGCAACCGTATTCCCATAATAAATTATGGAAAACGTAACTTTGATCGACGTATTGTCCTGCATCCTTGTGCATCGCGCCGCTGTCACCAGACGTGTTTTCGGGAATAATCACTTCCGAAAAATTACCGTAATCGCCGTCTTCGGTGAAAAAATCGTGTCTGGAAGAGAGATAGCCGTATTTCTGCAAGCCGTCCCCGAACGCGCGAAGCGGATGATGGAAAAAGCCGATGGATTTGGGATAACTTCCGCCGTTATATTGCTTTAACAGCGCGTTTTTCTGCTTGAACCACTCGATTTGCCCGTCCATGATACCGACGGTGGAAAACATGTTTTGATCGCGATCGGAATCGGTGTGCCCGTTGCTGTCCATCAGCCAAACGACCTCGGTCAGTTTGCCGTCTTGCACGATACCGATATTGAAATTGCCGTTTCCTTCCGCCGTAAAATATTCCACGCCGTCGATTGTTTCCACAGGACCGCGCTTAAACATACAATGCTCTGCGTTCTCGTACTGCGCGCACGTCCATTCGACGCCCTTGCGCGTTTCGTTGTCGTGATTGCCGAACGTAATCGTCCAAGGGATCCCGTAACTTTCCATTTCCGCGACGAGCGCTTCCAACACCGTACCGTTGTCGTCGAATTCCCCGTATACGTTATCGCCCGACAGAACAATAAGATCGGGCTGAACCGCCTCTACCGTCGCTCGCGTGAATTTCCAAGCAAGATCGGGGATATTTTCGGGTTTCCAAGCCTCGACGGACCACGAGTGAAGCCGCGTAGGCGAGCGCATCTGAGAAGAATCGATGATCTGAATATCGGTCAACTGTAAAATTTTCACGTCCCTTCCCGCTTCCACTTCCAAGACGAAATCGACGACCTCTTCGAGAGCGAGCTTTTCTTCGCCGCAACCCGAAAGACAGACGCAACTAAACGCCGTCAAAAACGCGAGCAACGCGCAAAGTATTTTTTTCATTTTCTTTTTCTCCTTTTCAAGGTCAAAGCCGCCGCGGATAAAACGAATATGCCGCAGAAGCCGCCGCCGATCGACGAATTACAACCGCCGCTCGGCGTTTCGTCGTCGATGGAAGCGACGGTATACGTGACGGACGAGGACGGCGCGCTGTCCTTTGCGACAAACGTATCGTCCGAAAGCGCGGTAACGGTTATTTCGTAAGTGCCGGGCTTTAATTTATCCAACGCATACTTCGTCGCGGTGACCGTCTTGACCGTATCGCCGATGGCGACGCGATAAAGCCCCGCGCTCTCGACTGCATTCCAAGTAAGCATTTTGTTTTCCTCGTCTAACGAAATCACCGGCGTTGCCAACGGCAATATTTCGGGCGGTAACGTTTCGTCCTGTACGGTTACGGTAAAATCGTCCACCAAAATATTCGACGTACAGCAATTTAAGCTGAGATAGCCGAAATAATCGTAAGTCGGAACGGCGAACGTGCAGTCGAGCACGACCGTGCCGTCCACCGAAACGACGTAACGGTTATCCCGAACGGACAGACTGTACGTCACCCAAGGAAGATCCTGTTTCGAAACGGCGTTCGGAACGGAATATTGCGCTTCGGTCAGAGAGAGTTTTTCCCCGTAAAGATCGCGCATTAAATTAAGATCGTTCGGACTGCCGCCGTCGAAAATCGCGTATGCGTGGCCGGTGATCGCCGTCGCCTCTACGTAGCGTTGCACCACGAACATCAAGTTATTCGTCCCCGTATAATGAGAATTTGCCTTTTTACGGAAAGAGATTCCCACCCAACTACGCTCCTCTACGTCTTCCGTGAGGAATTTCAAGCGAAAAGACGCCGTAAAATTCTTTACGCGGTAATCGCCGCTCGGTCCCATATAGAAAAAGGTATTCGCGCCCGTCGTGTTTTTTAAATGTAACACCCGATTGCCGTCCGAACCGTTCTCGTATTCGATTTTTCCCACGTTAACGATGTGAGAATCCATTCCCAACGGATCGCCGCCGCGGAATACGTTGTTATCCCACTTTTCGGTGAGCGCGGAATCGTTTTCGATATAATCGCCGCTCACCGAATAGCCATCGAAATTTTCCGAAAAATCGGCAAGTTTATTCGCGTCCGCAAAAGCCGCGGAAGTCGCCGTCGTTATTAAAATAAAAGCAAGCGTTAAAATCGCTATAATTTTTTTCATATTTTCTCCTTATTCGATCACGACGAGAATTCCCTCGCCTGCTTCTGCCGTCAATGAAAGCGAACTGCCCGAAATCTCTTGTTTATTCGCCTTTTGAACGATATAGCCGTTCACGCTCTTGTCGAACGTAAGCGTTACGGTATCGCCCTCGGTGACGGAATTGTTCGTAACGTAAAACGCCGCTTTGCCGTCGTAATCGAAGCAACCGACGATCGCGTGATTCGCGCTTACCGCCGTCAACGCGCCGTAAGCATTCAAACAATCCTCTTCGGGAATTCCGCTTTCACCCTCCCACGGCATAGAGCCGGAGAGAATTAAGCCTTTGCTCTTACAGCACATTAAAACCTCGTCCGCCGCGGCAAGTTGAAGATTCGCATTCTTTACGTAATCGTAAACGTCCGTGCGATTGCCGTTCCGATCGAACATCGCGCCGTCGAACTGCTCGCCCGTGCCGTCCCCGTTGGTTGGAACAACGCCCGTAAAATACTGAATGCCCTTCGCCCCGTAAGAGAGCGCGGTATTGACCTGCCACAAAATTTCCGCTCGATTCGGAATCCGCGAACGGCCGCCGTACGAACAAGTCTGAACAAACACCCAAAACGGGATATTCGCCTCCGCCGCCGCTGCACGGATCACCGCCATGTTGCCGAAATATCCGTTTGAAAGTTTACCGTAATCACCGCTGCACGGATAATAATCGTAACTTAAAACTTTCGGTTGACAGATTTCCATGTAATCGGACAAATACTGCTCGTAGGTATAACCGTCCTCGGGAAGCACGGAACTACTCGTATAATTTTTAAAATAAAGTTGCTTTTTATTCGCATACGTCGGGAATAAATTGACGTGCCACAACGTGCCTGTTACGTCTTCCGGCATTATGCTGTCCAAAATCTCGGCGGAAGTTTTAATTTTTTCAAAACTGATCCGTCCCGGTTC
>CAYRPB010000009.1:8516-16576 GCA_964426105.1 uncultured Clostridia bacterium | reverse complement strand
CCGACGGGCATCGTGAGATAATCGTGCTGACGCATCCAAAACGAACCGTACGTTTCGTAAGTGACCTCTTTCACGATCGGCGTAATCGGATCGTCCGTCCCCGGCGTCGGATTGATCGGATTCGTCGGCTCGACGGGCGAACCCGTTCCTCCGCAACCGACAGAAAAGCACAAAGCGAATGCCAAAACAAACGCGAATAATCTTTTTTTCATTTTTTCCTCCTAAAAAATAAGGCGATTTCGCAAAACACGAAACCGCCCGGCACGGCTTATTCAGCCTTTCACACCGCCTACCGCGGTATTATTCATAATGACTTTTTGGAAACAAGCGAACACGACGATTACCGGCAAAACGGATAACATCATCGCAGCGAACACCTTCGGCATATCGATGCCGGCTTCGCTGGAAATTCGCTGAATTCCGTACGCGATCGTCGCTTTTGCCGGCGCGTACATGTAAATCGTAAAATAATCGTTCCAATAGCCGATCCCTTGTAAGATCCCGACCGCGACAAGCGCGGGCGCAGCCATGGGAAGCATAATCGTAAAATAAATACGGAACGGTCCGGCGCCGTCAATCTGCGCCGCCTCCGCATACGCCCAAGATAAATTCTTGTAAAACCCGTACAGAAGAAGGAACCCCGATCCGAAACCGCCCATCGCCGTGATAAACACGCCGGTGTACGTATTGATCAACCCGACTTGATTGTACAGTCGGTACATCGCAGCCATAGAACCCATCGTCGGAATCATCATGATGACGAGCGCCGCCGTATACATCGCGCTTTTCCCGGGAAAATCGTACTTCGTCAGCACGTACGCGGTTGCCGAACAGGAAAATAAACTGAAAAACGTACAACCGAGCGTCAAAAAGATACTGTTTAAGTACATGGTCGGGATCGTAATATTATTGTCGATGGTCAGCGAAAAACTTTCGATCCAATTATCCAACGTCCATTTCGCAGGGAGTCCGTTGACGTTCATCAAAAAATCCCGCGTTTCCTTAAAGGAGTTTAGAAGACACCAAAGAAAGGGAAACAACAGCGATATGGCATAAAAGGCGAATACAACGAACATCACCCACATCAGAATAAGATCGGCTTTTGACTTTTTAACGTGCTGTTTCTGAGCCATAACTTTCCTCTTTTCTACGAATTTGATTTGCTTAACGCGCGGCACGCCGCTGCGCGTTTTTAGTTTGCTTCCGCGCGGCACGCCGCGCGGAAGCCGTAAAATGCTTAGTTATTTTCCTTTTTCTTTTTCAAGAACGTTCCGATTCCTGCCAACAAAACGACTGCGGAGATTCCGCCGAACGTCGAAATCGCAGAACCGCAACCGCCCTTTTCGGTATCGTCGCCCGGGGTTACGGGATCGCTGCCCGGCGTGCTTGCCGCCTCGACGGTATAAGTCGCGGTCGAACGACTCTTCAAATAATATTCTTCGTCCGCCGGAATCGCGGAAACCGCTATGGTATATTCGCCTGCTTCGGTTAACGTGCTAAGGTCGATCTCGGTTGCCGTTACGGTCTTCTTGATCTTTTCGACTTTATTGAGCGTAACGACGACTTCGTATTCTTTCGCGCCTTCAACCGCCGTCCAAGTCGCTTTTTTCGCGGCAGCGTCTGCGGTGATCGTCGTCTTTGCGAGTTGCGTCGGTTCGGGATCTGCTGCCATATCCGCAACGGCGATATCGGCTACCAAATCCACTGCGGGAACGGCGTCTAAGCCCTTTTCGAGTGCAACGCTCTTCGCAATCGGCGTAATCGCCACGTTATCGATCGTCGCCCAACCCGGAGCGTCCGTTCCGAATCCGACGTAACCGTAGGAGTCGGAAACCGTGAACTCGAAAAGTTTTACGTACGTACCGGCAGTGCCGTCGTCCGCAACGGGAGCGGCATACAACGCGAGGTTATTGTTGATCACAACCAACTTAACGCGAGAAACCCGATTATAAAACGAATAAACGAAATCAGGATCGGAATTGACATCCTCATTAGGCATACCGTAATCGGTAATCTCAAACTTACCGTTCGCTTGACGATAGCACGGAATCGCTTCGTCGCTCTTTTCCACCGTCTTTACGGTCGAAAGAGCCTTGGCGTAGTAACCGACTTCCTTGCCGAGTTTCGCTTCCAATGAGAGCAAAGATTCCGCGCCCCAGAAATACTGCGTCGCATTGCCCTCGATAATGCCGAGTGCATACGTTTGAGCGAGTTCGGGGATTTCGCTTTCGGAACCGAATAGAATATAGAGAGGCGAATATCGGTTAGCCGTTCCGGCGGTGGAAATTCCGCCCGGGATCGCACGCGTTGCGAACGGTTCGGAAATATAATCGAACTGCAACACGAAGTCCGCATACTGCTTATTAAACATCAAACGGGTGTTCGTACCGGTGCCGTAGAAACCGATTTTGCCGTTTTCCGCAACAAGGCCGGAAATCTCGTGCGTCGTCGTATCCTGCTTTTTGATAAACTCCTCAGGAGCGGTAACGGATTGCATCGAAAATTTCTTTTCGCTGATATAATTGCCGCTGAACGTGCTGGAAACGACTTCCGTTCCCTCGTTTTCTTTCAATTCGTAACCGGTTACGTTAAAGCCGTCCGTAAAAATGCTGTAAACGACTTCGCCCGTTCCGGTCTGTGCGAACGCGAGATTACCGTTCAACTTCATGTTCGGGAAATTAAAGGTATTGTCGCCGATCGTCACGTCGATCGAATTATCCGACTTGCCGACGATCGAAAGCGTAATCGTCGCGGCGTTCGATCCGACAGCCGCGCCTGCAAGCGTTTGCTGAGAACCGCTCGCCGTCGCCGTTCCGTCGGCTGCGATATTATCCGCGCCGAGTACGACGTTGCCGTCCGCGTCAACCGTAAAATAAAGGAAACTTGCGCCGTCCGTCGGTGCGGAAAGAGCGGTATCGTATTTCTTTAAGCCGAACGCAATTCCGATCTTACGCGTCGCGACCATTTGTCTTAACTGATAGGAAACCGTCATTTCAAACGTCTTCGCCATCGCAGTATCAACCTTTAACGGGTTGAGCGTCGCAATGCGCGCGTCCTTAGCCGGGTTGGTTACGCGGATTTCCGCGGCGGCAAAAGAACTATACTTCGCGCCGCGCGCAATATAGCAACCTGCGGCGGTTGCGGCGTCTGCCTGCACGATAACCTTTGATTGATCGTCCATATTCGTATCGAAAATCGTTTCAGTCTTGGTTTCGCCGCCTTCGTCATAAGTAACGGTCAACGTCGCGCCGTCCACGACCATGCCCGTCGCATAACGCGTCCAAACGTTGGTGTAGAAATCGGCAGAGCCGTCATAAGGCGCCCAATTCGTAACCGTAATACCCTTTACCCACGACATATTTCCGTTTTGCATGACGCCGTTTTCAAGTTTTACGTCAACCCAGTTGTTTTCATTGATCGTCATTTCGATTCCGAAATACGCCGCGCCGTAACTTGCAAGATAACTCTTGAACGATGCGCAAGCCCAACTGTATGCTTGCCAAGCAATTGCCTCAACGTCCGCACCAAAGGCAAATTCCGCGTCGCCGCCGTGATGTGCAATCAACTTAGATGCGGGATCGGAAGCCGTTGCGGACGCTCTTTCTCCTGCAACCCTGACGATTCCGTTATTATTACCGGTAAGAATGTAACCGTACGTGTGCGATTCGGTCAATGCCGACGCGCCCGGGACGATTTTCAATTGTGCGCCGTCCGCAGTCAAACCCGTAATTTTATAATTGAGTCTTACCTTTACGTTTTGCTTTGCCATCAATGCCTTGGGTACGGGCGTACCGACTAACATTTCCTGCCATTCTCCCTCGTTATACTGAACGGAATAATCGCTCGCTCTCACTTCAACGGAGGGCGAATTTTCATCGTCGTCTAAGACCATGAATTTCTCTTCGTTCAGTTTTCCGTTCTCCATCAGGCTGTCGCCTACGGGAGAGTTGGTGTTGATACCCGCAAAAGCGGATAACGTTGCGCCCGTACAGCACGCCAAAAGCAAGCATACGAGCATTAAAACTACTCTTTTTCTCATAAACATTTTCTCCTTTTTTATTTCGGGTTTCCCCGATAATTTCTTAATATTCGTAAGCGGGAAGCGTTTTGTCGATCGCCTTTCTGCACAGGAACACGATCGGCGTACCGACCAACGCGCAAATTACGCCGATCGTCGCACCCATCGCCATTTCCGCCGTTCCGGCACTCTTGACGTTCAACACGATATAAAGCGCGATCGTATACCCACCGACAACGTCCGCGCTGCCGCCCAACAATAATTGCGGCTGTAAAAAGTAGGTAAAGATAACCGTCGTGCCCAACAGAAGCAACGTTCCGATCGTAGAGCCGATCAAAGGAACGGTCACGTGAATCAATTCTTTCATCGCGGAAAGCCCGTCTAATTTCCCTGCCTCGATAATCTCTTCCGGAACGCGCGCCATCGCGCCGCTGACCAGTACGATATTATAGCCGATTCCCGACCATAAGCCGTAAATCAAAATCATCCACCAAGCGTAACGGGAATCTCCGAAATATCCGTCGAACGGAATGCTTCCGCCAAGCCCGAGTTTTCTCAACAACTCCGGTAAAAATCCGAGGCTGACGTCGAACATAAACGAATACGCCAACGTCAACACCACCACGGAGATGATGGACGGTAAAAAGAAAATGACCTTAAACGCTCCGCCGAGCGGCATTTTTTTATAGAGAACGAACGCGCAAAAGATCGAAATCGGCACGATCACGAAATCGTTCCATAAAAACACCGAAAACGAATTCAGTACCGCGCGCGGAAGCACGCTTCCTTCCCTTACAAATTCTCGCCAAAGCGCGGCATAATTTTGTCCGCCTGCCCACAGCCAAGTACCGGTATCGCTATCGAACCGCTGAAAAGAAAGAAAAACCGTATCGATATTGATATATAACCAGAACAGACAAAAATGCAACACGGGAATCGCCAACATCACGCAGATAAAGACGATATCCGATGCGTGCTTTTTCTTTTTGTTTTTACGTTTTATTCCTTCCATTTCGTTTCCTCGACCAAGCCGCGCCGTCTCCCCGATTCGGGGAGAGGCGAGCCGTTCTTTTTTTATTTACCGTTGACCTGTTCCAACAAACTTGCCCAACTCTTTTCGACCGTGCTGTATTCGGAAGCGCACCAACCGATCGCGCTGATCGTATCCGAGTTCGCAAGCAACGTCGTATACGGATTGCCGATATTAAATTTACTGATCTTGTTGGAAGTCCATAATTTACTCGTAGATTTTTCAAACCAAGTAGTGGAATTCGACCAAATATCCAAGCAAGATTTGATGAAATCGCTCGTTTCGCATTCCGAAATATCGTATTCGAACGGACGCGGCGTTCCCGTCAAGGTCGTGTATTTTTTCAAAACTTCGTCCTTGCACATAAACGCGAGGAATTTTTTCGCGCCCTCTTTGTTTTTCGCCTGCGACGGAATCAACATATAATCCGGCTGTCCGCTGTAATTATAGGTGAGATAATTGCCGCTTTCGTCCTGCTGCGCGCCGTCGATCCGCGGCGTATACATCATGCGAACTTCGTCTTCCATTTCCGCAAGCGATTCTTTCTCGATCCAGTTTCCGTTCGGGATCATCGCCGCCTGCCGCTGCAAGAACGAAACTTGCGCCAACAAGTGCGATTTGGAAGCAGAGCCTGCCAACGTATAATTTTGACGATTTGCGACGATCACTTCTTCAAACGCTTCCAAACTCTTCAACTTGCCGTACGAGGGGCTTGATTTCGTCGTTTTGAATACGTCCGCCGATTCAAATTTCATAAACTCGTCCAACTGTTCCGTTCCGCTGATCTGCAACCACCAGTTCGTTCCGACGAAATCCCAATATCCGCCCGAAACCGTGCCCGGATAAACAAAGGGCGCGATCGAGCCGTTCGTATCCGCAACGATCTTTGCGCAGAGCGCGTTCAGTTCTTCCACCGTTTCGGGAACTTCCCAACCGTATTGATCGAACAACGTCTTGTTGTAGACGATTCCGGTAATGTTTTCGTTGCCGGGGAATACGTAATAATGCGTCTCCTGATTGCAAACCGCTTTCCCGTAATCTTTCCACGCGCCGCTGATTTTTTCCAGCACCGTAACCGATTCACCGGGGACGGTCATGTTATAAAGATCGTCTAAGTTTTCCAGATAGCCGAGCGCGGCGTAATTGTACCAGTTGGAAGCCAACGGGAAATAAATATCCGAAAGGTTCATTCCCGATTCCAGTTTAGAACTGACGGCGGTCGTCAATTCGGAGTCGCTGTCGAGTACCATGTAATAGCCCTCGCCGATCTCGTCCAAAAGGAACGCTCGCGCCATTTGCCGAATCCAACCGTGACCGAAACCGGGCGTATACGAAATTTTAATTCGTTCCTTGCCCTCCGTCGTATCCTTATACATTTCGCCCGTACGGGAATTAAACGTAACCCCTTCGAGCGAGCCGCCGTTATCCGGATCGTCTTCGACCGTTCCGCCGTCGCACGCGGTAAACATTCCGAAACAAAGCAGAACCGCAAGCAACAATGCAATCAACTTTTTCATATTGTTCTCCTTTTCTATTTTTTACGCAAATTGCGTTTAGTTTGCAAAAGGAATTACGAAATACCCCTCGCCCTCAGCCATCGTCAGCGTGAGTTTGCCGCCCTTTACCTTTTCGATCGCGCTTTCGCCGTTTTTGACGACGATCGCGTGCGAAGCGTTTTCCAACGTCATGGTGACGGTGTTCGTCATCTTTTTGCCGGGATCGGTGAAATTTACCACCAAGAACCCCTGTCTTCCGTTCTTATCTTCAAAGACGCCCGTGAACGCGTCCTCCGTGCTTTCCAACTTTTTCAGCGTTTTGTTCGTCGTCAAAACGTTTTCGGAATTCTCTAAATACGCAAAGTTATCCGAATCGTCGTAAACGGACGAAAGCATGACGCCTTTCCACTCGAAGTTTTTATAATACGGCATCATCGCCTGAATGTCTTGATTCGTGCTCTTCACGTAGTCGTAAGTCGCGGTCTTTTCGTAATTACGATCGACGAGCGCGTTATTGCCGAAATACGTCGCTCCGTCGTTCTGCGGCGGACAAGCATAGCAGAACCATTGAATTCCGTCGCCGCCGTATGCCAAGAACGAATACGCTTGGAAAGACGCGTCCGCCTTGCTCGACAACGCGCGATTGCGCGCGCCGAACTGAATACTCTGCAAGAACGTCCAAAGCCGTCTGTTTTCACCCTCTTCGCGAATCTTCGTCTTCATTAAGTCCATATTATAAAGGAAAGAGGCTTCCAAAGACGTACCTGCACCCGAATCGTACAACGGGTAATGGTCGTAAGAAACGTAATCCGTCTTGATCTTGGCGAAATACTGCGATAAGTACGAATCGTACGAAATCGGGTTGCTCGTTCCGGACAACTGCACGCCGCCGGCAACCACCGGGAAAAGATTGACGTAAAACATCAAATCAGGCGCAGCCTGCTCGAATATCTTTTCCGCATAGCCGAGCGCGTCGAATTTAGAAGCGTCCGGCTCGTCTTGAATCATAAAGCCGTATAACGCGGACGCGTATTCGCTTTCGACGTACGGCTTGATAATCTCTTTCACGTCATCGACCAGTTCCGCTTCCGTCTTAACGCCCGAATCCACCAAAGTCTTTGCCTGCAACAGCGTTGTCTTCAACCGTCCGTCCGCAATAATATGCTTGATTCCGACCTCTTTCGCCGCGGCGAGCGCCTTTAAGTTATAAGAACCGCCGTCGTTCATTACGTCGTAGCCCGGGAACGCGATATTGATTCCCGATTCCGCAATCTCGCGATACTTTTCAAGAAACTCTTCGTCCGTCAGCATACGAGAACTTACCTTTTGTCCGTCCTCGTCGTACGTGACGAGTTTATCGGAGATCCCGACCCACGTTCCGATCTCATACTGTTCGTCCGAAGTATAAGTCGGCGGCGTGACCGTCTCCTCGGCGCACCCAGCAAAGCCGAACGTCAACAATAAAGCAAGACACATCGATAATACCTTTTTCATGTTCTCCTCTTTTTGCTTTTAG
>CAYRPB010000009.1:2501-8416 GCA_964426105.1 uncultured Clostridia bacterium | reverse complement strand
TTTTCCCTTTTGCGCGTTTTTAACGCGCAAAAGGCATATATGCCTTTTTTACCGATTCAAATTGAAATAAAGTTGAAATTATAAAATCTCAAATCTTTATTTTCTTATATTATAATACAAGATTTCCGTTTTGTCAATACCGAAATTAAAAAAAGTTTAATAAGTTTACACTTTTTTTTGAAAAATTTCCCCAAACTCCCGTTTGCCCCTTCTTTGAAACTTAAACTTTGTTTAATTTTGCTCGCTTCTTTTTTCGATTTTTCCGCATTTACAGCCCTTTTCTTTGTCTTTACGAGCCGATTCGGGAAAAAACGCGACCGTATTTTACGATTTTCGGCATAAAAAAGCACCGCTCGAATTTTTCGGCAGCGCCTTACCTCTTCCGTAACAACGACGTTACTTTTCAATATTCCGAACAGCGTCCGCAACCTGCTTTGCGCACAGTTCGATCCCCTCGTCATTCAAATGAATGAGATCGTCGTCGCGCAAAATAGTTTCCTTGACGGGATAAACCAGCCCGTATAAATCATTGATCGCGACGTTTTTCGCCTTTAACAGCGGAACGATCGCCTCGTTCAACTTCGCGATATCCCCGTTCGCTTGATATTGATACCCGTCCCTCACGGGAGTAGTGGTTGCAAAAATTACGTTCGGCGTGATTTTTAACAAAATATCCGCAATACGCAACATATTGTCGCAATACTCTTCGACAGAAGAAAATTGCCCGTCGCCGAACAAATCGCACACGTCCCACAAACCGTTATTCCAATGAATCACGTCGCTTTCGGCAATTTGATCTTTATAATCGAACAGCATACGCAACGTATATTTCGCAAACCGACAGTTATCTTCCGGCTGAAAAACCTCATATTCGCCCTTCAATAACTCCTCTACCCTTTTTCCGTACCCCAATTGACGAATGGAATCGCCCAAAAGCGTTACCTTTTTCATGATCTGCTCCTTTTGTCGAATTTTGTCGCAACGCTTAAAAATTTTTCTTCCCGTTACGAAAAACAAACGCTCCTCATTTTCCGTTCTCATTCAACGTTCCGACCGCAAAAACAAGGCACGTATATTTTTATAATATCTTATATTCGACAGAAAGTCAAACAAAAAACATACACGAGCGTTCCCCCGACAAAACTCGTTTCAGTTCGTCAAACGCCCCTCGCTCACCGCAAAAATTTTCGGCAACGCCGACGCCCTTTCCTTTACAAATAACGATTTTTCGCATATTTTCGTTAAAAACGATTACCGACCGTACACTTTTTTCAATCGGCTTTTTAAGTCCTTGCTTTTTTTCTCTTTTTTTGATATAGTAATAAAAAACGAAACGGCTTTTACGCCGACCGCGAGAGCACTTATGAAATTTTGGAGATTGGTATTCAGCAGACTGTCGATCATCTGTTTATGTCTTCTCTTACAGTTGATTCTGTTTTTTTCTTTCACGCTGTATTTAACCGAATTTTTCATTCCCTATCAAATCACGTCCCTTCTCATCGGACTCGTCGTTTTGTTGAAAATCATCAACACGTACGGTCCGCCCGAACATAAAATTCCTTGGATCGTCATCGTTTTAACCATGCCGTTATTCGGCGCGTTTTTGTATTTTGTCTTTCACCGCAACCGTCCGAGTTTGCCCCATCGGCGCGCTTTCCGAAAAATCAAACAGCAAACCGCCGCCTACCTGGAACAATCAAACGAGCCGCAACGGCACGCAGAACAACTTTCCGCGTTGGGCGACGCGGCAGGACAAAGCAATCATCTCTACCGCGCGTTCGGAATGGGCGCGTACGGTAATACCAAAAGCACGTTTTTCCCAAGCGGCGAGGCATTTTGGGAATCGCTTTTAACCGACTTAAAAAAGGCGACGCGTTTTATCTTTTTGGAATATTTTATTCTCGAAGAGGGGCGTATGTGGGACGCGGTCCTTACCGTATTAAAGGAAAAAGCGCAACAACAAGTGGATGTCCGCGTAATCTACGACGACATCGGTTCAATCACGAAAGTCCCCGCAAAATACGACCGAACACTGAGAAGTTACGGAATTCAATGCGTCAAATTCAACCCCTTTCGCCCCATTTTATCCGCCGTCCACAACAACCGCGATCACCGTAAAATAACCGTAATCGACGGCGTTGTCGGGTATACGGGAGGCATCAATTTGGCGGACGAATACATCAATCGCACACACCCGTACGGCATATGGAACGACGCAGCGATTCGCTTAGAGGGCGAGGGCGTTAAAAGTTTGACCGTGATGTTTTTGCAAACCTTTGATTTTTCGACAGACAGAACGGACAACTTTGAAGATTACACGCCGTCGGGCGATTTCTCCTTTCACGATTGCGGTTGGGTTCAACCGTTCGGCGACGGACCGAAACCTTGGATGGAAGAACAGGTCGGTGAAAACGCCTATCTCAATTTAATCAATCAAGCAAAGCACAAATTATACGTCACTACGCCCTATTTGATCGCTGATCACACGTTGTTAAATGCCTTGACGTTGGCGGCGCGCCGCGGCGTAGACGTGCGAATCGTCACTCCCCATATACCGGACAAACGCGCGGTGTTTTGGCTGACGCGTTCCAACTACGCCCCGCTGATCGCAAGCGGCGTTAAAATTTACGAATACACGCCCGGATTCATGCACGCCAAAGTCATGCTCGCGGACGACACGGCAATCGTCGGAACGATCAACCTCGATTACCGCAGTTTGGTTCACCACTTTGAATGCGGCGTATGGTTACACCGCACACCGTGCATTTCGGATATCGCGAAAAATTTTCAAACGATCTTCGCGGAATCCGCCTTGCAGACGGAAGAAAGCGCGAAACTCTCTTTCCCCGCACGCTTGGTCGCCAGTTTGATTAAAATATTCGCCATATTATTTTAACGTAATCGAACATATAAGGAGGAAACAATATGGAACGATATGCTTGGAAAGGCAGAATCAAAGAAGGAAAAAAGGAAGAATACGTTCGTCGTCATAATGAAATTTGGCAAGAAATGAAAGAGGCTTTGAAAGAAGCCGGTATCTCGAATTACTCGATTTGGTATATCGACGACGAATTATTCGATTACTACGAATGTGAAAAAGGCGTCGCCTACGCCGCGCAAATGCAGGCAAACAGTTCGATCGTCGCGAAATGGGACGCCTACATGAAGGACATTTTGATCATGGATCGCGACCCCGTTACGGGTGCGCAACCGCTGTTGGAACAAGTTTTTTATCTGGAATAACAAACGCGACAAGGCGCACGCGCCTTAAGAATGAAATTAATTTTTTAACGGCGCGCTTTCCCGTTCGGGACAGCGCGTTTTTTCTTGCTCCCGTCTACAAAATAAGACGAATTTCCGCACGATCCGCGTCTTTTCTCCGTATTATTTTTGATACAATCAAGTTATCGGAGAGGTGTCGCCATGAATTTCAGAAGAACGGATTGGAAAAACATAATCGAATATCTGGTATATTTCGGAGGCTTTACTCTTTTTAACGCCGTCACAGGAAGTCCGACGCTCTTTTCGGCGGCACTTTTGGCAGCGTTATTGTATTTCGGGAAATCCGTCGTCGTAACGCCCGTCTTTTTTCTTCTTTCCTTTTTGCCGTACGGCGCGTTCGACTTGCTTTTGCCGGCGTCGATCGCCGCAGCGATTTTCGTCGCTATTTTCTTGATTTACCGCCGTTTTCATATTCTGCCGAAAGGAGAATTACTCCTTTACGTTCTGTTTTCGCTCGTCGGGTACGTATTGATCGGTGAAAAGGACTATCTGTTTAAGATCATCGTTTCCATGATAACTGCGGCGTTTTCCCTTGTTTGCGTCGTCGCCGTCAAATTGATTCTCACAAAAGGGTTGAAAGCAAAACCCGCCTACGACGAATTGATCTGTCTCGGCTTATTCTCCCTTTTCTTCGGGTTGGGCGTCACCAACGCGCTCGGAGAAGGCTTTTGGCGCATGATCTCCGCGGCATTAATTCTTTACGCGGTCTATCTTCTAAAAGAGGGCTCGGGCGGAATGGTTTCCGCCGTGCTGGCGTTATCGCTCACAACCGCAAGCGGCGATTTAAGTTACGTGGGCGTGTACTTAATTTGGTGTCTTGCCGCCGCATGCGTCATGCCCTTTTCCCGTTACTTAGCGGCGATTGCACTGCTGCTGAGCGATCTCGTTCTCTACTTTGCCTTCCCCCTCTACCAAGGATACGGCTATCTCGAAATGCTCCTTTTGCCGGCAGGGTGTCTTGTCTTTATCGTCACCCCGACCAAATTTTTAGAAAAAATCAAAGACCAAATCGCCTCTTTCCGCGAAAAACAACTCGTTCGCCAAACCATCAACCGCAACCGCTCGATGTTATCCAACCGTCTGTACGAAATATCCACCGTCTTTTTGGAAATGGGAAATATCTTTCAAGCGTTCAAGCGGCACGTGATGAACGAAGAAAAGGCGCGCACGCACATTGCCGAACGACTGAGCGCGGATATCTGCCGCGAATGTGAAAATTACAAACGGTGCAAGCAGAAAAGAATCCCTTCCTCCGCCGTTCTGGAAAAACTCGCGGAGATCGGCATCGCAAAGGGGCGCGTTTCTTTTATCGATTTGCCGAAAGAACTTGCCGAACAATGTATTCACGCAAACAATTTGATCTTCTTTCTCAATAAGCAACTCGCAGAATACCGCTCTTATATTCTCGAAAGCATGAACCTAGACGTCGGAAGACAGTTAATCGGCGCGCAAGCGATCGGGATTTCGGAAATTCTGAACGGACTTGCGATCGAAACCGCTCAAACGCTGAAATTCCAAGGCAAGTCGGAAAAAACGCTCGCGTCGACACTCGCGCAAAAAGGCTTTTTCCCGTCCGAACTTCTCATCTACGGAGAGGGCGAACGAACGGAAATATCTATGATTTTACCCAATCGGGAAATCCCCTTAAAGTTGTTTTGCGACGCGGTAAGCGCGGCAGTCGGAACGGATATGACCGTCTGCGAAAAAGCGAACGTCACAGAAAACAAAATCTTCGTCACCCTGCGACATTCTCCGCGTTACGACGCCGTATTCGGCATTTCGCACGGACGAAAAGACGGCTCCGCCGTCAGCGGCGACACCCATTCCGTCATGCGAATCGGCCCCGACCGCTTTCTCGTCGCGCTGTCGGACGGCATGGGGAGCGGCGAATATGCGGAAAGCGTTTCGGGAGCAACGCTTTCGTTAATCGAAAGTTTTTACCGCGCCGGCATGAACAGCGAATTGATCTTAAACACCGTCAACAAGGTTCTCGCCGTCAATACGGAGGACAGTTTTTCCGCGTTGGACGTCGGCGTCATCGATCTCGCCTCTTTACGCGCGGACTTTATCAAATTCGGCGCACCGTTCGGCTTTATCGTTACGGCGGACGGAATCCGCCTCGTAGAGGGAAATTCTCTTCCGCTCGGCATTTTAGAAGACTTAAAACCGGAAATCTCATCCGTCACGCTCGCCCCCAACGATATGCTGGTGTTTTTCTCGGACGGCATTTCGGACGCATACCGTTCTTCTTCCGAAATGATCGACTTTCTGCGCACGTTGCCGGCGAAAAATCCGCAAAATCTGGCAGACGAAATTCTAAGCCGTGCAATCGCCTTAGAGGGTGGCGTGAAAAAAGACGACATGACCGTCCTCTGCGTCCGCGTATTCGCGCGCAAATAACGAGTTCATTCTCCTCTGTTACCGCCGATTCCGCGCGTTTTTCCCATAACGAACCGTTCTCGATTTCCCGAATTAAAACTATCTTTTTTAATAAAAGCACCATTCTATGAAATGACAGAATATCCCGATGCTTTTTATGGCTTTCGGCCCATATACGCGTAATTCCGCGCCTTGCCCTATCTTCTTTTGATAAGTACTTGTCTTTCCAGAAAATTTCTGCTATAATGTCATCT
>CAYRPB010000009.1:0-2401 GCA_964426105.1 uncultured Clostridia bacterium | reverse complement strand
CTCTCTATCCGGAAAGCAAAAGCAATATTTACAGCGGATTTTCCTATAACGACAAGCGTCAATATATCGTAGCGGAATTTCAAAAAAAGTACGTTTTTCCATCGAATATTTTACGCGCGGAGTTACGTTTCAGCGGCGACGCGTCTTTTCAATTTTTCTGCAACGATCAATTCATCGCAACGGGACCGCCCTGTGTCGGCGGCGATTTTATCGGCAACGAAACTCCGAGAGAAAATTTTTACGCTTACGAAACCATACTCGAACCTCATACGAATACGTTAAATTTTTTCGCACGCGTTCAAATGATCCCCTATCAAATCTGCGAATACTCAAAAGGGCAAGGCGGATTTATGCTCTCGGCGATATTAACATTTGCGGACGGTTCGCAAAAGCAAATTTCCACGGATCAAACATGGCTCGTTCGCAAAAACAATGCGTATTCAAATCCGTGCCGTTACGACGGCAGACGAGTTGCAGATCCTTATTTCCCCGCCGAAGTCCTCGAAAACATTTGGCACACACAGATCGCCCCGATCCCCATTCGCGAAGAATATGCGTTTCCGTTTGAAAACGACTGTTCAACGGTGACGGCAGGAGAAGAAAAAGTCGTCCGATTGGAATTCGACAAAATTTGGAGCGGTTTTGTGCAAGTAACCGTTGTCGCGCAAGGCGAGATAACGGTTACGCTCCTTTGCCGAGAACTTAACGAATCGCCTGCACAAAAAGAAGAACTCGTCTTTTCGCATATCGAAGAATACCGTAGTTTTTGTTTGCAAAGCGTAGGCAATATTACCGCCGTAATCAAAAACAATTCCGCAACGAACGCTGAAGTTCGCATTGCTTTTCTGATCACGCATTATCCTGTTACAACGGAAGTCGAAACCATAACAAGCGATCCCGACTTCAATGCCGTATTGCAAACATGCAAACACACCCTGAAAATTTGCCGTCAAACGCACCATTTAGACAGTCCGCGACATTGCGAGCCGTTGGCTTGTACGGGAGACTACTACATTGAAAGTTTAATGACTCTTTTCTCTTTCGGGGATATGCGCCTTGCCGAATTCGATTTATTGCGTACGGCAGTTATGCTCGAAAGAGAAAACGGGAAACTCTTCCACACCTCTTACAGTCTGATCTGGGTAAAAATGCTTTACGACGTATATATGTTTACGGGCAATATCACGCTTTTACAAACGTGTAAAAAAGCACTCGTTCGGCTCTTGAATCGTTTCGATACTTACCTCGGCGAAAACGGTTTAATTGAAAATCCGCCCGATTATTTATTTATCGATTGGATCTATATCGACGGTTACTCCATGCACCATCCGCCGAAAGCATTAGGACAAACTTGCTTAAATATGTTCTATTTCGGGGCTTTAGACGCCGCAGTCAAAATTTTTATCGACTTGAATGATCCGCAAAATGCACATATCTACGATAAAAAGAAAGAATGTCTGCGCGCAGCAATCAATAATTTGCTGTTCGATCGCCAAAAAGGAATCTATTTCGAGGGATTAAATACCCCCACGAAGAAAGATCTGATCGGGTTTTGGATGCCTGAAAACACAAAAAAACGTTATTACTTAAAACATTCCAATATACTCGCCGCCTATTTCGGCATTTGCGACGACAAGACGGCAAAATCACTCGTCGATAAACTTCTTTCCGACAAAATCGAAGGCGACTGCCAACCCTATTTTCTGCATTACCTTTTAGAAGCCGTATATCGTTTGGATTTACGTGAAAAATATACGCTAAAAATACTGGAATTGTGGAAACCGAAAATAAAAGAATGTCCCAAAGGCTTAGTTGAAGGCTTCGTTCCCCCCGAACCGACCTATTTTTTCGACCACAGCCATGCTTGGGGCGGCACACCGCTCTATTCTCTTCCCAAAGCGTTATCGGGATTAGAAATTCTCGCACCGGGTATGAAAAAAATCCGACTTTCGCCAAACTTATTGGGACTAGAATACGCCACCGTAGCGTTACTTACTCCTTACGGAAAAGTAATCTGCAAAATGGAGAGCGGAAAAACACCGAAAATCACTTACCCCGACGCAATAAAATGCGATATTTTATCTTAATAACGATACATACCAAAGGCAGCCGAATAAAAGCGACTGCCTTTGGTATGTACCGAGAGTTCCGTCCTTGCGCTCCTTAAAATATTCTCCATTATAACGTTCCCCTATTTGCTTTCTTTAATGCGATTGCGAACCTCATTTCGTTTAGCACATAAGAACTTTTTGTATAGACTTTACTATGCTTGAAACTAAAGTTTTTTTGACGATACCGGCATTGCCTGTAGTTTTTTCCTTTAAATTAAAGTAAATATCCACCACTAAAGTTAGACAAAACTTTTGGAGGTGCATATTTTTATGAGAAAGAAAGGAACAAA
>CAYRPB010000008.1:18178-29747 GCA_964426105.1 uncultured Clostridia bacterium | reverse complement strand
CGGTCAAAGTAGAGTGCGAAAACTGCCACGCGGTGTTAGTGGAATCGGAAACGATACCGGCGAAAGGACATATGGAGAGCGGAGCGAGTTGCGAAGAGGCAAGCAAGTGCTTACGGTGTGGCGAAGAGTTGAGCAAAGCGACGGGGCACAGATATGCGGACGAACACACTTGCCACGACAGAACGTGCTTGGATTGCGGCAAGGTATCGAGCGCGACGACGGCTCACGAGGGCGGAACCGCGACGTGCGTAGACCGCGCGAAGTGCTCGCATTGCGGCGAGGAATACGGAGAAAGAAAAGCGCATACGTATGAAGACGGTTGTTGTACGGCGTGCAACGCGAAGATTCCGTTCTTAAAGAAAAAGGAAGAGAATTGTAACGGCAGCATAGGCGTCGGTTCTGCGTTCGGTTTACTGCTCGCCGCGGCTGCGGGTCCCGTTCTTAAAAAACGGAAAAAACATTAAAGTAAGCGGAGTAATCGAAGAAGTAATCAAAACAGCAGTAAAAAACAGCGCTTTTCGGCGCTGTTTTTTACTGCTGTTTTATAGAAAACTCTTTTGAAAACGTTTTTAAAAGCTTCGAGCGGAACGGGTTTCGGAAATCGAACGTCGTGTATTTTTGCGATTTCCTTGACGAGTCGCGCGGTTTGTGATAAAATATTGTTAAAAGATATGGCACGTTTGCTGTAAATGAAAAAAAGGAAAGGGTGTTTAACGCCTGTGTAAAAGAAAAATGAACGACGTATTGCAGAGACTGAAAACGGAAAATCTCACCGATTACGCTTCTATTCCCTTTTGGAGTTGGAATAACGATCTCAATCCGAAAGAACTCGTTAAGCAAATTCAAAAGATGAAGGACGCCGGGTGCGGCGGATTTATCATGCACGCCAGAACAGGGCTTTTAACCGAATATCTGTCCGAAGATTGGTTTCACTGTATCGAAACCTGTCTTTGCGAGGCGGAGCGGTTGGGAATGAACGCTTGGGTATACGACGAGAACGGTTGGCCGAGCGGTTTCGTGGGGGGAGAACTTCTTAAAAATCCCGACTTTCTCGCGCCTTATTTGGAGTATGAAGTCAAGAATTATTATGATGAAAGTGCGTTTGCGGTATTTGAACGTACGGAGTTTTCCACGCGTCGCTTGATTAACGGGCAGGACGCTTACGACGGGAAGTATCATTCCGTCTATTGGAGAACGTCCCCGGCGAATACGGATATTTTGAATCCGAACGTGGTGAGTGCGTTTATCGAACTTACTTACGAAAAATATTACGAACGCTTTAAGCCGTATTTCGGCAAGGCGTTAAAGGGCTTTTTTACGGATGAGCCGCAGTATTTCCGTTGGTCTACGCCGATTTCGAGCGAAATGTTGCAGTACGGCGATCAATTAAAGGACGGTCTGTTGCATCTCTTCTTTAACGAGAGGCAAGATTACGCTTACCGCGTGTGGTATTATGAGAAAATGAACGCGTTTTATACGCATAACTATTACGAACGTCTTTACCGTTGGTGCGACGAGCATGGGTGTTTGTTTACCGGGCACAGCGTTGAAGAAGGTGCGATCTATACGCAGATGTGGGGGTGCGCGGGGTGCGCTCCGTCTTATGAATACGAACATATTCCGGGGATCGATAACTTAGGAAAGGGCGATTCCGCCGCGTTGTCCGCGCGACAAGTCGGCTCGGCAGCACAACAGTTTTGCAAAAAGCACGTATTGACCGAAACGTTCGGATGTTCGGGGTACAACGCGTCCGTACGCGAACTGAAAGCGATTGCGGAAAAGCAGTACGTGCACGGCGTAAATCTCATGTGTCAGCACCTTTATCCGTACAGTTTGGCAGGACAGGGCAAAGTTGATCATCCGCCTTGCTTTTCGACTCACGCGCCTTGGACAAAGGAATTTCGGACGTTTAACGATTATTTTACCCGTCTTGGCTATTTGATTGCCAATTCGCGCGAACTTGCGGACGTCGTTGTGATTAACCCGATTCAGAGCGTGTATTTGGATTATTTCCGCTACGACGAGGAAAAGTGTATGGAAATCGATCGCTCGTTCAAAGAATTGCAGGCGTATTTATCCTCTCGTCACGTACTTTATCACGTCGCGGACGAGCGGATTTTGAAGACGCACGGCAAGGTGAAGGAAGATACGCTCATCGTCGGCAAATGCAAATATAACATGGTTGTATTGCCCTATATGAAAACTATGTCCGCTTCGACCAAGAAATTGTTGGAAGCGTATACCGAAAACGGCGGAAGAGTATTTTTATTCCGCGGCGTTCCCGAATATACGGACGGCGTACGGGACGATTACGACTTTTTGGTTTCCGCTCGTTCGGTTAAGCACGGCATGATCGATTCGAATGTTCCCGTCGAATATACCCACAGAAAGGGCGTCGATTACGAGATGCTGTATCTCGTCAACGAGGGGAGCGAGGACGCTTCCGTCGAGATTCCGGCAGGGTATCGCCTTGTCGATCTGAGCGCGTTGAAAAGCGTGCGATCGGGCAGACGCGTCGAGGTGCGCGCGCAGTCGTCCGCCGTCTTGTTGAAAGGGGCGTCGAGTTCTTCTGCGCTTGTGTTCGGGCAAGAACGGGAGATTACGGACGAATTCCGTTTCGTTTCCGCGGAAGATAACAGCCTTATTTTGGATTTCGTGCAGGTCGGCACGGACGGCGTAAATTATTCCGAGCCGACTTTCCACGCCGCGCTGTTTGAAAAGTTGGTAAAAGAGGAGTATAAAGGAAAACTCTTCGTTAAATATACCTTTACCGTAAAAGATCGTTGTCCGCTCGTCTTGTTGAAAGAGCGCGATCGCGGCAGAAACCGTTGCGTCAACGGACAGCCCGTCGCGTTTAAGCGGAGCGATTTCGACGTAAACTTTATCGAGGCGAACGTGACCGAGTTTATTCGAGAGGGCGTCAACGAGTTTACTTACGAGATCAATTATTATCAACGACCGATCGTCAAATATTCGTTGTTCGATCCGGACGCGACCGAGAGTTTGCGCAATTGTCTTACGTTCGATACCGAGATCGAAAGCATTTATCTCGTCGGGCAGTTTTCCGTTGACGACCGCGCGATCGTCGCTCCCGTCGCGCCTACGCTTTCGCATACCGAGCGGCAGGGCTTCCCGTATTTCAAGGGAAAGATGACTTTCGAGTGTGCGTTTATCCCCCTTTCTTCGGTTGCGAAGATTCGGTTTGCCGGCACGTATGCGGCGATTGCGATCAAAACGGACGGAAAAGAGCAACAGTCCGCCGCGCTTTCGGATACCGCGGTGTTGAAAAATCTCACGCCCGGGAAGGAAACGACGCTTTCGATTACGCTTGAATCGGGGTTGCGTAATTTCTTCGGTCCGCATCATTGCAAGATAGACGATTACGGCGCGGTCGGTCCGTTCCATTACACCATGCGCGGTACTTGGGAAAACGGCAAGAGCGCGGACTTTGACGCGGACTATCATTTAGTTGCGTTCGGAGTAGACGGCGTATATCTTTCTTATGCGGAAAAATAAAACGCGTTAAAAGGAAACGGGCGGCGGTCTGAAAACAGACCGCCGCCCGTTTTTTGCGACGGGGACGGAAGAACGCTTCGTTTGCAAAGAGAAAAAGGTTGGCGTTTTTGCAAAAGCGTAGGAGAAAATAATCGGAATCGAGGATAGAAAAAAGGACTTAGGTTTTTCGCCCAAGTCCTTATTGATTGTTATTCGAATCGTGCGGCTTGCGAATGATTTATTTCGTCGCCGCGAAACGTTCTCTTCGTTTGACCTTATTCAGGATCGGCGTTAGATCAAACGGTTAAGCGATTTGGCTTCTTAAATCGATTTGCGTGGAGGAATCGCAGGTCATAGAACCGAGGTATTGATTCGCGAAATAGGTAGAAACCGCTTCGGACAACATAACGTCTGCCAACGCGTCGATCTTTGCTTTATAGACGGAATTGTTTTTATAATCCTCCGTTCTCGCCGCGATGATGTTTGCTTTTCCGGTAACTTGTTCCGAATCGTTTTCAACGTCCGCTCTTTCTTCGGAAGAAACGTTTCCGGTATACGCGGTGTTGCAGGGGAGAAGCGCGAAATCGTAATCCGTTCTCGATGCGACCAAGAGGTTTTCCGCAACCAACGTAACGACGATCGTTCCGTCCTTGCTGGTCCAAGACGTTGCGGTGTCACCGATATTGAGTTGATCGCCTGCGTCGTTGACGGGATAATTTTCGCCTTCGACTTCTTTGCTGATGACGTTCTTTGCTTCTAAAAGTTGAAATGCTCTGATTGCGTTGGAAACGTCGTCGCAGATTTCAAAGGTTTTGCCTGCGGTAACGGCCGTCCCTTTTTCAGCCTTTCCGTAGTAAATGCCGAGCGGTTCATAGTGAACCTTGCAGATGGCGGAAAGTTTTACGGCGCCGGCATAGTCGTTGAGATAAGGAACGTGTTGGAAATAATTCGCGTCGTAATCTCCGTTCGCGACGGAATCGTTTTGAATAGTCCACTCGAGAATGGTTACTTCCAAGGTGTAGCCTTTTTTTGCGAGTTCGTCTTTTACGACCCCGTTCAGAACTTGTGCGTGGGGAACGTCGGAAGCGCAAACGCTGATTTTCTTATCGTCGTTGCCGCAAGCGACAGCCGAAAACGCCGTGAGGCAAAGTGTCAATGCAAGTAAAAGCGTGATGAGTTTTTTCATTTCAATAATCTCCTTTTGTCTATTTTTTTTGCTATTTTAAGTCCGATTTCCTGAATTAATTGGACGATAACAACCACGATTACGATCAATAACCAAAACACGAATGAGTTTAGGTAATTGCCGGTGTTTCTGCTGTAAAATGTGTAGATTGCGGAAATCAATCCGCCCGCACCGATGTTGTATGCAAAAGAGGTATATCCCAAAATGCTGACCGCGACGACCGTAACGCCGGTGATAAGGGAAACCTTTGCTTCGGGAAGAAGCACTTTTGTGATGAGTTGGAAGTTTGACGCGCCGAGCGACCGTACGGCTTCCAGTTCTCCTGCCGGGACTTCCGCAAGCGATTGCTCTACCATGCGGGAAACCAGACCGAATGCGCATACCGTCATCGGAATCAAGATCGTGTACCAAGCACCTGTGCCTCTGCCGAACCAATCGCGCGTCCAAGGGATACATAGGACGATAATGATTAAGCAAGGGACGGAACGGAGAATGTTGACGATCAATCCGACGATAAAGTTGAGCCATTTACATGGATGCAACCCGTTTTTCGAGGTCGCGTTGAGTAAGATTCCGCACGGTAAGCCCAAAATGTAGGCAAACAACGTGGAAAGCAATGTCATTGCAAGCGTTTCGCCCGTCATTGCGGCGATTTCAGCAAAAGTCATTTGTGTCTACCTCCTCGTAAGAAACGCCTTTTTGTTCCAAATACGTCCGAAGTTTTTCGATATCCTCGTCGTAGTAAGGTAAGCGGAACATGATCTGTCCGTAAGTCTTTCCGTCGATGATTTTGGTTTCCGCGTAAAAGACGGAAAGCAAAATGTTACACTCTTGAATGATGTTTGTAATAACGGGCTTTTCAATCTCTCCGTCGAACATCAACTTCACGAGTTTTTCTCCCTTGATTCCCGTATTGATCCGTCCCGAATAAATTAACTTTTTCGCGACGGCGTTTTTGGGGGAGAGGAATACGTCTTTCAGCGTTCCCATGGTGGAGATCGTCGCTTTGTCGATAATCGCTACCTTGTTGCAGATCGCTTCGATGACGGACATCTGATGCGAGATGATGACGATGGTAAGATTGAGCGTTTTATTCAACTCTTTTAACAGCGCGAGAATGGATTGCGTCGTTTCCGGATCGAGCGCGCTGGTCGCTTCGTCGCACAAAAGAATTTTCGGATCGGTCATGAGTGCGCGTGCGATCGCGACTCTCTGTTGCTGTCCGCCCGAAAGTTGAGCGGGGTAAGAATCCAATTTATCGCCCAACCCTACGGTGTTCAGTAAGCGGATCGCCTTCTCTCTTCTGCTTTCGTCCCCGACGATTTCGCCGGCGAGTTCGACGTTTTTCAAAACGCTTCTCTGTTGCAAAAGGTTGAATTGCTGAAAGATCATGGAAACCTTTCTGCGAATGTTCCGAAGCCGCTCTTTGGATGCCGTCGTGAGATCTTCGCCGTCGATATAGACGTGTCCGTCCGACGGACGTTCCAACAGATTGATGCAACGGACGAGTGTACTTTTACCTGCGCCGGATAGCCCGATAATGCCGTAAATATCGCCGTCTTGAATTTCAAGATTGATATTTCGCAACGCGGTTACTTCATCGTTCGTCCCTTGTCCGAAAATTTTGCTTACGTTTTCAATTTTTATCATGTTAATCGTTCCTTATTGCGTGATGCGATTCTTTTTTTCAGACATAAAAAAACGCTCGTAAGAAAACCGTGCGATTTTCCCGAGCGTCGATCAAGCGTTTTTGCCTTTATTTTGCAACGGCAAAAAACCCGCACACATTCGCTCGGGGTGATAACATTCGCATCATTTCACGAAAAGCAATCATCTTTTTGCCTACCTTTTTTTAGGATATTTCAATTTTACATACTTTTATTTGTTTTGTCAACTGTTTTTCAGTCGTTTTATTTTATTATTGTGAATAATTTCGTAAAAAAGCAACGTTTCAAAAACGAGTGGCGGTCGAATGTCTTTGTCGAATTGCCGTTTGCCGGCGAAATTGTGCTTTTCCCGTGGGGACAAGGGGCTGTTGCATGATTTTGCATTTGAGGTTTTTAAAATTCATCTTTACAATAGTAAGATTTTCTAAAAATATCGGGGAGTTGTTTCTCCTTTCTGTGTTTTGTTTTTGTAAAAGTTTGCATTTTTTGTATATTTATTGCTTTTCTTTTATAAATATGTTAGAATATCTGTAATTATTTTGTAAAGGAGAATAAGTTATGGGAAAGTTAACGAAAAAGTACGGGCTGCTTACGGCGATATGCATGGTCGTCGGAATCGTAATCGGATCGGGCGTATTCTTTAAGGCGGGAAAGGTGCTTACGACTACGGGAGCGAACATCGGAAAAAGCCTTTTGGTCGTCGTCGTGGTCGGAGCGATCATGATTATTTGCTCTTACGTATTTGCAACGCTTTCGACGAAATACGAAAAGATCAACGGCGTTGTCGATTATGCGGAGGCGATGCTCGGAAAACGGTTCGCTTATTACGTCGGTTGGTTTATGACGACGATGTATTATCCCATCATTACGTCTACGCTCGCATGGGTTTCGGCTCAATACACCGTGATTTTGTTGGGAATCGACGTGTCGGGGGCAGGGCATCTCGCAATCGCCGCGTTTTTCTTGATTTGCGGATTCGCGGTCAACGCGCTTTCTCCTAAATTGGCAGGAAAATTTCAAGTATCCACCACGTTTATCAAACTCGTTCCCTTATTCGTAATGGGAATCGTCGGGACGATTGTCGGATTGATTAACGGGACGACGCTCGATTCGTTCAACGCTTCGTTGGGGCAGGTCGGGGATATCGTTGTTTCCAACGATATTTTCGCGGCGGTTTGCGCCTTTGCCTTTGCTTACGAGGGGTGGATTATTGCGACTTCGATCAATTCCGAATTAAAAGATTCCAAAAAGAATCTGTTCATTGCGTTGTTTTTGGGGGCGATCATCGTCGTCGGTGTGTATCTTTTGTATTTCCTGGGGTTGTCTGGCGCGATGTCTACGGAGCAAATCATTGCGTCGGGCGACAGTCTTCCGCAACAAGCGTTCGCGGCGTTGTTTGGCAGTTCGGCAATGGGATCGATCGTCATGGTGATCGTTATCGTCTCTTGTCTCGGCACGATGAACGGCGTTATGCTCGGTTGCTGCCGCGGTATGTATTCGCTTGCGGCTCGTAACGAAGGACCGTCTCCCAAACTTTTCGGTCAAGTCGATCAAACGACGGATATGCCGCACAATTCCGCGATTATCGCGTTATTGCTTTGCGCCGTTTGGTTAGTGCAATGGCAGGTGTTTTTCTTTGATAATTCGGTTATGGGGGCAGGGAGAATCCCGTCGTTCTGGTGTTGGGAGGCGGACGAAGTTTCGATTATAACCCTTTACGCGTTCTATATTCCCGTTTTTATCGCGATGATGATCAAATGTAAAGATCTGAATCCGTTCAAGCGGTTTGTCATGCCCGGTCTTGCGGTGCTTTGTTGCGCGTTTATGTGTTTTTGCGCGTACAGAGGCTATGCGAACGCCGGACAGATTTGGAGTTATTTGATCGTATTCGTTATCGTTATGGCGATCGGATTTTTGTTTTCGTCCGATTTCAAGAAATTGATTCGAAAGAAAGAATCTGTTGCCGACGTCGCGGAAGAATCGGTTGAAGAAACGCTTGAAGAAGCGATTGCGGAAACCGAACCGCTCGAATAATTTTAATTGTATAACCCCAAACGGCTTGCTTGAAGTGTTCAAGCAAGCCGTTTTTATCTAAAGGAAAAAACATCGATAATGCCGATGTCGCAAAAAAACTTTTGCTTCAAGCATAGTAAAGTCTATACAAAAACTCCTATGTGCTAAACTGAATGAGGTTCGCGACCGCATTGAGAAAAGCATATAGGAGAACGTCGAAATAAAAAATCAAAACAACGCATTCGGTTTACCCGAAAAGATATAGGCAAGGGCCTAAATGTCGGACGGCATATCGTTCGGGAGAGTTTTTTCCGTTGTTTGATGAAATTTAATTCTGTATTGGTGCGGCGTGAGGTTTTCGCATTGTTTAAACATTTTGATCAGTGCCGGAGTGTTTGAGATTTTACATAATTCCGTTATTTTTTCAAGTGAATAATTGGTCGTTTCTAAGTATTTTTTTATGATTTGAACGATTTGTTTTTTACGTTCTTGCCCGGGAGAAATGTTGAATTGCTTTTTGTATATTTCGCAAAAATACGATAAATTATACCCTAGTTTTTGCGCTAATACGTTTACGGGATTTTCGATCGGGTTTGTTAATAAGTCTTCGCGTGCGTTAAATAAGACGTTTTTCGACGGAATGGAATTGACGGAAGTGTGATATGCTTTTTCTAACGTCTTAAACAAACTGACGATAATCGACGGGATTAGATGTTTTTTCTCTACGAAATAGTTTGTATTAAGCGTAAAAGAAATTTCATCTAAAATTTTTAATATTTTATTGAGATCTTCCGTGTTTACGGTAAAAATTCTGTTTAAGGGGAAAGTGTAACCGGTAAACAAAGAACTGTCGCATAAAAAGCCCAAGAAACTGTTCAAAAAGAAAGAATCGTGGCTTTTATATGCTTGTAACTGTTCGGGCGAATAAACGATAACGCTGTTTTTCGGACATGAAAAATAGTGGGTGCCGTTATAGGAGAACAGAATATTGGATTGAAAAATCGTAAGAAGATACATATCCGCCCGTTCGTGAAAACATACAAAATCGGGCGTTTCCATCTTATTGGTTATAGCAATAATATTTTCGAATCGAGCCATCGTTTTCCCCTTACATTGATATCTTTATTTTAGCATAATAAAAGAATTTGTCAATTGTTTTTTATCAATTACCACAAAAAAGATAATTTTTACAATAAATTAGATATTGAAATCGAGCCTTTTAAGATTTATAATAGAATTGATGATATGAATTATGATTTGAAAGAATCGTAAACGTAATAAAATTTTGCGAATGGAACGACGAAAGGGAATAATGAAAAATGAAGTGTAAAATAAAAGTCAGCAGTCAAAAAATCATTTCTAAAATAGATGAAAAGGTGTTCGGTTCATTTATTGAGCACGTCGGACGTTCTGTTTATAACGGGATTTACGAGCCGAAGCACAATTGCGCCGATGAAGAAGGGTTTAGAACGGATGTTATCGAAGCCGTACGCGATTTAAATGTAACTTGCGTAAGATATCCGGGCGGTAATTTCGTTTCCGGCTACGATTGGAAGGACGGAATCGGCGATCGTACGAAAAGACCTACGAGAATCAACCTTGCTTGGCGAGAAAGAGAACCGAATTTAATCGGCACGGACGAATTTTTGTCTTGGGCGAAAAAGGCGGATATAGAACCGATTTTGGCGGTTAGTATGGGGAATTCCGGACCGAAGGAAGCCGCCGAACTTGTGGAATATTGCAATTTCCCGGAAGGGACGTATTGGTCGGATAAGCGGAGAGAAAACGGCGCGGAAAAACCGTACGGGATAAAATATTGGTGCGTCGGAAACGAAATGGACGGCTCTTATCAAATGGGGGCGTTGTCTGCCGAGTCTTATGGAAAAAAAGCGTATGAAGCGGCAAAACAAATGAAGCGAGTAGACGACTCCGTTCGGTTTGTCATGGCGGGGAGTTCTTCGCCGTGGTCGCCTACGTTCCCGGCTTGGGATAAAACCGTTTTGAACGAAACGTATCAATATGCGGATTTTTTGTCTTTGCACGCTTATTACACGTATAAGCATTATGACGATGAAAGCCGTTCCTTAAAAGAATTTCTGGCTTCCCCGGTTAATTTCGAGCAGTATATCAATACCGTGCAGGGAGTGTGCGACGAAGTAAAGCGGCAAAAGGGCGAGGAAAAGGATATCATGCTTGCCGTAGACGAATGGAACGTATGGCATAATGATACCGAAATTCACGAAACGCCATATTCCATAGGAGAAAAACTCATTGAAAACAATTACGATTTTGCAGACGCGCTTGTGGTTGCCGGTCTGTTAAGCGTGCTTGTCAACCATTGCGACAGAGTTAAAATAGCCTGTATGGCGCAACTTGTCAACGTGATTGCTCCCATCTATACGCAAACGGGCGGAAACATGATTAAGCAAACGACGTTTTATCCATTTGAAATGTTTGCGGAGTCGAAAGGTTTTAACGCGTTAGTTCAAGAGATCGAGCGAGACGAATACGATTGCGATTACGGAAAAGCGCCTTACGTGTACAGTTCGGTTTGTTACGATACGGAAAGCGGAACGTATGTCGGCTATTTTATTAACGTCGCCGAAGAGGTTTGCGATTTGCAACTGGAATTCGATGAAAGCGTTTCGTTTGAGGAGCAAACGGTTCTTTCCGCCGATCTGCATCAAAAAAATACGTTTGATAATCCGCTTGCCGTAATTCCGAAGATCGTAAAGGGAACAAAAGAAGTCGGTGAAAAGTATGGCGTAAAATTATCGGCGTACAGCATTAATTATTTGAAATGGAAAAAATAAACAGGTTTTAACCGCGGTTGCGGTAAAATAGGGAAAAGTCGTTTTCAAAAAGGGAATCCCTTTTTGCTTTGTTTTTTCAAAACAAAGCAAAGTAATTCTTTTCGGGAACGACGTATTCCTTTTGAAAAATATGAAAGGAGAAGATGGAATGAACAGAATTTTGAAAAACAAGTTGTTGACGTTTTTCATCGTGTTGTTGTTTGCCTCGGTGTGCGCCGTTACGGCGATCGGGACTTTTGCGACAACCGAAACGATTACCGTTGAGCAAGCGCGCGCAAGCGATGCGGTAAACGTCGCAACAAAAGACGCGTTGTCGGTAAGCGATAACCTGCGCGAGGGCGACAATTACGGCATAACGTATGCAAACGGAACGTTTACGGCAACGGGAACGGGTT
>CAYRPB010000008.1:0-18078 GCA_964426105.1 uncultured Clostridia bacterium | reverse complement strand
GTATTAGGACTTTCTTGGTGTGATATTTCGATGACGCTTTCCGATTTATCCCTTCGATTTTTAGACGCCGAAGCCAAAACGGCTGTACCTAAATTTACGATCGAGCAGGCGAGATCGTCACAGGCGGAAAATATCGTAAAGGCGTCGGACGTTACGGCAAGCAATAATTTCCGTGAGGACGATAATTACGGCATAACGTTTGCGGACGGTAAATTTTCGACAACGGCAACGAATAATTGGTCCAGAGCCGCGATGAAGTTAAAGAGCGCTTATCTGAATTCGCAAACGGTCATCATGGACGGAGAAAAGGTTGAGAGCAATCAAGCCGCTGCTTATATCAGTGTGAAAGTAACGTTTACCGCTGTCGATGAGTATAAAAACATCGGTACGTTGATCGGTTTGCAAGAAAACGAGAACAGTTATACGTATTACGCGGCTGTTGTCAGTTTTTCGCAGAAAATCGTGTTTATTTATACGTTTGATACCGATATGGCGGGCAATTATATTGCCGGTTCCGAGTTGCAAGGCCCTGCGTCTTATAATACCGTGGATATTTCTTTGAACGAAACGTATAAACTCGAGGTTGTGTTGAATCCGAAAGCGGGTATAACGGTCGCTTGGAATGAAACGCTTGTTTGCGAGGATTTGCAAAGCGTTCCCGAAACGGGAAAATCGTTGTTGTCGTTGACGCCCGTGATCGGTTTGAGTTGGGCGGATATGAGCGGTAGCGCGGAGGACTTTGTTTTGAAATATCTCAATGCCGAGGTTGTTCCGGAAAAATCACCCGAGACCGAAGGTCCTGTCGAAGAGCCTAAATATCCCGAGAAAGAGCCCGATCCCGAAATCAATACCGAAATCATTATCCCCGACGTATACCGTCCCGAAGAGAGCGGCGGTTGCCAAGGTTCGATTGACGTTTCGTTTGCAACTGCCGTTCCCTTGCTCGGAATTGCGTTGCTGGTATTATTAAAAAGGAGAAAAGTAAAATGAAAAAAACATTAAGAAGAATCGCGTTCGTGTTGTTAAGCATCGTTTTGTTGTTTTCTTTCGTTGCGTGCGGCGGCGGTGAGGAAGAGCCGGGAAGAGTAAAGACGAAAAAAATAAAGTTTTTACATATTTGGCAGGAGCACAGCGCTGCGTTTACAAAGGTCGTAAATGATTTTATGGCTGAAAACGAGGACGTTGAGGTCGAAATTCAAATTACCGATTACAGCAATATCCAAAGCGTTTTAAATAGTCAAATTTTATCGCAAAGTTTGCCCGATGTGTTTTTCTACTGGACGAACCAAATTCAGGGGTATATCGATGCCGGCGTGTTAGCCGATTTATCTCCGTATACCGACGGGTGGATGGATACTTATATCGATGACGGCGCGCCGTCTTGGGGGCTTGCAAAACGAGGAACGGCATATTACAGCGTTCCTTTAAGACAGTCCGGAAACGTGATCGTTTATAATAAAACGTTGTTTGAAGAGAAAAATTTACAAGTCCCGAGCACTTATCAGGAATTTGAAACCATGCTTGCGACGATTCGTACTTTTTCGAGCAACGCAAATTACAGCCCGGTTGCTGTGAGCGGCACGAACGGCGGTTATCTGATCGATTTCTATTATATGCTCAATAATTTCCATTCGTTATTGCAGGAATCGTACAACGATCCTAATTTTAAGAGTGCGTTGATCGATGACAGTGACGAAAAATCGTTAGCATACAGTGCGAAAATGTTGGAAAAAATAGCCGATTTGTATGCGAAAGGTTATTTCGGACAGGCAGAAGGTCGTTCCGACGATACTTCCGTCCGTAATTTCAAGGAAGGAAACGCCGCAATGGTTTATATGAATTACAATAATATCAACTTGCTCGGCGACGTGGACTTCGAATACGGATATTTTTCCGTTCCGGGACCGTCCGGATTGAATTATAATTATATTCGTTCGGATTACGACGGGTTCTGTATCGCGGAAACTTCCAAGAACAAGGATGCTGCGGTTCGCTTTTTGAAGTATCTCACAAGTAAGGACGTCATGCAATATTTTGCCAACGCGACGAACAGTATCGTCCCGATTAAAGGGGTTACGTATGAAAGCGCCGTGAATCAGGAACTTGCAGACGTTTTGAACAATTCCGGAAGTTCGCTTTTGATTCAAAACGAAATCAAATATACGACGGGCGGAATTCAGAACTCCGTTGTAGAAGCCGTTTATTCCGTTATTTACGGAAAGAACACCGCATATCTCGATATCGCTAAAAAGATTTCTCAATGGTACGCCGATTGCGTAAAGGAAGCGGGGCTTGAAAGATATGCGCCGAGTAAGGCAATAGACGAAACGAAAGATTATTCTTGGCTTGAAATAAGGAAGTAAATATGCAAAGTAAGCATTTAGACTTATTGATTAAACACCGCAATTTGAAAGGATGGCTGATTTGTTCTCAGACGGTCATCGCCATCCTGATCGGCGTGGTGTATCCGCTCGTCATGGCGTTTGTGATGTCGCTTACCGATATCAAACTCGATATCAATAATTTTAATTTTGTAGGATTAAAAAATTATATCTGGGTATTCGAGGGAAGCGGTTTTTTTGAAGCGCTCGGCGTAAGCGCGGCGTTTTCAGTCGTTTCTACTTTGCTGCAAACGGTGCTCGGATTTTTGGTTGCCGTAATGCTGTATTTTTTGACAAGGCATTTACAGAGTATCTTTAAGACGATTATTTATCTGCCTGTCGTTTTACCCGGCGCGGTGATTTCGGCAATGTGGTTGATTGTTTATGCCGGCGACGAATACGGTCTGTTAAATATGATGTTTGGCTTGACCAATCCGCCCTTTCAGTGGATGAGCGCGTCCAACGTCGTTGCGTTTTTCTGTTTGGTAATAACCAATACGTGGCGTTACCTCGGCATTACGATGGTCGTTTATTTCGTGAATATGAACGCCGTGTCGAAGGATATCATCGAAAGTGCCGGTTTGGACGGTGCGAATAAGTTTGAAATAATGATGAAAATCATATTTCCGCTTACTTGGGACGCGACCGTGATAAACGTACTGATGTCGATGATCGGCGGCGTAAAATCCTTTGATTTGTTCTACCTGTTCCAAACGAACGGAACGTTACCGCAGGCGTTAACGCCCGTAAGCGTGCTGATTTACAGGGTGGGATTGGGAAATACCTACGTGGCGAATATTTCGCTCAGTCGTTCGGTTACGATGTCGATCGTGCTTTCGATAATTCTCGCCGTCGCAACCCTTTTGGTCAATAAGGGCATGAACAAAAAGGAGGATACGATATGACGATAGAAACCAAAAACAAAGTTATTTCTATTGTTTCCAACGTGATTCTCGCAATTATTCTTGCATTTATCGCGATAGTCGTTATTTATCCGTTGTTCTACGTCGTGGCAACGTCCTTAAAGGATTATAATACGTATATTGCGAATCCGTTCGGAATCGATTTCGCCGGTTTGAAATTTTCAAATTACGTGGACGTGTTGAAAAGCGATGAAATTTTTAATGCGTTAATCAACAGTGCGATTATAGCCGTTGTTTCGGTTGTGTTGATGGTATTATGGGCGGCGCTTGCCGCGTTCGGTTTGGGCGTGGTAAAATTCAAGGGAGCCGGGCTTATTTATTTCGTCGCGGTATCCACCATGTTTTTTACGGGCGAAATGGTTTACGTTCCCTTGTATATTTTGTATTGGAAACTCAACATGCTCAACACCTTTTGGGTGCTTATCGTTCCGTACGTGATAGGACTTTCGGGACTCGGTGTAATCATGGGAAGCGGATTTATCAAACAAATTCCGGGGGAAATCCATGAGGCGGCGTTTTTAGACGGAGCAGGACTTAGGCATATCTTTTTCTTGATCGATTTGCCTATGTTGAAGCCGATTCTGGCAATGATCGCCATCATGCAATTCCAAAGTTCGTGGAGTGAGTTTTTCTGGCCGTTGATTACCGTAATCGGAAATAAACAGTTGCATACGCTGCCTTTGATTATTATAACGTTTAATGCAAAGGATGCAACAACTTACGGACAGTATTGCGCAGGGCTTACGATTATGACGATTCCCATCGTATTGGTGTACTGTTTCTTTTCCAAGTATTTTATGGAAGGAATGGCTGCCGGTGCGGTAAAGGGGTAACGTGCGTTGCGAAACGCGTTTATTTCAATTTATAAGGAGAAAAAGATGAAGAAGAAATTTTTAGGCATATTGGCTAGCGGTTTGGCGTTGGGGCTGTGTGTAACCGGGTGTGCGGCGAGCGATAGCATTTACCAACAAAATAAGGATCACGTGAAAGAATATTTCTATGAGGAGGAAATTTTCCACGATCAGGCAACGGGCTTTATGTCGCCGTTGCAGCCGACGAAGGATGATAACGTTACGTTGCGTTTAAAGATAAAACGCGGCTTGGCGTCCGAAGCAACGATCAAATATTCGTTCGATTTGGACGTCGGCGATACGGTCACCTTCTATTCCGCGCCGATGGTATTTGAAAAAGCGGACGACGTCTTGAATTACGATTATTGGGTTGGAATTATTCCGAAGAACAAAGCGTATTACAGATATCATTTCGAGTTGAAGAACGAAAGAGAAACGATTTGGTTCGATATGGACGGGCTTTCCGACGAAAATCCCGACAGTGTCGCGAACGATTGGTACGTTTTGCCTGATTTTAAGGTGCCCGAATGGAGTCAGGGCGCGGTGTGGTATTCGGTGTTGCCCGATTCCTATTATAACGGAAACACGTTAAACGATAAAACGGGTACAGGGTTTGAAGAAAGTTGGGGAAATTCGATTCACGGCGATATTGCGGGCGATTATTTCGGCGGCGATATGCTGGGATTGTTGAACGCGATGGATTACTTAAAGGGATTGAACATCACGTCGTTCTTCCTCAATCCGTTCCAAGTGACCGATACGCAGGCGGGATACGGTAATTACGACCATTTCCAAATAGATTCGGCATACGGCAACGATACCTTGTTTTCGGAATTCGTGAACGCGTTGCATGAAGACGAAATCAAAATTATGTGCGATGCCGTCATTCAATATGCGAATATCAACAATATTATATACAATACGACGGGCAGATATCCGGATTTGTACGACGGCAAGTATGACGATGCGATCTTAAAGGACGAGGACGGAAAACCGATTGACAGCGGTTGGGGCGGTCCGATTGTGGATTTTTCTCATAAGATCGCGAGAGATTATTTCTATTCGTCCGAACAGTCTGTTTTAATTACTTATATTTTGAAATATTCGATCGACGGTTGGCGTATGGACGTCGGTAATACGTTGCAGGGTTCCGATCCCGATAATTGGGGGGATTCTACGCAAATTCTTGCGGATATTCGCAAGTACATAAAGGCGGCGGGAGAGGATTTGTTGTTCCTTTCCGAGCATACGGCAAACGACGGACAGTTGACCGACGGTATTTTGGATTCAAAATGGAATTACGATTTTGAGAGTGCCGTTGAAAAATGGGTAACGGGCGTTTCCAATGCGAATATTTTGGCTAGTTCCTTGAAGAATTCCGTTCTTTCGTATCCGCGCCCGGTTGCTAACGCAATGTATAATCATCTTACTTCTCATGATTATCAGCGTTTGTATGATAAGGTAGGACAGAATGATGCAAAATTCGGGGCTGCTCAGTTGATACAGTTTACTTACATCGGCTCTCCCGTTATTTACTACGGAGAGGAAATCGGTCTTTCCCGTCCGATCAACGATTACAGTACGCGTTATCATTCGTTTGACGTTGCCATGAATTGGGATAAGTCCACATGGGATTATTATTTGTATAATTTCACGTCTGCGTTGACCGAACTCAGAAAGGAGTACGATTCGGTCTATCGGTTCGGGGCTTTTGCCGATTTGTATAGTGCGGGAAAAAATAACGAAAACGACGTTTTTGCTTACGCTCGTTTTGACGATAGTGCGGCGTGTGTAACGTTGCTGAATCAAAACGAAACGGTTGTTCGCGGATTTGAACTCGACGTAAAATTGCTTTCTTTGAAAGACGGAACGGTTCTTACCGATTATATGTCGGGCAGAGAGTATACGGTAAAGGACGGAAAGGTAACGGTGGATATTTATCCTTGCGGTATCGTTTTGGTAACGGGTTCGGCAGGAAACTACCGTGAATTATATAAGGTTTGCGATTATAACGGCGGCGGCAGGGTTATTACCGAAAATATGAACGAATACACGTTTGCAGGTACGGGTTCGTTGGGCGAAACGGACGATATTACGTTTGCGTCCGGAAAAGGATTTAATAATTACGCGATCGAGGCGGAATTGAAGTCCGTAGACGGCGAAGCGGCGATCATGATTCGCGATTGCGAAAGCAAGGACTCTGCTTTTTACGGCGTTAAAATTGCAAACGGGACGATGAGTTTGATTTCTCGTGCGGTTGCCGGAACGCAATATACGGTCGGCGCAAGTTATGATTTGTCTGGTGTTACGAAGATTATGGTCGGAAGAACGCAAGATAACGTCATGCGCGTATTTGTTGAAAAAGGAAACGGTTACGAAGAAGTTGACCTTTTCGCTATGAATCTTGAATTCGATTACGAGATCTATCTCGGCGTTGCTCCTCTTTCTGGAACGGTTCGGTTAGGACTTGCGCTTTCCGAACTTTCCGCTCAAACGGGAACGAATTTTGAAAACGGATTGGGTTCGCAAGCAATGGTGCTTGGCGACGGTTCCGCCCTTGTGCTTACGGACGGAAAACTTAATATGAACGCAAGCGAAAAAGACGTGTTCGTCGTGACGCGCGCGGGGTATCAAGACTTTACGCATAAAGCGGCGATCAGTTATCAGCCGTCAACGGCAGGCAGTTTTGCCGGACTTACCGTTTTGCAGTCGGAAAACGATTATATCGTTGCAGGCAGATATTTTGACGGCAGTACGGTTTCGTTAATTGTCGGTCAAGTCATTAACGGAAAACTCTGTATTTACGAACAAAGCGAAAACGTTGTCGGCGATATTGTTTTGCAAATGCAAAAATCCGGAACTACGTATACGGCGCTTGTTTCGAGCGATAACGGAAAAACGTTTGTAAAATTCGGCGATATTACGGTCAATTATTCGGATATTTATGCCGGGTTGGTACGGTCCGGAGCGGATAACGCAACCGTCGGATATTGGTGCTTCGGGGATTCTGTTTCGAGCGAAGATAAGGCTGCTCACTATTTCGTAGGCGAGATGGATTTCAATTTCGTCACGAGCAATAATGCGATTACCTATTCGGTTAAAAACGGCGAATGGGAATTCATTCAAGGCGGCATTGCGCAAACGGATAAAACGGCAAATAAGGCATTGTATAATTTGTCGAGCAAAAAGGTAACCGATTTCAGGGCTACGTATACGCTCAAAATAACCGATATTGTCGAAACGGGCAATTCTTACGTGGGTGTTATTTTCGGAAGAGCGACTGTCAACGGAACGTCGGGTTATACGGTTAAGGCATTTTCGGACGGAACGGTTAAACTCGCAAATTCCGCAGGGACGGTGGTTGCTGTCGGACAGAGCGGATTGAAAACGGGTGAGCAATTACAATTTACTTTGGTTGTAAGGGGAACGATGCTGGCGCTGTATCAAGGCGATAATCCCGAGTTGATCCTTTACTATAATGCTTTGACCGATACCGAAGGCTATTTCGGTTGGATTTGCAATAAGGCGACGTTTGAATTATACAGCTATAACGTATATGTTCCGTCCGGCAATGTATTGTTTACGGTCGGAGAAGCGTATATTACAGAAAGTCTTATTTCTTCGGAGTATATCGATTTGGAATTGTCGCCATCGGACAACTATAATTATATAACGATGAAGGCCTTGAGCGTAAGCGATTTCGCGGTTTCTTATAATTTGCAAATCAATCGCATCAATACTGTATATCGCGGTTATGCGGATTTCGCATTCGGCGTTTCGGTCGGTGCAAGTCATCTTTCGAGCGGCGTTGTCGTCAGAATCAGCGATATGGGTAAATTAAGTTTGTACGCAGATGGAAAACAACTCGTAAATAACGTTGCGACCGGAATAACGGATACGTCGAGTTGTTTTATCGTCATAACTTACCAAAATCGTACGTTAAACGTTTATTATGCGAATTTTGAAAAGTCCGGCGAATATACTGCAGACGACTTGAAATTGGCGTATACGTATGAAGACGCTGTGTTACATTCGGGCGCGATCGCGTTCTATTCTCAAAACGCGGGCGTCAGATTCAATGCGCTGAGAGGCTACGGACTTTCGGACGGTACGGCTGCCGATTGTTTGGATTTGTATAAAGAAATCTTGATCAGCGAGCCGATGCCTGCCGATCCCGAAATCAGCAACGACTACGGTGGAAATTATCGGAACGATTTTAACGGCAATTCGGATTTCGCGACGCTTCTCAAATATAGCGGTGCGAATACAATCAAGGACGGATATCTTACCATAAACGGATACAATCCGCAGAATTGGGACGCCGGCGTTGCGATCGCGAGCGGAAAATATAAGAATTTTACGCTTTCGACAAGAGTGAAAGTGGCAGAGATGACCACGAACGGCGGATTTGTCGGAATCGAATTCTACAAATCGAATGCGAATAATAATCACCAGACGAAGACTTTGACGTTGATTGTTTATCCACAGGGAACTTGTTCGTTGTTTATCGGAAACGGGATTCTTACTTCTTACGGCGTTGACGGCGTGGCCGATGCGGACGGATTCTTTACTGTTCACTTAACCGTTCAAAACGGAGTAATTACTTTTGATATGGGCGGGGAAAGCGTAACCGTTTCGATTGCGGATTTGGAATATAATTCGGATTTAACCGAAGGGTATATTTCCTTGAACGCAGGTTCGAATACCGCTATCTTCGATTACGTTGAAATTACTGCTTTGGCATAGTTGTGTCATTTACCTTTTGTCAGTTGAAACGCTCCGATTTTTTATCGGAGCGTTTGCTAAAAATAAAAAACATTTAAGATAAGAAATTATGAAAAAGAGATTGAGAGTGCAAACGAATCCGATTGCGGATAGCCAAAATATCGTATATTTCAAAGATTACCGTATAACGGTTTTGCAAAACGGGCTTTTTCGGATTGAAAAGGACGGAGAACGTCTGTTTTGTGATTTTGCGACGCAAAAAGTTTGGTATAGAAATATGCCGCCGCAAAATTTTACGACGCAAGTTGACGGCGAATGCTTCAAAATAATCACGCAAACGTGCGAATTAGACGTTTTTGAGAATTTTGAAGATATTCGTATTGTGTTAAACGGAGAAAGCAAAAAAATAAGCAACGACGGAAATCTCGGAGGAACGGTCAGAACATTGGACTGTTGCAAAGGGGACGAATACGCTTTTCCTTCTAATAAAAAAGGAAAAATTACGCTTGAAGACGGTGTGTGTTCGACGAGCGGTATTGCGTTTTTTAACGACGATTCTCTCGTTTTGTCGGATAACGGAATGGTTTGCGAAAGACGCGAACAAGAGAAAGACGTATATGTTTTTGCTTACGGAACGGATTATCGCGCTGCCGTTAACGCTTTATACTTGATTACGGGGAAGCCCCCTGTCATTCCGAGATTTGCGTTCGGGAATTGGTGGAGTCGATATCATGATTATACGGAAGAAGAGTATATGCAGGTGATAACGCGTTTTTTCGATAGGGGGATTCCCTTAACGGTTGCGACGGTGGATATGGATTGGCATTATTCTATCAATCTTGATCGGCAAAAGAAGATAACCGAAAGCGGAAAGAATACCGATTATTACGGCGGAAATAACGGTTGGACGGGGTATAGTTGGAATCAAGAACTTTTTCCCGATTACAAATCTTTTTTGAAAAAATTAAAAGCGTTGAATTTAAAGGTTACCTTAAATTTGCACCCGTCTTTGGGGATTCGTTGGTTTGAGGATTGTTATGCCGAAATGGCGAAAGCCGTCGGAATCGATCCGAAAAGCGAAAAACAGATAGAATTCGATATGACAGACGAAAAATTTATAGAGGCGTATTTTGACGTAATTCATAAGCCGTACGAAAAGGACGGAGTCGATTTTTGGTGGATTGATTGGCAACAGGGCGAAAACAGCAAACTGAAAGGCTTCGATCCGCTTTGGGCGTTGAATCACTATCATTATCTCGACAACGGAAGCGAACGAAAAGAACCGTTAATTCTCTCCCGTTATGCGGATATTGGGTCGCATCGGTATCCGCTGGGCTTTTCGGGCGATACCGTAATTAGTTTCGATACGCTGAATTATTTGCCTTATTTTACGGCAATCGCAAGCAATATCGGGTATACTTATTGGAGTCACGATATAGGCGGACACTACGGCGGAGCAAAGGATAACGAGTTGTATTTGCGTTTTATACAATTCGGGGTGTTTAATCCGATTATGCGTTTACACGGGGAATGTAATCCCGTATCGACAAAAGAGCCGTGGTATTACGGAGCGGAGGGCGTTATTGCGGAAAAGTATTTACGATTACGGCATAGTCTTATTCCTTTTTTGTATTCTTATTCCTTTGTTACGCATAGAGACGGGTATGCGCTTTGTGAACCGTTATATTATGATTATCCGAAAGACGAAAGAGCATATCGATATAAAAACGAGTATATGTTCGGACAACAATTGTTGGTGATTCCCATAACCTCGCATAGTGAAGACGGATATGCGACGGTCAAGGGGTATTTGCCGCAGGGGAAATGGACGGATCTTTTCACGGGGCAAGTATACGACGGAGATAAAGAGTACGAGTTTGTCAGAGATTGTGAAAGTATTCCGGTTTTGGCAAAAGAAGGGGCTATTATTCCGTATTCCGAGGATAGCGGAAATTTGTGCGTTAATCCGAATCGTTTAAGAGTGGATATCTATGACGGAAATTCGGAATATGTGTTTTACGAAGATGACGTAACAACGCGTTTTAAGGTGGAAAGTACCGCCGATAAGTTAAGAATCGTTGTCGAAAGCAGTGCTTGCTCGTTAAAGCGCAACGTAAAATTTGCGCTAAAAAACATAAAACGCGGAAACTTAAACGTATATCGGAACGGAGTGAAAATCGAGGTAAAAAAATTATATGCCGATTGCGTTAGTTTTGTGCTCGAACAATTCGAGTTCGGAGAGAAATACGTAATAGAGGTGACGAAAGAGTTTCAAGAACCGTTAACGATAAAAAAAGAAGAAATCTTAAAGAAAATCATGAAAACGGAAGGGGATTATTCGTATCGGCAAGAGGTGTATAATCAAGTTCTTTCGAGCGAGGGTGTATCGGAAGTGTTGGAGGTGATTGAAAAATCCGAATTGAGTAGAACGATAAAGAAATATATTGAGGACGGACTTTTATAAAAAACGGTCTGTTGTCGGCATGGCGGAAAAGTAAAAACAAAGAAAATCAGATTATGTCAAGTGATAAGCGCCCCCAAAAGTTTGTCCGACTTTTGGGGGCGCTTCACTTTATTGATAGTTGTTTTCGGCAGTATTTTGTTTAATGGTGAAAATTTTAGCGCGGAGCGCGAATCGGCAAACGGAGTAAAACGCTTATAAAAAAATTAAATAAATCCAGGGTTTCGGGTAATGCGGGATTTTTCGAGGATTGACGGTCATTGCCGCCGAATTCTTTTGTAAGGGGTGTTAAGAAAGCGCTTTGTTATTCGCGGCGTTTTCGGAAACGGGTGGATTTAATTTTTCCATTTCGATTGACATTGTGCCCGTTCTTGTAATAAAATAAAACTATGATTGAAAGAAAAGATACGAGATCGGTGGTTGTCGGAAAAATCCCGATCGGCGGCGGTTCGCCCGTTACGGTGCAGTCCATGACGACTTTACCGCCGTCCGACGTTGACGGAACGGTAAAAGAAATTCATGAGTTGGAACGTGTCGGGTGCGATATCGTTCGTGTTGCCGTTCCGACCGCCGCAGACGCGACGGCGATCGCGCGCGTAAAAGAAAAAATTCGGATTCCGATCGTGGCGGATATTCATTTTGACGCACGGCTTGCCGTGCTTGCTGCGGAAAGCGGTGCGGATAAAGTGCGCGTTAATCCCGGAAATTTAGGCGGAGAAAATTCCGTTCGACTGGTTGCGGATGCCGTTCGTGCCCATGGGGTTCCCGTTCGAGTAGGGGCGAATACGGGCAGTATCGCGCGTGAGTTTTACGAACGATACGGGGGGAGAACCGCCGAATCGCTTGCGGAAAGCGCGCTCGCGGAAGCGCGTGCGTTCGAACGGTACGGGGTGACGGATATCGTTCTTTCGGTCAAGGCGTCCGACGTCGCGTTGACGGTCAAGGCGTATCGTTATCTTTCCGAACGGTGTGATTATCCGCTCCATCTCGGTGTAACCGAAGCAGGGACTGCCGCGCGCGGAATTTATAAGAGCGCGACCGCGTTGGGCGCGTTGTTGACGGACGGAATCGGGGATACTTTGCGCGTTTCGCTTTCGGGAGAAACGACGGAAGAGGTCGTCGTCGGGAGAGAAATTTTACGTGCGGTCGGATTAGATCGCGATTTTATCGACGTAGTGGCTTGTCCTACGTGCGGTCGTTGTCGTTGGGACGCGGCGGCGTTTGCCAAGCGGTTGGAAAAGAGAGTAAAGGGAATTCAAAAGCCCTTAAAGGTTGCCGTAATGGGCTGCGTGGTTAACGGCGTCGGCGAGGGGAAGGATGCGGATCTCGGCATTGCCGGCAGCGGAGACGAGTGCGTGATCTTTCGCAAGGGAGAAATCGTTTGGAAGGGAACGCCCGAACAAGCGGAAAAACAATTTACCGAGGAGTTAGAGGAGTGCTTAAAGTAGGAGCAGGAAAGCGTTTTTTGGAAGAGTTGAGAAGGTTGGACGACCGATTGAAAAAGATCAAGATCGCTAATATCGTCATCGACAAAGACGCCCGTGATTTGAAATTTAATTTCATCTGCGACAAGGCGGTGGATAAGCCGCTGGAAGAAAAGATGTTCAATTATTTGTTGGCGGAGTTGCCGGACGGGTTTCGTTCCGTGAGTTTTTCGGTGAAAAAAATCGTGAGCGATAAAGAACTCGTTGCGCGGCGGATCGTGAAATTCGCACGAGAAAATTATCCGTCCGTCTGTTCGGGGATGAAAGAGAGCGACGTCGATTTGGATATTATCGGCGAAAACGTTCGTTATACGTTGCGCCTTTCGCCCGCGGCGGCGGATTATTTTCGGCGGAACAACGCGTTTGAAAAGTTGAATTCGGATTTGGAGCATAATTTTTGCGACAATTTTTCGGGACTTTGCGTGATCTGCGAACGACCTGAGGACGACGCGCCCTTAGAGGAAAGCGTAATGCGCTTAAACGACGTGGAACGCGTGGAGCATCGCGCGATTCGCGTTTCGGACGTCGTGCCGATCGACGATGCGGAAAATCCGACGGACACGGCGATCTATATCGAGGACGCCACGAACGAGGGCGAGGTGACTATCTGCGGAAAGATCGTCGGAATTCGCGAAAAATTTACGCAAAAGGGAAAGCCTTTTTATATCTTCGATTTGGACGATACGACGGGAAAGATCGGCGGACTGTATTTTACGCGCGTGGCGACGCTTGCCAAAATTCAGCAATTAAAAGAGGGCGACGCTGTTATTACGGAGGGCTTTTTGGATCGCTACAACGGGAATTTGAGCTATAAAATTCGGAAGATCAATCGCTGTACCTTTCCAACCGATTTTCAAAAGGCGCAAAAGACGGGGCGTTCCGCGCCTGCGGAATATACGTGCGTGTTTCCGCAACCGGTAGAAGACGTCAAGGTGACCGATTTGTTCACCGCCCCGACCGCGCTTCCCAAGGCGTTGACCGAAAACGAGTTCGTCGTTTTCGACTTGGAAACGACGGGGACGGATTACACCGTGGATAAGATTACGGAGATCGGTGCGGTACGCGTCAAAGGCGGCGTCGTGACGGAATCTTTTACCACACTCGTCAATCCCGAACGCATGATTTCGGAGAAGATCACGCAGTTGACGGGGATCGACAACGATATGGTAAAGGACGCGCCCACGTTCGAACAGGTGGCAGGGGACTTTTTTAAGTTTGCAAAGGGAACGACGCTCGTCGCGCATAACGCGGATTTCGATACGAAGTTTATTAAATTCTACTCGAAACCGTTGGATTTTTATTATAACAATCCGATCGTAGACACCGTTCAACTTGCGCGAGAGGTGCTTCCGAATCTCGCGAATCATAAACTCAACACGGTGTGCGAACACTTCCATATCGAGTTCCGTCACCACCGCGCGTTTTCGGATGCGCTCGCTACGGCGGAAATGTTCATCGAACTGGTGAAAATGAAAAAAAGTTTGTAAATCGCTTGCCAAACGGCGGAAATTATGCTATAATGCAAGTGCTTTCATAAGATGACTTGTCGAATGAGAACGGAATCCCGTTCTCATTTCTTTTTGAAAGGAGGAAAATGCGATGCGTGTAATGGAAACGGCGCAAATCGAAGAGTTTTTGCGTCCGATCGGCGAGGCGATGGGAATCGAGGTCGTCGAAGCCGAATTCAAAAAAGGGCAGAACCCTTCTCTCACGATTTATATCGATCGGGAGGGCGGAATCGATCTGAACGCTTGCGAGGCGTTCCATAACGCGATCGACGAGCCGCTTGACCGTTTAGATCCCACGTTCGGCGCGGCGTACACCTTAAACGTGTCCAGTTTAGGTTTGGACAGACCGTTCAAGACCGCGCGTGATTTCGAGAAGAATTTGAATCAAGAAGTAGAGGTAAAACTTTACGCGTCTGTCCGCGGCAAAAAATATTTGGAAGGGACTCTCGCGGAATATAACGGCGAGATGATCCGTCTGCGTTGCGGAAAGGACACTTATACGTTGGAACTAAAACAAATCGCAAAGATCAACAAGGCGATTCGTTTCGAATAACTTAGACAGAAAATAAAGGAGAAAACATGATTAACAAGGATTTCTTTCTGGCGCTCGAAGATTTAGAGCGGGAAAAGGGTATTTCGCAGAAGGCGTTTATCGAGGCGCTGGAAAACGCGCTCGTCTTTGCTTATAAGAAACATTCGGGGGAAGAGAGCGGCATCGAGGTAAAGATGGATCCGGAGAAAAAGACCATTCGCATCTTTTCGGTAAGAGAAGTCGTCGAAGAAGTCACCGAGCCCGAACATCAACTTTCCGTCGAAGAGGCTCAGGATTTTAAGCCGGGCTTAAAGGCTGGGGACGAGTTGAGAGAAGAAATTATGCCAAAGGATTTCGGCAGAATCGCGGCGCAGACGGCAAAGCAGGTCGTTATGCAGAAACTTCGCGAGATCGAGCGCGCCAATACCGTCAACGAGTACGAGGATAAGGAAGGCGAACTCATGACCGCCGTTGTTCGCAGAATCGAAGATAAGACTATTTTCGTCGAGATCGGAACGGGACAGATCGAGGGCGTTTTAATGCCGCAAGATCAAGTGGCAGGCGAAAAGTACGAGTTGAATCAAAAAATCAAGGTGTACGTCAAACGCGTCAAGAGCGCGGGGCGCAACGCGCAGATCATCGTATCTCGTACGGCGACGGGGCTTGTAAAGCGGCTTTTTGAAAACGAAGTTCCCGAAATCAAGCAGGGGATCGTGACAATTAAGTCCATCGCACGCGAGCCGGGGAACCGCACGAAGATCGCAATTTACAGCGAAGATCCGTCGGTGGACGCGATCGGCGCATGCGTCGGCAATAAAGGCGCGCGCGTGAACGCGGTCGTGCAAGAACTCGGCGGAGAGAAGATTGATATCATTCCTTGGAGTGCCGATCCGCTTGAATTTATCGCGAAAGCGCTTTCGCCCGCAAAAGTTTTGAAAGTGACGGCGAAAGAGGGCGAGAATACCGCGCTTGCGATCGTACCCGACGACAAGTTGTCCTTGGCGATCGGCAGAGACGGGCAGAACGCGCGTCTTGCCGTGAAACTGACGAATTGGAAGATCGACGTCAAGAGCGAGTCCTCCGTTTTTGCCACAGAGGAAGTATAATCTATGGCGGAACGGAAAATTCCCCAAAGAATGTGCATTGCCTGTCGGGAGATGAAAGAGAAAAGAACGTTGATTCGCGTGGTTAAAAACGCGGACGGAGAGATCTTTTTGGATACGACGGGGAAAAAGGCGGGGCGCGGCGCATACGTGTGCAACGACGGCGCGTGCATCGCGAAATTAAAAAAATACAGACTGTTAAATAAGGCGTTCTCAGCGGACGTGCCGCTTGCGGTATACGATCGCATCGAGGAGGATTTTTTTGGAAAGAAGTAAAATCGAAACGTATGTCGGATTCGCGCTTCGCGCCGGTAAATGCCGTTGCGGAACGAATTCCGTCGCTACGTTAAAGCGCGCTCACGTTCTTTTGCTCTGCGCTACGGCGAGCGAAAACACGGCGAAGGAAGCGGCGAAACTCGCGAGAAAATTGAATTGTCGCGCGGTTCTTTGCAAGGGAATGACGTTGGAGCAATTGACGCATCGGGAAAATTGCAAGGTGGCGGCGATCACCGATCGATCCTTGGCGAACGCGGTTTTGGCGAATTTAGACGAACAATTTACGGAGTATCAAGCAGGGGAGGCTGTTACGAATGGCTGAAAAGAAAGAAATTCAATTTGAGAATATTAAAAATCTCGGGACGATTTTAAAAGAGGAGGGCGTTTCTTCTCTTTTGAATCGGTTGAAATCGTCCGAGGAGTCTCTTGTCGGTGTGAAAAAGGCGTTGTCGGAAAAGAGCAAGGCTCTTTCGGAAACGCGTTTAGAACGCGAGCGTTTGGAGCGCGCGGAAGAAGAGGCTAAGGCTGCCGCAAAAGCCGCCGAAGCGAAAGCCGCCGAAGAGTCGGCGCGCAAGGCGGAATCGAAGCCGACGGAAGAAGTCCCCAAGGTCGCTGCCAAGGCGGAAGCGTCGAAGCCCGTTGTTTCCGAACAGCCGACGGAAGCGCCGATTCAAAAAACGGAGCAAAAATCAGAACCGAAGAGAGAATCGAAAGCAGAACAAAAAACGAAACAAAGAGCAGAGCCGAAAGGAGAGCAAAAGGCGGGGACAAAGTCGGAACCGCCCGTCGGAAAGACGGAATCCGTACAGATTCCCGTTCAAAAGACTTCGTCTGCGCCCGTTCAGTCGGAAAGCGCGCGCGACCGCGCGCCGAGGCAGAACGGAGAATATCGCGACCGCGCGCCGCGGCAGAGGGATTCTTCGCGTGATCGCGACGGCGTAAACCGCGAACGGCCGCCCCGTCAGGGAAATTGGGAACAGCGTTCTCCTCGTTCCGGGCAGGGACAGCAGAGCGGAAGGTCGCAGACGGGATCGCGTCCCGGACAGGGACAAGGACAGGGCATTCGCCCCAACGGACAACGGCCGCAGGGCGTTCGTCCCAAGCCGTTTGAAGCACCGAGACCGATTGCGCCCGCTCCTCAAAAGGCTGCGCCGAAAAAGAAAGATAAAAATTACGAAGAGAAAAAGACGCTGTCTAAACGCGCACTGGTTAAGCAGCAAGTTTCGGTATCCGATTTTGACGAGAACAAGACGGGGTATCGGAAATTGCGCCCTGCGAAGAAGCAAAAACAGCAGGTAAACGAGCAATTCGTCAAGATAGAGCATGCGGTGATCACGACCGAAGTGATTCCGTTAAAGGTTCTTTCCGAAAAGTTGGGAATTTCCGCGATTGAAATTACCAAACGCCTTTTCAAAGAGGGCATCATGAAGACCATTAACGATTCGATCGATTTCGATACCGCCGAATATATCGCTTCCGATTTGGGAATTACTCTTGAATTGAAGTTGGAAAAGACCGCCGAGGACGTTCTTGCGGACGCGTTCGGCGAGGATGCGGAAGACGATACCAATCTCGTCAAGCGCCCGCCGGTCGTAACCGTTATGGGACACGTCGACCACGGTAAGACGTCGCTTCTGGACCGTATCCGCAAAACGAACGTTACGGCAGGAGAGGCCGGCGGCATTACGCAGCATATCGGCGCGTATCAAGTTTCGGTCGGCGGAAAGCCGATTACGTTCTTGGATACGCCGGGACACGCGGCGTTTACCGCAATGAGAATGCGCGGCGCGCAGGCGACGGACATCGCGGTCATCGTGATCGCTGCGGACGACGG
>CAYRPB010000007.1:0-31128 GCA_964426105.1 uncultured Clostridia bacterium | reverse complement strand
TGCCGTAATGAAAGATATCACGGCGGAGGCTCGTTATGACGAACGGTTAAAACGCGTTAAAATGGATACGCTTTCGACTACCGACGAGGTGATTAAAAAGCAGATGCGCGTTGCGCAGGAAATCGCTTCTTTGTTGGGTGAAACGACTGCGGAAACCAAGGTCGCGTTGTTGAAACTCAAAGAAACCCTAACGGAAGAAACGAAGGGAGATTGAGATGGGGTTTTGTCTGGAAAGCGGTTATACGTCTTTGAATAAGAAGAACGAGGAACTTTGCGGCGATAAGGTTGAAACTATCGTGAACGGAGATTACACGACGCTTGTTCTTGCGGACGGCTTGGGCAGCGGTGTGAAAGCGAATATTCTTGCGACGTTGACCTCAAAAATTCTTTGCACGATGGTTGCGAACGGAATCGGGATCGAGGCTTGCGTCGAAACGATTTTGCAATCGCTTCCCGTTTGCAAGGTTCGAGGGGTTGCTTATGCAACTTTTTCCGTGATTCATATCAATAAGCAAGGGAAGGGGTACTTGTTCGAATTCGATAATCCGCAGGCGATTTTGATGAGCAACGGGAAATGCGGCGATTTTCAGCGAACCGAAATGAATGTTCTCGGAAAAACGGTTTATAAGTCTGATTTGTCCTTGCAAGAAAATGACGTTATCGTTGTGATGAGCGACGGCGTGATTCATGCCGGAATCGGTATGACTTTGAATTTCGGTTGGCAACGTCCGGAAGTAATGGAATTTTTGGAGCGTGTTGTCGAACCGGATATGACCGCGCCTTGTATTGCAGGGCTTTTAGCGGGGGCGTGTAACGATCTTTATATGAGTTGTCCGGGGGATGATACGACGGTTGCTGCCGTTCGCGTGAGGTCGGAATGGCCGGTCAGCATTATGGTAGGACCGCCCGTCGATCAGTCGCAGGATAATTTTTATATCGCTCGTTTTTTAGAAGAAGACGGGAAAAAAATCGTTTGCGGCGGCACGAGTTCTCAAATTGTCGCGCGCTACTTGGGAAAGAAAGTGGTTGCTTCGTTTGATTATCCGGATTCGGAAGTCCCGCCGATCGGTTATATTGACGGGATCGATTTGACGACGGAGGGCGTTTTGACGCTTCGAAAATTGTTACAATTATCCGAGCGGTATCTTTCGCCGAACGACCTTACGCCGAAGTATTTCAAGAAAAAGGACGGTGCGTCGCTTTTGGCGGATTATCTTTTTGTAAAGGCGACTTCCGTGACTTTTTTTGTAGGACAGTCGATTAACAAAGCGCATCAAGGCTTGCCGATCAATATAACGATGAAATTAAAACTGGTGGAAACGTTATCCGATAATTTGAGAAGAATGGGGAAAACGGTGTTGGTAAATTACGATTAGAAGGATGTTTATATGAGAAAATTCGATACGAAGGTACAACACTTAAAATATAAGGTTTTGCGCGAGGTAGCGCGTCAAGCATTTAATGACACGCTGTTGGAAAATATGATGGATATTCCGAAAATCATTGTTCCCGGAAAAGAACCGACGATGCGCTGCTGCGTTTATAAGGAGCGCGCGATTCTTTCCGAGCGCGTGAAACTTGCAATGGGGGGAGATAAGTCGAATCCCAACGTAATCGAGGTGATCGATATTGCGTGCGACGAGTGTCCTGTCGGCGGATATGAGGTCAGCGACGCGTGCCGCGGTTGTATTGCGCATCGGTGCGAGGACGTATGTAAAAGAGGTGCGATTACCTTTGATCACAACCAAAAGGCGCATATCGACAAGACAAAGTGCGTGGAGTGCGGAATGTGTGCTAAGGTGTGTCCGTATATGGCGATCGTCAATCGGAAACGTCCGTGCGTGATGTCGTGTAAGGTAAAGGCGATTTCGATGGATGAGCATAAAGCCGCTAAAATCGACAATCAAAAATGCATTTCTTGCGGAGCCTGTGTTTATCAGTGTCCGTTCGGTGCGATTATGGATAAATCGTATATATTGAACGTGATCGATATTTTGAAAAAGAGCAAGGCGCAAGGAACGCGTGTGTATGCGGTTGTCGCGCCGTCTGTTTCCAGTCAATTTACGTATGCGAAATTAGGACAGGTGATTACGGGAATCAAGGAACTCGGTTTCCATGCCGTTGTGGAAGCGGCGTTGGGTGCGGATATGGTTGCGTACGAGGAGTGCAAAGAACTGTATGATAAAAAGTTTTTGACAAGTTCTTGTTGCCCGGCGTTTGTCAGTTTTATTGAAAAGAATTTTCCGCAGTTGAAAGATAAAATTTCTCATAATCTTTCTCCTGCTGCGACGATTTCAAAATATATTAAAGAACATCATGAAAACGTAAAAGTCGTGTTTATCGGACCGTGCACCGCAAAGAAGATGGAATATCAAAAGGAATCTGTGCGAGAGTATGTTGACAGCGTGATTACGTTTGAGGAATTGCAGGCGTTGTTTGACGGGAAAGATATCGATATTACGACGCTTGAAGAGACCGCGCTCGATAACGCTTCTTACTACGGCAGGATTTTTGCGCGTAGCGGCGGCTTGGGAGAAGCGGTGGCAGAGGGATTGAAAGAGCGCGGCTTGACGGATTTTGAATGTAAGGCTGTTTCTTGCGACGGAATCGAAGAATGTAAAATCGCTCTCATGAAAGCGTCAAAGGGCGTCCTTGATGCGAATTTCATCGAGGGAATGGCTTGTGTGGGCGGTTGTATCGGCGGCGCCGGGTGTTTGACACATGGCGAGAAGAATAAGACGGAAGTCGATAAATACGGCAAAGAAGCAATGGAAAAAACAATTAAAGATGCGATTAGTTTGATGGAAATCAATCGCTAAGGAAAAACTCGGGGTTTGAAATGTTCTTCAAAGGCGAAATATTCATTGGAGCGTCAAAGACCGAGTTTTTTATTTTTTTCGAGTGTTGTTAGGAACGTAAAAAATTTAAAACGACGCGATTAAATTCTTCACTCTTTTTTGCGGCGATAAAATGGTTTCCCTTGATTTTTATCCATTCCGCTTGCGGAATGGATTGTGCGATTAAGGCGGTATGATCGTCTTTTATCATGTCGTTTGTTCCGGTTATAACGAGCGTTTTGACGGAAATGGCTTGTAAATCGGTTGGCGAAATGTGCGGTTCGTTTACCATTAGACCGAGAATTTCTGCATTTAATTTTGCTTTTTCGTTTTTGTTTTGAAATCGAGAAGCGATTTTATACCCTAATTCGATGGGAAACTGCGTCGAACGCTTGATTCCGTTCGGATTTAAATTAGCCCCGTTCAAGATTAAACTCTTTAAAAATCGGGGGTAACGAAGCGCAAAGGTTATGGCAATATTCGCTCCGTCCGAAAAACCGAGCAGGTGAATCGAACGAAGTTTTTTTTCGTCTAAAAAATCTTTCAAGTCGTCTGCGAAACTGTCGATCGATAGCGGGGAATTGCCGCGAGGAGATTTTCCGTGTCCTCGCGTGTCGAGCGCGATTACGCGAAAAAACGCGGAGAATGTTGAAATTTGTTTGGAAAAATAGGTGTGGTCTTCTCCGTTTCCGTGGAGAAGTACAAGAGGCTCTCCGTTTCCGAATTCTTCAAAATACAAACTCATTCTTTTTCAAATTCCTTTTGTTCTTTTATTATTTTCGATGCGTCTTCGTCTTTAACGTATGTTTCCATATGTTCTTCGAGTTTGTGGGAAGAGTGAAATGCAAAAAGGAATTTTGCTTTTTCTTTTTTTGCCTCTAATTCCGATTTAATGCTTTCTTTAAGTTTTTCAAATTTTACGACGATCTGCTTTTCTTCCGCAAGAGACTTGATTCGCGTAGTCAGTTTGACAGACGCGCAGAAATCTATAATCACGATGCCGAAGAATATTCCGACAAAAAAGATAAAGTAATAATTCGATAATAGCCAATAAACGCTTTTCATCAATAGGGGGTTGAGAAAGAAATAAAAGAGCGCGCCTGCTAGCGTCCAAAGCAGTGAAAACAACGGGCAAATGATTCCTTTCCAATTTCCCCAACGGTCGGAGTAATCCCATAAACGAATCTTCATTCCTCGGATAAAGATCAAGCCGGCGATAAGCTCGATTAAGGTCATGGCGATTCCGATCAACAAGATCACGAAAATATCGTATACAATTTGATTGTTCCAAAAATCGAAGTGCAGAATGGTTTTATAATCCAACGAGCAAACAGCAAACAGAACGGAGATTCCGAAACCGTAAATCGGAAGATACGGGCCTGTAAGGAATCCCGGATTGATCCATTTTTTAGCGGTAAAAATTCTGCGAAAGAGGAGTTCTAATACCCAACCGCACATTGATCCGAGCATAAATAGGAAAGCGAGAATACAAAATACGGTTTGAAAATCGAGATCGACTGCGTTTCCGAAAGAAATCAATAGCATTTGTCTTTTCCCTTAAAATGATTTTTCTAAAAACACAAAATTATCAGCAAAAATATTATGTTTTTTTAGTTTATTATGTCTGATAAAATCGTGTTTGTTAGGAATCTGTTGTAGTTTTTCTTCTTTTATTTTAACCGATGAAAGAAAATTAGTCAAATAAATAACTAAACTTTGCCGATTTGTGGTATAATGAAAAAAACGAAAGGATTTGATTATATGGAAATTCATGATATTTTAAATAAAGTAGATCACACGATATTATCTCAGACTGCTACGTGGTCGGAAGTAAAGAAGGTTTTAGACGAAGCGGAATTGTATAAAACCGCATCCGCATGTATTCCGCCGTCTATGGTGAAACGAGCGAAAGCGTATAAGGGGAATGCCGTGCCGATTTGTACGGTTATCGGCTTTCCGAACGGGTATCAGTGCAATCGCGTAAAGGCGTTTGAGTGTGAAAATGCCGTTTCCGACGGTGCGGACGAGTTGGACGTTGTGATTGATCTCGGCGATTTGAAAGACGGGAACGATCGAAAGATTCAGGCAGATTTGAAATTACTGAAAGAGATCTGCGGCGAACGCGTTTTAAAGGTGATCGTTGAAACTTGTTATTTAACGCGTGAGGAAAAAATCAGGGCGTGCGAGATCGTGACAAACAGCGGAGCCGACTTTATCAAGACGTCAACGGGATTCGGTACGGCAGGTGCGGTAAGTGCCGATATTGTTCTTTTTTCAGAGCATGTCGGGAAAAACGTAAAAATCAAAGCGGCGGGAGGAATTTCGTCTCTTTCGTTTGCGGAAGAATTGATAAAACTCGGCGCTTCGCGCTTGGGAAGCAGTAAAATTATAAAATTAGTACAGGAGGAAAGAAAATGAGTGTGCCGACAATTCATATTCAGGCAAAAAAGGACGAGATTGCTAAAACGGTTTTAATGCCGGGAGATCCGCTTCGCGCTAAGGCGATTGCCGAACGTTTTTTGGAAAAGGCGGAGTTGGTTAATAATATTCGCGGCGTGCAGGGGTATACCGGTTATTTCGAGGAGAAACGCGTTACGGTTATGGCGTCCGGAATGGGAATGCCGTCAATCGGAATTTATTCGTATGAACTTTATCGTTTTTACGATGTGGATTCAATTATTCGGATCGGTTCTGCGGGAGCAATTGCGGACGGATTGAATCTTCGTGATTTGGTGATCGGAATGGGCGCGTGTACGGACAGTAATTATCTTGCGCAGTTCGGGTTGCGCGGTAGTTTTGCGCCGATTGCCGATTACGATCTTGTTCGTCGCGCGCAGATTCTTTGTGAAGCGCGTAAAATCCCGTTTCGCGTGGGGAATCTTCTTTCCAGCGACGTTTTTTACGATGAATCGGACAGTTTGTTAAAATGGAAGAATATGGGCGTTTTGGCTGTTGAAATGGAGACTGCCGCGCTTTATGCGAACGCCGCTCGTGCGGGGAAAAGAGCATTGGCATTGTGTACTGTCAGTGATAAGATTTTTACGGGAGAGAAGTGTACGGCCGAGGAGCGTCAAAATTCTTTTGTCGACATGACGGAGGTCGCGTTGCGATTGGTATGAAGCGCGTTTTTTTAATCGTTTTAGATAGTTTTGGCATCGGTGAACTGCCGGATGCCGCCGATTACGGCGATTGCGGAAGCAATACTCTGCGTGCTTGTGCGGACACGGGAATTTTATCCGTTCCGAATCTTGCCTCTTTGGGATTGTTTCATATTGACGGCGTTTTCCCCAAAGTGCAAACGATTCCGCTCGGTGCATACGGAAAAATGGCGGAATCGAGTGTCGGAAAAGATACGACCACGGGGCATTGGGAACTTGCCGGGGTACGCTCGGAACGTCCGTTTCCCGTTTTTCCGAATGGCTTTCCGAAGGAAATTATCGATGAATTCGAACGAAGAACCGGTCGAAAAACACTTTGCAACCGTCCGTATTCAGGGACTGAGGTTATTAAGGATTACGGGGAAGAACACAAAAGGACGGGTTCGTATATTGTCTATACGTCGGCGGATTCCGTCTTCCAAATTGCGGCGCACGAGAGTGTAATCTCTTTGGAAGAGTTGTATCGTGCGTGTAAAATCGCACGGGACATTTTAACGGGACAGTATGCGGTCGGTCGTGTTATTGCGCGTCCTTTTACGGGGGAATATCCGTTTACGAGGACGGCAAACCGTCATGATTTTTCGGTGAAACCGCCGTATCATCTTTTGAACGTCTTAAAGGATGCTGGAAAAGACGTGATTGCCGTCGGAAAGATCAGCGATATTTTTGCAGGAACGGGCATTACCGAAGCGATTCCGACTACGGGGAATTCGGACGGAATGAATGTGCTGGAATCTGTTTCGTTGCGGAATTTTGACGGATTGTGTTTTGTCAACCTTGTCGATTTCGATATGCTTTACGGACATCGGAATGACGCAATTGGGTATGCGGAAGCGCTGAATCGCTTCGATCTTTTTCTCGGTCGCTTTTTAGATCAATTAAAAAGGGACGATTTGTTGTTGATTACGGCGGACCACGGCTGTGATCCGGTTACGCCGTCTACCGACCATTCAAGGGAGTATGTTCCTATTCTTGCATACGGAAAAGAGTTGAAACATGGAGTGAATCTCGGCGTCAGAGAGACGTTTTCGGATGTTGCCGCAACAATTGCGGAATGTTTGTCCGTTAATTACGGATTAGAAGGAAAGAGTTTTTGGAATATGATGCAATAACGGTTTGACTATCTTGCGTTGCGGTAAATTATAATATGTAAGGGAAAAGTGTTTTTAGAGGTGTGTTATGAGAATGTATGATATTATTCGTAAAAAAAGAGACGGATTTTCGTTAAATCGAAAGGAAATTGATTTTTTTATCGACGGCGTTACGAGTGGGAATATTCCGGATTATCAAATATCCGCTCTTTTGATGGCGATTTATTTGAAAGGAATGTCTTTGACGGAAGCGACCGATCTTACGCTTGCGATTGCTCGTTCGGGAGAGCAAGTGGATCTTTCGGCGATTGACGGTGTTAAGGCTGATAAACATTCGACCGGCGGAGTGGGGGATAAAACGACGTTGATCGTCGCTCCGATCGTCGCTGCGTGCGGCGTTAAAGTTGCGAAGATGAGCGGACGAGGCTTGGGGCATACCGGTGGAACGATTGATAAGTTGGAGTCGATTCCGGGGGTAAAAACAGAACTTTCCGTTTGTGATTTTTTGCGTGTTGTTAGAGAAAACGGGCTTGCGGTCATCGGGCAGTCCGGCGATTTAGCACCTGCGGACAAGAAATTATATGCGCTAAGGGACGTAACCGCGACGATTGATAGCCCTGCATTGATTGCTGCGAGCGTAATGGGAAAGAAACTTGCCGCAGGGGCGGACGTTATCGTGCTCGACGTAAAAACGGGGAGCGGCGCTTTTATGAAAACAGAAGAGGAAGCGATTGCTTTGGCGTCTTATATGGTGGAAATCGGCAAGCGTGCAGGAAAGAAAACCGCGGCTTTGATTACGGATATGTCTGTTCCGTTGGGAAATGCGATCGGGAACACGTTAGAAGTAAAAGAGGCGTTAGAGGTGTTGCAAGGAAAAGGTCCTTCCGATTTGACCGAACTCTGTTATGCGCTTTCCGTCGCTATATTAGAGGAGACTTACGGAAAATCGCAGAAAGAATGTGAAAAAATGGTGACGGAAGTCGTTTCGTCCGGCAAGGCTTATGCTGCGTTTCGCGATGTGGTGATTGCGCAGGGCGGTGACGCGTCTTATTTGGAAGAGCCGAATCGGTTTCCTGTGGCAAAATATGAGTTTGTCGTTCGTGCAGAGCAGGACGGGTATATCTGTTCGATGAATACCGAGGAATACGGGCGCGCGAGCGTTTTGCTTGGTGCGGGCAGAAATACGAAAGAAGATAAGATCGATGCAACGGCAGGGATTCGAGTGTTAAAAAAGACGGGGGATTTTGTTCGTTGCGGAGAAGAAATAGCCGTTTTGTATGCATCCGATCAATCGCTCTTTTCGGAGGCGGCGGCTGCGCTTTCTTCTTCTTTGCGGTATTCGGCTATAAAACCGCCCGAAAGGATGTTGATTCGTCGAAAAATATCTTGAAATCAGTTGACATTTTTTCACGGCTTGTTATAATAAATGATTATAAGAGGTGTGCTTTTCAATAAGAAAACAAAATAATCATTATGTTGGATGCAAAAATTACCACGTTGCTCGTTGTGGTTGAAAAGAAGAGTTTTACAAAGGCGGCGGAAACGCTCGGATTAACGCAACCGGCGGTTAGTCAGCATATCCGTCAATTAGAAGAAGATCTCGGGATTAAGTTGTTTAATCGATCCGAGCGAACGTTGAGTTTGACAAAAGAAGGGGAAATAGCGGTTAAATATGCCAGTAGGATTGTTCAATTGTATGAAAATCTTCGTTTGGCGATTAAGGACAGCAAGAAGAACGTCAAGCATTTGACGGTCGGCGTTTCGCATACGTCCGAAAGCAACGTAGTGTCCGAGGTATTTGCAAAATACGCAAAGGAGCACGAAGGCGTCAATATCCGTATTTTATCCGATGATATCAATAATCTTTATAATAAATTAAAGACCTATCAAATTGATTTGATTGTGGCGGAAGGGCGAATCCTCGATTATAATTTCAACAGTATTTTGTTGGATACCGATTGTCTTGTCTTAGCTGTCGGAAATCAAAATCCGCTGTCGAAGAGAAGCGTTATTACGTTGGATGAGTTGAAAAAGGAAAAGTTGATTCTTCGTCTGCCGAATTCCGGTACAAGATCGCTTTTTGAGGCGCATTTAGAAAGCAATAACGAGGATTTGGACGCGTTTAACGTGACGATCGAAGTGGATAATATTGCGACGATTAAGGATCTTGTGATTCATGATTTCGGCGTTTCCATTTTGCCGAAGAGCGCTTGTTTGAATGAGATCAGAAAAAAGAAATTGACTGTAATTCCAATTGAAAATTTATCTATGGTGCGCGAGATTAACATCGTATACCATAAGGATTTCGAACATTTGGATATATTGCGAGGAATTACTTCGATCTATCATAAATTGTCTGCGAGTCGGACTGATTGATAAGCAGTAAAAGAGTAGTTTGTCGGATGGAAAAGTTGTAATGGCGAGAATCGCGATTTGTTTCGTTAAGACTTTTTTAATGGGGTGGAAAAACTTTTAGGCGGCAGTATGAATTTTTTTGAAAAAGTATATGAGGTAGTAAAGCAAATTCCGTACGGAAAGGTGATGAGTTACGGACAAATTGCCTGCATAATCGGGTTTCCTCGTATGGCAAGACAAGTCGGCTGGGCGTTGCATGGAAATCCCGATCCCGAACGGATTCCTTGTTATCGCGTTGTAAACAAAGACGGTCGCGTTTCGTCGGCATTTGCGTTTGGCGGAGAAAACGTGCAGATCGCTCTTTTGCGAAATGAGGGTGTGGGGTTTGACGAAAACGGGTTAGTAAAGCGCGAATATTTTGTGAAAGAGTCGGATTTACTTGCGAAGTTTTAAGTAATGAATGGATTTTGTCAAGATTTTAACATGTTGTTTTTGAAAGGAACGTGTTTCCTCAAAAAGATAAGTTTAGGGCGATTTTGGGCTTTTAAAATTGATTTCGATTGAGAAAAGCGACAGGATCGTTTTTTTATTGCAACGAAAAAAAGACGAGGAATTTTCCTCGTCTGCTTCGTTTAGACGAAATTAACTAAACCGTCGCTTGAACGTTCAGTTTTTTTGCGATCTTAGACTTTTTGTTTGCGGCGTTATTTTTGTGAATGACGCCTTTTGAGCAAGCGCTGTCAATAGTTTTGAACGTTTCGGGGAGAAGAGTTTTTGCTTCTTCGATTTTCCCTTCTTTAATCAGCGCCTCAATCTTTTTAATCGCGGTTCTAACGGAAGATTTAATCATTTTGTTCTCTTCGTTTTTCTTCACATTAACCAATACGCGCTTTTTTGCGGATTTAATATTTGGCACTTTCTTTACTCCTTTCAGTTGTTTTGTCTAGGTAACATAGGTATTTTATCATAAACCGATTTGTAAAGCAACTATATTTGAAGAAGATTTTCGGATTTTTTAATAAAAATTTGCAAATTCACCGCTTTTGCCCCTTTGATCATACAATAAGCGAAGGTGAAAGATGGAAACAAAAATCGGAATTTACGACAGTGGAATCGGCGGAGTATCTGTTTTGATTCGATTGATTAAAGATTGGAAGGGTGGAAATTATTTATATTTGGGGGATAATTCCAATATGCCTTACGGGAATCGTTCGGAAAAAGAACTATTCCGTTTGGCGAAAGGGAACGTCGATCGATTGTTGGCGGCAGGGGCGACCGAAATTGTTTTGGCGTGTAACACGATGAGCATGACCGTTTTGAAATTTATCGAAAAGTATTCGCCCGTTCCTGTTTTCGGAATCGTTCCGCCCGATCCGGGGCGTGGCGGAGCGATCTTCGGAACGCCGAACACCGTCGCTTGTTTGGCAAAAAACGGAGCGTCGGCCGCATTGTATTCGTTGCCGAATTTGGCGCAAGAAATCGAAAAATCAGCCTTCGATTTAAAAAAATTGACCATTCTTGACCACCTCGGAAAAATACCCGTCGAATACGATAAAATCGTGCTGGGTTGTACGCATTATTGGTTTGTTCGAGAAACGTTTGTTAAGGTGTTTCCGAATGCAGTTATTTCAGACGGGTACGATATGCTGCAAAAAAGGTTGAAAAATGCCGTAAAAACCGACATTTTTGCGGTGCGAACAAATGTTTTGTTTTTTGGCGAAAATTCCGATTGGAATCGGTCTGTATTTTTGCGTTTTTGCTAAACAGAGATAAAAAGTGGTTAGATGGGGTGAATATTACGAAAAATTTTCAAAAAATTAAAAAAAATTTTGCAAAAGTGGTTGACAGTGGGCAAAAAATAGTTTATGATAGATATATCAACAAGAGGAAACCATTCATATCATGTTCGGGAGAATTTATCGCCATCAACTTGATGCGAAAAACAGAATGAGAATTCCTGCCAAGCTCAGAGAGGTGCTTGGTGATCGTTACACGATTACTAAGGGTACGAGCGGCTGCTTATTCGTTTTTTCCCAACCTGAGTTGGCGGAACTTCGAGAGAAGTTACAAGGCGTTTCCATCTTTGATGCAAAGGCAATGAAGCCGCTTCGTATTCTTACTGCTTCGGCGTGGGATGCGGAGGAGGATAAGCAGGGCAGAATTTTGATTCCCGAAGAACTGAGAGGGTTTGCAAAAATCAAGAAAGACGTTGTTGTTATGAAAAACGTTAAATGTATCGAAATTTGGAGTGCCGAATCGTGGGAAGAATACAATTCGGATGCGGATTTTGACGAAGTTGTTGGAAATTTGGGAATTTAATGGAACGGTTGCAACATATTCCCGTCATGCTGGAAGAATGCATGGAAGGGCTAAAATTAAAGGATGACGGAATATACTTTGACGGTACGCTCGGCGGCGGGGGCCACTCGTATGAAATACTGAGGAGGACGTCGGCGGGACGATTGATCGCCACGGATCTTGATACCGAAAGTATCGAGCGCGCGAGAAAGAGACTTTCCGAATTTTCGGGAAGATTTACCTTGGTGCACGATAATTACAAAAATTTCAAATACGTGATGGAAGAAAACGGAATATCGGCGTTAGACGGAGTTTTGTTGGATTTAGGCGTTTCGAGTTTCCAGTTGGATGACAAAAGTCGCGGTTTTTCTTATAATGCGGATTGCGCTTTGGATATGCGCATGAATCCCGATCAAAGTTTAACTGCGGAAGATGTAATCAATACGTATTCGGAAGAAAATCTTAAAAAGATTTTATCCGAATTCGGGGAAGAGCGGTTTTCCGGACGAATAGCGAGAGAAATCGTATCGGTGAGAAAAACGCATGCGATACGTCGCTCGGGGGAATTAACCGAAATCATCGAAAGAAGTATTCCGAAAAAGTTTCAGCAGGACGGACATCCGGCGCGCAGAACCTTTCAAGCGATCCGAATAGAAGTCAATCACGAATTGGATGATTTGAGAGAAACGGTAATGGCTATGGCGAGAAGCCTGAAAACAGGCGGAAGAATCGTCATTCTGACTTTCCATTCTTTGGAAGACAGAATCGTCAAGCAAGCGTTTAAAGAGTTGGAAACAGATTGTATCTGTGATAAAAGACTTCCCGTTTGCGTTTGCGGAAAGAGAAAAGAAGTTGAGATTATAACAGGAAAGCCGGTAACGGCGATAAGGGAAGAAGCGGAGAGAAATCCGCGATCAAAAAGCGCGAAATTGAGAATTGCCGAAAAAATATAAGGAGAGGAGAACTATGATCACGACACGTCGTTCGCAGAGCGAAATCGCAACCGAAAGAGAAAGAACCAATGTCGCTACGTTGGAGAGAGAAATCCCGACGTCTTATAACGAATATCTTGTAAAAGATGCCGTTAACGAAGCGGTTGATCTAAAAATGAACGAGAGATCGAGAATATCGCAAAATCTTGATCTTTTGATGAATTATGAAAAATACCTCGACCAAAAGGAAGAGGTTGTCGATCGTGTCGTCAAAGAGGACTCCGTTCCGAAATTGCAGTATAAGCAACCGGAGCGTGCTCAGGCTGTTGTCGAAGCACCTGAAAAGCCTGCAATCGCAGACGATCTCAAGCCTTCTTCCACGACGATGCAGTTTACCGAAACCGATATGGATACGCTGTATCAAGATCTTCAAAAGGAAGAGGAACAGCAGGGGTATTATCTTAACGCAAAGGGAAAGTTGATGATCGCGCTTTACGCACTTGTCGTCGTTGCAATTATGGCTTTGATCGTCATTAATACAAGCGTTTTATCCGCGCTTAATTTAAATATGCGTGAAAAAACCGAAAATCTTGCGTCTTTAAAAGCGGAATATCAGTCGTTGGATGAAAGATTAAACGCAATTTCTTCGGACGAGCATGTTATTGAGATTGCCGAGGGTGAATATAATATGGTAAAAGACTGAGGAGGTCCACTGCCATAAAACAAGAGTTATCGATATCAATATTACGAAAGAGGTTATTCGCAATGATTTGCGCAATAGCCTTTTTATTTTTAACGGTTTTAGGGCGATTTTTGTACGTTCAGATTATTTGGGGCGACGATTTGCAGAAGAAAGCAGTCGATCAATGGACGCGTGAAATTCCGATTGTGGCGGAGCGCGGAAAAATCGTCGATCGTAACGGTATTGTTTTGGCGGATAACGATGATACGTACAGTATTTTTGTCCGAAAACGCGCCGTAGAAAGCATCGAAACGGTCGCTCGTGGATTATCCGACGCTCTTGATTTATCGTACGACGGCGTTTATAAAAGACTTTCCGAAAGTAAGTCTTCCGAGGTAACCGTAAAAAAACAGATATCGAAAGATGCGTTGAATCGCGTATTGGATTATGACTTTGACGGCGTTTATTATGCGCGTGACAATACGCGCGTTTATCCGTACGGAGAATTTTTGACGCAGGTGCTCGGTTTTACTTCCGCTGACGGGCTTGGTCAGTCCGGTTTAGAGTTGTATTATAATAAATATCTGCAAGGAATGAACGGAGAAATCCTCTATGAAACGGATATCGTCGGTGTGGAAATCGACGGAAGTACGCCGACTTACGTTCCCGCAACGAACGGATTAAACGTAAAGTTGACGATTGATTACGAGATCCAACAAGCGACGGAGGCGGCAATGGAGCGTGCTTACCTTACGCATACGCCGAAATCTGCAGGAGCGATTGTTATGAATCCTCAAACCGGGGAAATTTTGGCGATGGCAAGTAAGCCGTCGTTTGATCTCAACGACGTTCCGAGGAATGATTTGACCTTGTTGCATACGTTAAGCAGAAACAGTTTGATATCGGACGTATACGAGCCGGGGTCAACCTTTAAGGTTTTAACTGCGGCGGCTAATATCGAGGAGTATTTGAAGGGAAATCCGAACGCTTTTTCGCTTGATCATATTTATAGTTCTTCTCGCTACCGTTATGTGGATGGACGGCGCGTTAAATGTTGGAGCGACCACGCGAACGGAAAACATTCCAATGAAACGCTTGCGGACGCATTGAATAACAGTTGCAATCCGGTCTTTGTCGACATTGCTATTGCGTTAGGAAAGGATACGATGTACGATTATATCGAAAAATTCAATTACGGAAACGTGACGGGCATTGATTTTTCGGGAGAGTCGCAAGGAATGGTTCTTCCTTCTTCCGCGATTCAAAACGTCGATCTCGCACGAATCGGATTCGGACAGACGATTGCCGTTACGGCATTGCAGTTGGCTGCCGCAACTTCGGCGGCGGTGAACGGCGGTTGTTATTATACGCCGTATTTTGTCAGCGAACTTTATACGGACGATCATTTGGTTGCCGAGATGCGCAATTCAAAAATGAAGAACAGAGTTATCAGCGAAAAAGCGTCCGCTTTGTTGCGCGGGATGTTGGAAGGAGTCGTACGTGACGGGAGTGGAAAACATGCTTATATCGAGGGGTATCGTGTCGGGGGAAAAACGGGTACTGCGCAGAAGTATGAAAACGGACGTATCGCTCAGGGAAAATACGTTTCTTCTTTTGTAGGATTTTTCCCTGCGAACGATCCGCAATATTTGGCATTGATTGTAATAGACGAACCGGTCGGACAGTACTACGGCAGTACCGTTGCCGCGCCGTACGGAAAAGAAATATTTGAAAAAATTATACAGGCAAAAAAATTGCCTGCGGAAGGACAAGCATTATGAATTTGGATCGATTGATTAAATGCTTACCGAAGAAAAAGATAATCGGAAAAACAAACGTTGAAATAGCCGATCTTGAAATCAACAGTAAATTAGTGCGAGAGGATAGTTTATTTATTTGCTTGAACGGGACGACGTTCGACAGTCACGACTGTGTTGCCGAGTTGGAAAATTACGGCTGTGCGGCGGTTGTTTGCGAAAGAGAGTTGGCGACCAAGATACCGCAAATTGTCGTAGAAGATGCTCGCGCCGCTATGAGTTTGCTTGCCGCGGAGTTTTTCGGCAGACCTGCCGAACGCTTGAAATTGATCGGCGTCAGCGGTACGAACGGAAAGACGACGACATGTCATATTCTGAAAAAGATTTTGGATTATGCCGGAAAGAAAACGGGTGTAATCGGCACGTTAGGCGTATTTTACGACGATGTTTTTTACGAACCAGAATTAACGACGCCCGATCCGATTCGGTTGCATAGGATATTTCGAGAAATGGCGGATGCCGGTGTGGAATACGTGGTAATGGAGGTTTCCGCACATGCGATTTATTTGAAAAAATTGGAGGGATTACGTTATGAGATCGGAATTTTCACTAATCTGACGCAAGACCATCTTGATTTTTTTAAGGACATGGAGCATTATAAAGCGGCAAAGTTGAAGTTTTTTCAGCACGATGCTTGTCGGTATCTTTTGGTAAACAGCGACGATCCGGTCGGCGTTGAAATCATGAATACCGTTCCGAATGTTTTATCATACGGGATCGAAAATCCTGCCGATATTTTTGCAATCGATGTGGAAAGCACGGAGACCGGAAATCGATTCGTCATGAATTTATTCGATCGGATATACGATATTAAAAGTGAATTATACGGCTCTTTTAATGTTTACAATTGCCTTGCGGCGGCAGCCGCAGTTGCTCTTTTAGGCGTCCCTGTCGAGGTGATTCCCGACGGAATCTCGCGCGTTCGCGCGGTTGATGGAAGAATGGAGTGCGTTGCGGCTGTCGGCGGCGCAAAAGTATTTATCGATTATGCACATACGCCTGACGGCTTGGAAAAAGCCCTTTTCGCTTTGAAAAAAGTATGTCAAGGAAAGTTGATTTGCGTATTCGGGTGCGGCGGAAACCGCGATAAAACCAAACGATCTTTGATGGGAGCGATAGCCGGGAAATTGGCAGATTTTACCGTGATTACGTCGGACAATCCGCGATTTGAAGAGCCGATGGATATTATTTACGCGGTGGAAAAAGGGCTTTTAACGCAGTCCGATCGTTACGTTGTGGTGCAAAATCGAAAGGATGGAATCCGATACGCGTTAAATTGTGCGAAAAAGGACGATATTGTGCTCGTCGCCGGAAAGGGCGCGGAAAAATATCAAGAAATTCTCGGTATAAAACACGATTATAACGATAAAGATACCATTATGGAATTGTGTTTTACGGACGGAAACGAGAAGTGAAGTTCGCGTTTGCCGGAATTATGTCGCTGGCGATCGCGGTGATATCGGGATTGATCGGAATCCCGTTGCTTTCCAAGATCAAAGCAGGTCAGCCTATTTTAAGTTATGTAGAGGAGCACAAAAGCAAAAGCGGTACGCCGACTATGGGCGGACTGTTTTTTGTTTTTGCCGCCATAATTACCTACTTTTTCTTCGAGGGAAAAAACGGTCGAATTTCCTATGTCGTCATTGCGATCGGATTTTCTTATTTGATCGTCGGATTTTTAGATGATTTTATAAAGATTAAGAATAGGCATAATTTGGGACTTAGGGCTTATCAAAAAATCGGCTTTCAGATTGTGATCGGTGTGATTGCGGGTGTTTTTTGCTATTTGAACGGATTGACCGTCTTTTATTTGCCGTTTTCGATGCGTTATATCGATTGCTCTTACTGGACGATTCCGCTTGTTTCCGTCGTATTTATTGCTACGACGAACAGTGTTAACTTGACGGACGGCTTAGACGGGCTTGCGAGCGGTGTCAGTATTGTCTATCTTGTACTGCTGTTTTCCGTTATTGCGTTACAACTGACCAATTTTAAACTGAATTATCCGGACGAAAGCGAATACCGCTCCTTAATGATGCTGATCGTTTGCTTTATCGGCGCGCTTTTCGGCTTTTTATGTTTTAATACCAATCGAGCGCGTGTTTTTATGGGGGATACGGGGGCTCTTTCGCTCGGCGGATTTTTGGGCGGACTCAGTATTTTTTCCGGAAATCTCTTTTTTATCCCGATTTTCGGAATAATGTTCGTGCTTAGCAGCATATCCGTTATTTTACAAGTCATATATTATAAGCGGACAGGCAGAAGAATTTTTTTGATGGCGCCGTTGCACCATCATTTTCAGCACAAAGGATATACGGAAGCACAAATTTGTTATTACTATTGCTTGGCGACGCTCGTGATCGGATTATTTGCGGTGCTCGTCTATTTGTGAGGTGAATTATGGATTTGAAACGACAGAAGTTTATGGTATTCGGCGTATCGAAGAGCGGTGTTTCGGCGACGAAGTTATTGCTGAAATCGGGTGCGTACTGTTGCTTTTACGAGCAACTTTCTTCGCCGAAAATTGAAAAATCGAAAGAGGAATTGATTGCGCTCGGCGCTGTGGACGTTGGGGAAAAGGCGGAAGAAGCGTTGGAAAACGTAGACGTTTTGGTTTTAAGTCCAGGGGTTGCCATCAACCACCCGTTGGCGATTCGAGCGAAAAAAAGCGGAAAGAGAATTCTCGGAGAGTTGGAACTTGGTTATCTAATGTTGAAAACGCCGATCGTCGCCGTTACGGGGACAAACGGTAAGACGACGACCGTCAGTATGATCGGGAGCATTTTGGAACGAGCCAAAGTGACTCACTTGCTTGTCGGAAATATCGGAAATCCCCTAACGGGAAAAATAGAGGAACTGAACGAAGGGGCTTTGGCGATTACAGAGGTTTCCAGTTTTCAATTGGAAACCGTTCATTTGTTTACTCCACATATTGCTTGCATTTTAAATCTATCGCCCGATCATCTCGAGCGGCATTACAGTTATGAAAACTATGTCTATTTGAAAAAACGAATACTGAAAAATATGCGTGAGAGCGAGTACGCCGTACTCAATTACGATGATGAAACCGTGCGCGGCTTTGCGGACGATCAAAGGGCGAAAATTGTCTGGTTTTCGTTAAAAGAACGTGTTTTCGGCGCGTATTGTGGCGGAGAGGAACTTTTTTGTAATGATCGCCCGATAATGCGCTTGGACGAACTTTCGCTCGTCGGGGAGCATAATTTGCAAAATGCCTTAGCGTGCATTGCGGTTTGTAAATTGCTTGGCGTTTCCGACGAGGATATTCGTGCCGCTCTGATGGAATTTAAGGGAGTGCGACATCGAATCGAATTCGTAAAAACCGTAGACGGCGTGAATTTTTACAATGATTCAAAGGGAACGAATACAGGCTCGACGATTAGTGCGATTCGCTCCATGAATCGTCCTACCGTGTTGATTCTCGGAGGGAAAGATAAGGGCGAGGCGTATGAAGAATTGTTTCGCGTATTAAGAGAGAATGCTGTAACGCATGCCGTTCTCGTAGGGGAAAGTCGTTATAAAATGATGGATGCCGCGGCGCGCGTCGGTTTTGAACGAATTACCGTAACGGGGGATTTCGAGGGGGCGATTCGGATTGCGAAAATGTTCTGCGAACCGAGCGGAAACGTCTTGTTTAGTCCTGCGTGTGCTAGTTTCGATATGTTTGAAAACTATGAAAAACGGGGGGAAGAATTTTGTAAAATCGTAGGGGAAATGACTTGAAAAGACTTTTTCAAAGAGAAAAGGGCGGCGACGTTTGGTTGATCGTCGCCGTCTACATATTGCTCGGGGTAGGACTGGTCTTTATCTATTCTGCGAGTAATTATTCGGCAAGTTCTGCTTACGGAGACGCCTTTTATTACGTGAAAAAACAGGCGATCGGTATTGCTGTCGGCTCGGCAGCGATGTTTTTTGCCGCTCGATTCGATTATAAAAAGTTGAAGAAAATTTCTCTGTTGCTTGCGATTTTTTCCGCTGTTCTGCTCGGACTCGTTTTTGTTCCTTTTTTGGGGGTAGAAAGTTACGGGGCAAAGCGTTGGATCGGCGTTGGCAGCGTGACGTTTCAGCCGTCTGAATTTGCAAAATTCGGCTTTATTATTTTTTCGTCCGCGTATTTGTCCGAAAACCCCGTTCGCGCAAGGACGTTCAGGGGAATCCTTCCGGTTTTAGGCTTCGGCGGAGTTTTATGCGTTTTGATTATTCTTGAACCGAATATGTCGATTACTGTATGTATGGGGTTGTTGATGTTGTCCGTGCTTTTTGCGGCAGGAATGAAAATCAGACATTTTCTCGTGATTTTAGTACCTGCGTTGCTTCTCGGCGTCGGTTTGATTTTAATCGAGCCGTATCGATTAAATCGCTTGTCTGCCTTTCTGAATCCGTGGGCTTCGCCGAAAGGCGAGGGATACCAACTGTTACAGTCGCTATATGCGCTCGGATCGGGCGGATGGTTCGGAGTCGGATTGTTTTGCTCTCGGCAGAAGTTTGCTTTTCTTCCGTTTTCGGAATCTGATTTTATTCTTTCGATCATTGGTGAAGAAATCGGTTTTGTCGGGTTAATCGCATTGTTTGCATTGCTCTTTTTCATTATTTATCGAGGAATCAAAATTGCTTCCGAAGCAAAAGATGCGTTCGGTTATCTTTTGGCGGTTGGAATCACGATGATTTTCGGAATACAGGTGATAGTAAACGCGTTGGTTGTTTCGGGAAGTATTCCGCCGACGGGACTTCCGTTACCTTTGGTTTCGAGCGGAAATACTGCGATCATTGTTTTTATGGCAGGATTCGGAATTCTCTTTAATATTTCAAAAAACAATCGAAAAGACGTTTCGGTTGAACGGCTGTTTCTTCGTTAACCTTTTGCGTCCGCTTCCCATACTATAATTATGTGAATCTCAGATTTGCAGTCGGGTAGCAAAGGAGAAAAAATGGGAGTATATCGAATTAACGGCGGTAAAAAATTGAGCGGAAGAATTAAGGCGGAATCTGCAAAAAACGCAGTTCTGCCCATTTTGGCTGCCGCGATATTGACCGACGAAGAAGTCGTGATCAAGGATTGTCCGAAGATCAGCGACGTTTTGAATATGATACATATTTTGTGCGCGTTAGGTTGCCGTGCGCGGTTTGACGGGAATCATTTGGTTTTAGACAGTTCTAATTTGATCGGATACCGTATTCCGTCGGTATTGAGTCGGGAAATCAGATCGTCTATTTTTATGCTCGGCTCTGTTTTGGCTCGTTTTAAAATGGCGTGCGTTTCGTATCCGGGCGGGTGCGATATCGGCTTGCGTCCGATTGAAATGCACTTAAAGGGGCTGCGGCAACTCGGAGTTGAAATAGACGAGTTCGGAGGAGAGATCAGTTGTCGTGCGCCGAAGTTGCACGCAGGAGAGGTTTATTTGGATTTCCCTTCTGTCGGAGCAACGGAAAACATTGTTCTCGCTTCTGTTTTTACGAAGGGAAGAACGGTCGTACATAATGCCGCGAGAGAGCCTGAGATCGTCGATTTGCAGAATTTCTTAAACGCAATGGGGGCGCGTATAGTCGGTGCGGGGAGCGATACGATCTGTATTGAGGGGGTAAAAAAATTACACGGAGCAGAATATCGCCCGATTTCGGATCGGATCGAAATCGGAACTTACCTCGTTGCGGCGGCAATAACAGGCGGAGAAGTGGAGATTTCCGGGTGTAATAGAGAAAATATTTCGGTTCTTCTTCATAAATTGTCGGATATTACTTGTAAAATCCAATCTAAAAATGATATAATATATTTGAAAAGTGGGGATCGGCGGAATTCGTTCCATATCGATACTCGTCCGTATCCGGGATTCCCGACGGATTTGCAAGCACAGATGCTTGCGCTTGCCACCGTCTGTTACGGGACTTCTACGATTACGGAAAATATTTTTGAAACGCGATTCAAGCACGTGGCGGAACTAAAAAAGATGGGCGCGGATATTTTAGTCAAGGATCGCACCGCTATTGTTTACGGAAAGCCTCGCTTATACGGGGCGGACGTGTTTGCGCACGATTTGCGCGGCGGCGCTGCGCTTGTTCTTGCCGGGTTGGTCGCAGAGGGGGAAACCGTTGTTCACGACGTTCGTCATATTGAACGCGGTTATTACGAGTTGGATAAGAAACTGAGAATGCTCGGGGGCGATATTTTAAAAAAGGAAAGGAGTCTGTTGGAGCGGAATGAAGACTAAAAGCGTATTAATCGTCTTTATCTGTATTGTGTTTGCCGTAATTGTATGTTTATCGTGCGTTTCGGCTTTTTCCATTGCGCAGATTGAGATTACGTTTGTTGCCGTCAAGGATTCTTCGTCTTCGTATTTTCGGGACATCAAAGAGGATTTGGACGTTGTTTTAGGAAAAAGTTTATTGTTCTTTGACCGAAGCGAAGTGGAGCGGATCGTGGAGCGGTATCCGTATCTTGAATTGACAGGCGTAGAAAAAGATTATACGAACAAATTGAAGGTTTCCATTTGCGAGAGGGAAGAACAGTACGCCGTTTTTTCGGACGGTGCGTATTATATGTTGGATCAGAACGGCTTTGTGTTGGACAAGCGTGCGGAAAACACGTATAATTTGGATTCCGAATTGAAAAATATCGCGCTTAACCTCGATGAAATCGGTTTGATGACTCCGACTGTCGGATCGGCAATTACCGTTGCCGATCGTTATACCGAGTGGTTGGATACGGTTATGGAAATCGGCAAGGCGTTTTATCTCAGAAATACGGTAGATTCCGTTACGATCGATTCGGAAGAAGAAAAAATCGTTTTGTTTGTAAAAACGGGAATTTCGATTACGATCGAGCGACCGCTTGATTTTTCGGAGGACAAGCTGAAAGAAGCGTGGTCTGCTTACGATACGCTAACGGATAAACAAAAATCGACGGGAAGCCTTTCGGTTTACCGTTTGGACGATGGGACGATCAGAAGATTATACAGTCCCGTAACCGCATAAACAGGAGCAAAAGAAGATGCAGCATCAAGTAGTGGTTTTGGATATAGGCTCTTCTAAGGTGACCGCATTGATCGGAGAGCGCGGCGTCAATAAGACTTTTTTAATTAAGGGGTTTTCGGAACGAGAATACGACGGGTTTACGGACGGTAAATTTTTGAATGTGGAAACGTTCAGAGATTCTGTCAAAACGGTTGTGTTGGAAGTAAAGGAAATCACGAGAAGTCATATTGAAAAGGTTTACGTCGGTGTTCCCGGAGAATTTACGACGGTTATTACGAAAAATCACCATATATCTTTTCCGAAGAAAAAAAAGATCAAGGAACGGGATTTGGACGAATTGTTCGACGTTGCTTTTCCGTTCAAAGGGGAAAGTTACCGAATCATCAATCGTTCTGCCGTTTGGTATGAATTGGACGATTATCGTAAACTTGCCGATCCGATCGGTTGCGTAAGCGAAATTTTGAAAGGGAATCTTTCTTACGTGCTGTGCGACGTGTCGTTTATCAATACGCTCAGTCCGATCTTGAATGAAATCGGGGTGAAAGAGATTGAGTACGTCAGTTCCGCTCTTGCCGAAATACTTTATTTATTCGAGGCGGAGCAGCGTGACCGTATTTGCGTATTGGCTGATATCGGATATATTACGTCCAGTTTTACGATAGCAAAAGGGGATGGTATCATCTATCAAAAATCCTTTTCCTATGGCGGCGGATATATCACCGCGATTTTAGCGGATATTTTGAACGTCGATATGGAGATTGCGGAAAAATTAAAGAGAAAGATCAATTTGACTTGCGGTGAATCCGGTGGAAATTATCGGATTATCGATGGTGATAACGAGTATAATTTTTCGGCAAAAAACGTGAACGATATCGTCATGTATAGTTTGGACGAGTTATGCGAAAGTATTTCCGCTTGTCTTGCCGATGCAAAGATTGCAATTCCGGAATACGTGCCGTTGTCCGTGACCGGCGGAGGGATTAGTTATATCCGAGGAGGAAAGGAGCATCTTTCCGGTCGACTTAATATGTTGGTTGAGGTCGAAGCACCAAAGTTACCGCATCTTAATAAACCGATAGAGTCTTCTTATATTGCATTGTTGGATCTTGCTTTGGCGCAAGAACCGCAGAAAGAAAGTTTATTTAAAAAATTATTCAGTTAGGAGAAAAAATATGTTTAATAGCGAAGAGCAGACTAATTTTGCAGTTATTAAGGTTATCGGCGTTGGCGGCGGCGGAAACAATGCAGTCAATCGAATGATTGAGGGGGGGCTGACCAGTGCGGAATTTTATTCTGTTAATACGGATAAACAAGCATTGATTCGTTCTAATGCAAAAAATCGCTTGCAGATAGGCGCTGTTTTAACAAAAGGTCTTGGGGCGGGGTCTTTGCCGCAGGTCGGGGAACAGGCGGCAGAGGAAAATAAAGAGGATTTAACGGAAATCGTAAAGGGAACGGATCTGTTGTTTATCGCCGCAGGAATGGGCGGCGGTACGGGAACGGGTGCGGCTCCTGTTATTGCCAGAATTGCTCGGGAATTGGGTATTCTTACGGTTGCCGTCGTGACAAAGCCGTTTTCATTCGAGGGCAAAAAACGCGCTGAAAACGCGAACGAGGGAATCAATAATTTGAAAAAATACGTTGATACGCTCGTTGTTATTCCGAACGATAAATTGTTGCAAGTGCTTCCCAGTACGACGTCTTTTTATGATGCCTTTAAGGTTGCGGATGACGTTCTTCGTCAAGGAATCAGCGGAATTGTCGATTTGATTTCCACGCCGTCTTTAATCAATTTGGATTTTGCGGACGTCAACACGATAATGAAAGATCAAGGCTTGGCTCACATGGGGCTTGGTAGCGCGAAAGGAGAACGTCGCGTGATAGAGGCAGTTCGTCAAGCCGTTTCCAGTCCGTTGCTTGAAACGACGATAGAGGGTGCGAAAGGCGTGATTTTGAACGTTGCAGGCGGAAAAGATATGACCTTAAACGAGGTTAACGAGGCTGCAACGCTTGTTCAAGGGGTAATCGATTCTTCCGCGAATATTATTTTCGGAGCAACGGTAGACGAGGCGATTACGGATGAAATTTCGATTACCATCATTGCGACCGGTTTTTCGGGCGAAAAGGAGGGAAAAGAAGAGTCGGTTAGACGCTCGGAGCCTAAGGAAAGCAGAAATATTCCGCCGATAATGGTGAATACGTATGAAATGCCGAAGACGGAAGATCCTGAACCTGTTGCTGAAGTTGAAGTAAAAACGCAATCGCGTTCGGATTCGACTCCGCAAAGTTTGAATCATATTTTCGAGCAAAAAATGAACGCCGATGATTTGGAAATTCCGCGCCCCAGATTGGAGCAGAAAAAAGAAAAGGAATTGCCAACGTTTATGAAGAAATTGTTTGGCAAAAAATAAGAGGTTAAAAGAGATAAGAAAAAAACATGGAAAATTCCATGTTTTTTCTTATCGTAAATTGAAAGTTGTTTTTATTGAAGAATTTTTATAACGAATTATTTTGTTCCGAAAATTCGATCTCCGGCATCGCCGAGTCCGGGGACGATATAGCCGATATCGTTTAGGCGTTCGTCTAGGGACGCGCAAAATACGGGGATTTCGGGGTGCGCTTCCGTAAACGCCTTGATTCCCTCGGGCGCGGCGATAAGACACATGAATTTAATATCCTTACACCCGCGTTGACGTAATAATTTTACCGCGTCTATTGCAGAACCGCCCGTTGCCAACATCGGGTCACATAAGATAATGCGACGATTGGAAATGTCGTCGGGCAATTTGCAGTAATATTCGTGCGGTTCAAGCGTTTCTTCGTCGCGATAAAGTCCGATATGACCGATTTTTGCCGTGGGGAAAAGGGCGGAAATTCCGCTTACCATTCCCAATCCTGCTCTCAAAATGGGGACGATTGCCACGTCGTTGCAAGCAAGAACTTTGCATTTTGCCGTCGCCATCGGCGTTTTTATTTCCACTTCTTTTAGCGGAAGATCTCTAAAAACTTCATATGCCATTAGCATTGCGATTTCTTCTACGAGTTCGCGAAATTGCTTAGAAGCGGTGTTTACGTCTCGCAGCAGGGAAATCTTATGCGTGATAAGCGGATGTTGGAAGATAGTAACGTTTTGATTCATCTTATGTACCTCTTAGAAATTATTTCATGAAAAAGCCGTTTTAAGGCTTTTAAAATCCATTATTCGGCGGCGCGGTTCAGTTCGGTTGAATAAGCGCTTAAAATGGAATGAATGAGCGTTTCTCTCGTTTCCGTATTAAGCGGATGGACGATATCTTTATATTCGCCGTCATTTGTCTTTCTGCTCGGCATTGCGATAAAATTTCCGTCCGCACCCTCAATGATCTTGATGTCGTGTACGACGAAACAATCGTCAAACGTAACGGATGCTACCGCTTTTAATTTGTTGTCGCTTTTTTTGACTATACGAACTCGTATATCCGTAATTTTCATGGTTTATACCTCTCTTATCTTATATTATTTTAATTGTATCACAACTTCCGCCGAAATTCAATAGGATTTAAAAAAATTTTGTATTTTTGCGAAAAAAGTTTTCTTTTGTCAAATTTTTAAGGGAATACGACATAAAATAGAGTATGTTTTCGACAATTGTGAAGAAGGGCAAAAAGATTCATTTTATCGGAATCGGCGGAGTCAATATGAGCGGACTTGCAAAATATTGCAAGAATGTCGGTATGATTGTTTCGGGAAGCGATGTTGCGGAGTCTGTCTATACGAGAGAACTTGAAAAAATCGGGATACGAGTTTTTTACACTCATAAAAGAAGAAACGTTCACGGCATTGAAATCGTCGTTTACAATGCGGCGATCGACGAGGATAATCCGGAACTTTGCGCCGCGCGCGATAATCGTAAGATTTTAATCAAAAGAAGCGAATTGTTGGGGATGATTATAGATCAATATTCTGAACGCATATGCGTCGCCGGTTGCCACGGAAAAACGACAGTAACGGCGATGCTTTCGCATATTTTTTGCGAGGCAGGGCGGAATCCGACTTGCTTTATCGGCGGTCGTTGTTTAAAAGAAGGGAATTTTACGCTTGGCGACTCAAATATTGTGATTGCGGAAGCTTGTGAATTTAAACGAAATTTTTTAGATATTCATCCGAATTACGTCGTTGTGACGAATATCGATAACGATCATATGGATTGTTATCGTGATATGGAAGATTTGAAAGACGCGTACCGTTTGTTTTCTCGTAATGCGGTATGCTATTGGAATGTGAACGATTCGCTTTCGTGTTCTCTTCGAAAGGACGGAGATTCTACATACGGAAAATCGACGCAGGCGGATTATCGGGCGGAAAATTTGACTGAAAAAAACGCTCGCTTTTCATTTGACGTAATAAAACGCGGTTGCTTTTTGTGTCGTATAGAATTGAAGATTTTAGGAGAATATAACGTTATGAATGCGCTTGCCGCCGTTGCTGTTGCCGACGATCTCGGGATTTCACCGGAACGGATTGTATCGGCTCTTTCTGCGTTTTCGGGAATCGAACGAAGAAACGAATGGATCGGTCGATTATTCGGTATTGATTGTTACGCCGATTATGCGCATCATCCGCATGAAATAGCGGCTTCTTTGATAACCTTTCATAAGTTGACGAAAGGGCGTTTGGTGGTTGTTTTTCAGCCTCACACGTATTCGAGGACGCGTCTTTTGATGCGGGATTTTGTCGAGGCGTTGTCCGAAGAAAAAAACTTAATCGTATACTCGACTTATCCGGCAAGAGAAGAATATGACGCGGATGGAAGCGCGTATCTGTTAAAGACGCACCTTCCGCGTGCTTTATATGCCGATACGCCCGAACGGCTTTTTTCACTATTAAGAAAAAGCACAAAATACGGCGATGTCGTTTTGTTCTTAGGCGCGGGGAATCTTTATGATATTGTGAAAAAAGAGGTAAAAACAGCCGTCCGAGTGAAGCAAATTCCTAAAAGTTTTGGCTTTTAAGGGCTAAACCGACGACTGTTTTAACTTAGTGATTCGACTTTTTCATTCGTTTTGGTTGTAAGCGTAATTTCTCTGTAACGACCTGTAAAATAGAGGAAAGCGGAATATCCGACAATACGATACAAACAACGATCAATATGTGTTGCCAATAATCCGCAAGCGGAGTAATGGCGGATAAATTCAAGATTCCCGAACCGTAGGCGCAACCGAATGCCGTCCAAAGTACGATTATAAGAGTAACTACGGAAAATAAGGACGCGCGGAATACGTTGAACGGTTGACAGATCCGATAAAGCATAATCAACCCTGCGAACGTTAACGCATAGACTTGCAATGCAATATAAATTTGATCGTCTACGCCTTCAAATGCGAGTAGCGTTTGAGCAAGTTGGATGATCAAAACGCTGAAAAGCATTAAAAGCGCTCCCGGAACGGATTTGCTGATAACGAAATGGATGAATTTCCCTTCCACTCGATTGTCGTTTGCCTGTAAAGAGAGGAAAAACGACGGAAGCCCGATAATCATGATTTCCAAAAGCAACATCATAGACGGGGTGAAAGGATAACTTTTATTCGGAATCACAAGCGTCAGAACGGAAAGCAACATAGTAAAAATCGTTTTCATTAAATATAACGACGCAGAATGTTGAATGTTGTTGATGACGCGTCTTCCTTCATGTACGACTTTCGGCATGGAGGAGAAATTAGAGTCCATTAAGACTAAGTGTGAAACGTTTCGAGCGGCACTGCTGCCGGATGCAATCGTGATAGCGCAATCCGCTTCTTTTAACGCCAAAATATCGTTTACGCCGTCGCCTGTCATGGCAACCGTTTTTCCGACTGCTTTCATGGATTTGATTAAAATCGCTTTTTGTTCGGGAGAAACACGTCCGAAAACGGTGTATTTATTCGCCGCGTCCATTACGTCTTGTTCGCTTAACCCTTCCAGACTGATATAGTTTTCGGCATCTTCGATTCCTACGCGCCCGGCGACTTCGGAAACCGTTACGGGATTGTCTCCCGAAATAACTTTAACGGCGACGTCGTTATTTTTAAACCACTGAATAGTGGAAATAGAGTCTTCCCGAATATTGTCGGTGATCGTAATCAATGCGATCGCACTCATATCGTGCGGGATTTGGTCTTCGCTTATTCTGTTTTCGGAATGGGCGAGCACCAATACGCGCAGTCCCGTCGAAGCGTATTGGTTTATCGTTTTTTCTACGTCTTCCGGTACTTTATCGAGGATAAATTCGGGTGCGCCGAATGCATAAGTTCCTCTTTCGGAAAACGTGACGGCGGATAACTTTCTCGCAGAGTTGAACGGAAGTACCTTTTCTGGTTTTAGCGTGTTATTATGTCCGAAACGATTGTAAAGCGCAATCGATGTTTGATTATTGTCGTTGAGTGCGCAGAGCATAGATCCCATGATTTCTTCGACCGTATCGGTATTGCTGTCGTTCAATAAAATACAGTCTTTTACTGTCATGCAACCGTCCGTGATTGTTCCTGTTTTGTCAAGACAGAGGACGTTTACGCGTGCCAGCATTTCCAAAGAGTACAAGTCTTGAACCAACGTGTTGTTTTTGGCAAGTCGTACGACGCCGACTGCAAGTGCCATGCTGGTTAATAAGAACATTCCGGACGGAATCATGCCGATAATTACGGTTGCCGTACGCTTTACCGCATCGTTTAAGTCCATGACTGCATTGTTTTTTAAAAACATTAAAATTGCAATCGGGATAATGATGATTCCGACGACGGTGATGATCATCTTCATGGAGTGCATTAATTCGGAATGAGGTTTTTTGTATTTTTTTGCTTTCGCGGAAAGTTTTTCGATATAATTTTCTTTTCCGACTTTATCGGCGCGCGCGTGACAAGTACCGCCTGTGACAAAACTTCCGGCAAACAACGTATCGCCCGGATTCTTGCGAACGGAAACGGATTCGCCCGTTAAAAGCGATTCGTTTACTTCGATTGTGCCGTCCATAACGATGCAGTCGGTTGAAATTTGATTTCCGATAGAAAAACAGATTATGTCATCTAAGACGATTTCTCGGGTGGAAATCTCTTTTTCTGTGCCGTTTCGAACGACGCGCGTCGTTCGTGAAGAGATTAAGGATAATTTTTCAACGGCAAGTTTTGCTCTGATTTCTTGAATAATGCCGATCAAAATATTCAGAACAAAGATTATAACAAAAAAGAAATTGGAAAGTTCTGCTTGCACGCAGGCGAGCGCAACGGCGACCAATACGCACAATAGGTTGAAAAAAGTGCAGATATTGCTTACAAAAATACTTCTGTACGATTTTGAATATTTTTGCGCAACAAAATTGAACAGGTCGTGTTCGTAACGTTCCGCAATCTGCTCGTCGTTTAATCCGATATTCGGATCGGGGGAATATCGGATTGTTTCTTCTGAAAAAACAGGCACAAATTTTCTGCGTCTGCGTTTTAAGGGCTTTGTGTAAGAAGCCGTTTTTCGTGCGTCGAATCGAATCGTCGCATTTTGTTCTGTAACCGATTCGAGGGAGGCAGCATCGGATTCTTCGGTAGAAATTGCAGACGGCTTTTGAGAAGCGGAAGGCTTCTTTTTGAGCGGAACGTCGGAAGATGCTGTCAATTGTTCGTCCGATTTTACCTCTGTTAACGGATGATTCGGTTTTTCCGTAAGAGCCTTTTTTTTCGACATTGGATTTATTCCTTATGATACGATTATATTGATCAATCTGCCCGGAATTACAATCATCTTTTTGATTTCTTTTCCTGCTAAGGCAGATGCGATTTTTTCTTCTTTCAAGAGAACTTCTTTGATTTCTTCTTGCGACAAACCGTTTTGCAACATGATTTTTCCGCGCATTTTACTGTTGATTTGTACTGCGACTTCTGTTTCGTCTTTTACGAGAGCCGATTCGTCGCAAACGGGGTAATTGGCAGTGAAAACGGATTTTTTGTTTCCGGCCATTTCCCATAATTCTTCCGCAAAATGGGGCGCGCAAGGGGCAAGCAGTAAAATGAAGTCGGAAAGAGATTCTTTTAACAACTTGACGTTCTTTTCCTCTTCGGGAAGCGCGTCGTATTTAATGAGGGCATTTGTGAATTCCATCAAGCGAGCAATCGCGGTATTGAAAGAAAAGTTGTTCATATCGCGGTCAACGCACTTGATCGCATAATGCCTTGCGTACAGCAGTTCTTTTTCTTCTTTTTCAAGTTTTCCGTTTTTGGCTTTGTCTGCTTTTTCACCGATAATCGCGGTTGCAATGCGCTCGATACGATCAAAGTATTTTGCAATCGCTTTAATGCCGTCTGAATTCCAAGGTCCGCCTTCCGTGTAGGAGAAGCCGAACATTAAGTACATACGGAAAACGTCCGAACCGTAGGTCGATATATATTCATCGGGTGAAATAACGTTTCCGCGAGATTTTGACATTTTCATGCCGTCCGGTCCTAAAATAACGCCTTGGTGAATCAAGGATTTAAACGGTTCGTCAAAATTGAGATATCCCATATCTCGAAGCGCTTTTGTGATAAAGCGTGAATATAACAAGTGCATGCAAGCGTGCTCCGCGCCGCCTACGTATTGATCGACGGGAAGCATTTTGTTAATTAAATCGGAGTTAAACGGTTCTTTTGCATTGTTTGCGTCCGGATATCTTAAATAGTACCAACTGGAACAAACAAAGGTGTCGAGCGTGTCTGGATCGCGATGTGCGTCGCCTCCGCAGATCGGGCATTTTACGTTCATAAAACTCTCGCATTTGGCAAGAGGAGATTTTCCGTCCGGCTTAAATTCGACGTCGTAAGGTAATTTTACGGGGAGATCTTTATAGGGGACGGGGACGACGCCGCAGTGATCGCAATGAATCATGGGGATCGGCGCACCCCAATATCTTTGACGAGAGACTAACCAGTCTCTGAGTCGGTAGTTGATTTTGGGTTCTCCGGCGTCTATTTTTACTAATTTGTTGATGATTGCT
>CAYRPB010000006.1:0-31455 GCA_964426105.1 uncultured Clostridia bacterium | reverse complement strand
CCCTTCACTTCGACAACGCAGATACGGCATGCGCCGATCGCGTTGATCTCTTTCAAATAGCAGAGCGTCGGAATCCGAATTCCGACCGAACGAGCCGCTTCAAGAATCGTCGTTCCCTCGGGAACGCTGACGGGGATATTGTTGATTTTCAAATTTACCATGATCGTATTCCTCCTCTCTTAACCCCTGGAAATCGCCTTAAACCGACACTTCGCTTCGCAAGCGCCGCACTTAATGCACTTATCCGAATCAATGACGTGCGGTTTCTTTACCTCTCCGCTGATCGCGTTAACCGGGCACTGCCGTGCGCAAGCCGTACAACCGATACACTTTTCGGGATCGATGGAATAGCGTAACAAACTCTTGCAGACGCCTGCGGGACAACGCTTCTCTACAACGTGCGCCTCGTATTCTTCTCTAAAATAACGCATCGTCGAAAGCACGGGGTTAGGTGCAGTCTGTCCCAAGCCGCAGAGAGAGTTGTTTTTGATGTAATAGCAAAGTTCTTCCATCTTATCCAGATCTTCGAGCGTTGCTTTTCCTTCGGTTACCTTGGTCAGTAATTCCAAAAGACGACGCGTGCCGATTCGACAAGGCGTACATTTACCGCAAGATTCGTCTACCGTAAATTCCAAGAAGAACTTCGCGATATCGACCATGCAGTTGTCCTCGTTCATGACGATCAATCCGCCCGATCCCATCATAGAGCCGATCGCGATCAAAGAATCGTAATCGATCTTGGTATCGATGAGGGACGCAGGGATACAACCACCCGAAGGACCGCCGGTCTGAGCCGCCTTAAATTTCTTGCCGTCGGGGATTCCGCCGCCGATCTCGTAAATGATCTCGCGCAGCGTCGTTCCCATGGGGACTTCGACCAAACCGGTGTGCTTGATTTTTCCGCCCAACGCAAACACCTTGGTTCCCTTGCTCTTTTCCGTTCCCATGGAAGCAAACCAATCCGCACCGTTCAAAATGATCTGACAGACGTTTGCGTAGGTTTCGACGTTGTTGAGAAGCGTCGGCTTGCCGAACAAGCCCTTATTTGCCGGGAACGGAGGACGCGGACGGGGTTCGCCGCGGTTGCCCTCGATACTGGTCATCAACGCGGTTTCCTCTCCGCACACGAACGCGCCTGCGCCAAGACGGATCTCCATATCGAAAGAGAAATCCGTTCCGAAAATATTTTTACCTAAAAATCCGTACTTACGAGCGTCTTCGATCGCTTTCTGCAAGCGTTCGACCGCAATGGGGTACTCCGCACGGATATACACGTAACCTTGATCGGATCCGACCGCATACGCAGCGATTGCCATCGCTTCGATAACCGCATGCGGATCGCCCTCTAATACGGAACGATCCATGAACGCGCCGGGATCGCCCTCGTCCGCGTTACACGCAACGAACTTCTTATCGCCGACAGCGCGCTTGGTGAAATCCCATTTCATTCCCGTCGGGAAGCCGCCGCCCCCTCTGCCGCGCAAACCGGACGCTTTGATCGTGTTTACAACGTCGTCCGGCGTCATCTCGAACAACGCCTTGCGAAGCGCTTGATAGCCGTCGTAAGCGATATATTCTTCGATACATTCCGGATTGATTCTGCCGCAATTGCGAAGCGCGACGCGGTGCTGTTTTTTATAGAAAGCCGTTCCGGAGAGCGGTTTCACGGTTCCGTCCTCTCCCAACGTTTCCTCATACAAAAGTTCGCGAACGACCGTTCCCTCTTTCAAATGCAGATTGACGATCTTATCGACGTCTTCTACCTTGACTTGGCTATAAAACGCGCCTTCCGGATAGACGATAACGATCGGACCTAACGCACACAAGCCGAAGCAACCGGTCATAACGACCTTGACGTTCAACTTTTCTTTCTCTACCGCCTCTTGGAACGCGGCGAGAATCTTACGGGAATTACCAGAAGTACAGCCCGTACCGCCGCAAACGAGAACGGTGCGATCCTCTTTGAATTCTTCTACCGTACGCGCGCCGATCTCTTTTAACTTTTTGATTTTGATCTCATTTAAGGTTTTTCCGTCCATCTTCCGTTCCTCACTGCTCTCTGTATTTGTCGATAATCGCCGCAACGGAATCCACGGTCAACTTTCCGTAAACGTCGTCGTTGACGGTCATAACGGGCGCTAAGCCGCAGCAACCGATGCAACGCGTAGCGTCAAGAGAAAACAAGCCGTCCGCCGTAACGCCGCCGCCCGTGATGCCGAGGATCTTTTGCAATTCCTCATATACCTCACCCGAACCTTTTACGTAACACGCCGTGCCGAGGCAGACGCCGATCTTGTATTTCCCTTTGGGCGTAAGCGAAAATTGCGAATAAAACGTCGCAACGCCGTAGACTTCCGCAAGAGAAACACCGAGTTCCTCCGCAATCATTTCCTGTACTTCCTCGGGAAGATAGCCGTATATCCCCTGCGCCGCCTGCAATGCGGGCATCAGAGCGCCTTTCGTCCCTTTGAGTTCGGCAAGCGCCGCTTTCAGTTGCGCTTCCTGTTCTTTCGTGCCGGTAAACGGCAGTTTGTTTCGAGCCACTTTTTCTCCTCCGTTTTTAGCTATGCGCACGCATAAAAAGACGTGCGCGATCTTCTATATTTTAACATATTTCGTCCCGTTTTTCAACACAATAATGAGAAATTTCAACGATTTTTCTCTTTCTTGAAAAATGTTCGCATTGGCGAACCGAAAAAACAATAAAAAAACGACCGAAAAATTTCTTTCGATCGTATAAAAACAGCCGAAGCTTTATCAATTTTTTCGGACGGACTTATTTTTGCTCGTCGACGTGATCTTTTTTCATCAACGCTTCCAACTCTTGCATAAAGGCGGATACGTCCTTAAACGAACGATATACGGACGCGTAACGAATATAGGCTACCTCGTCGATTTCCTTTAATCCGTCCATAACCATTTCCCCGATCTTCTTACTCGAAATCTCTTGATCGAGGGAATTATAGATATCCTTTTGAATGGAATCGACGAGGCGGTCGATCTTGTACATCGGGACGGGACGCTTTTCACAAGCCTTGACGATACCGCTCTTAATTTTGCCGGCATCGAACGATTGACGATTGCCGCTCGATTTAATGACCAAAACGGGCGTCGTTTCAATGGTTTCGTAAGTGGTAAAGCGTTTGCCGCAATTGGTACATTCGCGGCGACGGCGAATCATCGTCCCCTCTTCCGTCGAACGGGAATCGATCACCTTGCTCTCCAAACAACCGCAATACATACACTTCATCGTTGTCCTCCGTAAACCCTTTTTTCTATTTTACCACATAAAACGATTTTCGTCTATAATTTTGCGCAAATTGCGCAAAATATTTTTAAAATTCGGAGGTTTTATGCAGTTACTTGCCTATATTCTGGCGGCGGTATACTTGATTGCGATCAACGTATACGGCGTTCTGATCCTTAAATTTCAGAAACAGATGCGCGAAGAAGGAGACGAGGAAAGCGTTGCCATCGGGGACGGCAAACTCTTTCTCACCGGTGTTTTGGGCGGCGCGACAGGCATTTACGCCGCGATGTTCCTCTTTAAGTACCGTCTGAAAAGTCTTTTCCTCATGGTTTCGATGCCTGTCCTGATCGCGCTTAACGCTTACGCAATCGTTCTGCTTTTCACGACGAATTTCGGCTTTATGATTTAAGCGTCTATTTCCGTAAACGAAAAACTTTGTACATCGAACAAGCCCCTATCCGTTATTTTCAGTTCGGGAATCACCACGAGTGCCAAAAAGGACAAACTCATAAACGGCTCGACCGAACGCGTAACGCCCATCGCATACGCCGCATCCGTAAGCGCGGACAAATTCTTTTCCATCGTCCCGATATCGGCATAGGTCATCAACCCGGCGATTTCGAGCGGAATCGAACCGACGATTTTTCCGCGAGAAACCAACGTCATGCCTCCACCCATTCGTTCCAATTCGCGCACGGCGGTATTCATATCCGCCGAATCGTCTCCCAGCACGATGACGTTGTGACTGTCGTGCGAAACGGTCAGTGCGATCGCGCCGTTTTTCAGTCCGTACCCCTCGATCAATCCAAGTCCCACGTTACCCGTGGCATGATGACGTTCGACGACGGCGAGTTTCAAAAGATCCGTCCCCTTTACCTCAGCGATTCCGTCTACGACGGGAACGGTGCGAACGACCGATTCGGTTACCACGTTATCCGGCAACAGACGAATCACCTTGGCTTTGTCCCCTTTTAACCTTAAATCGAAGCGTGACGGCGAAATATCTTTTATATGTACGGTGGAAAGCACTTTTTCCGAACGATACGGACGGGGCGAAAAAAGAGGTGCGCCGTCTTTCGCGACTAATTTACCGTCAATATAAACAGCCGAAACGGAAAACTCCGTCAAATTATTCACGATTGCCAAATCCGCTTTCCAACCGGGTGCGATTCCGCCGCGACGACGAAGTCCGTAGCACTCCGCGACGTTCAACGTCCCCATCGTAATCGCCCAAATCGGCGGAACGCCTGCGTCGACCAGCACCCTGATCACATTGTCGACGTGCCCTTGCTTGCGCAGGCTACACACGTGACGATCGTCCGTACAAAGAATACAGCGGCGCATATTGGAAGCCGTCACGGCAGGTGCGTTTGCGCGCGCGTTGCGCGTTGCAGAACCCTCTCGAATATGAACGTACATTCCCTTGGCAATCTTTTCGTCAATCTCTTGTGCCGTAACACACTCGTGATCGGTCGCAATGCCTGAAACGAGATAAGCGTTCAACGCTTTTCCCGTAAGCCCCGGCGCGTGACCGTCTACGATCTTATCCGAAGCACGCGCCGCAGCCAACTTATTGACGTCGTTATCCGAACAAGCAATCACGCCCGAATAATTCATAAACTCCCCCAAGCCGAACAGATCTTTTCGCTCGATTTCCCGTTTAATCACGGCATCGTTCAAAATCGCTCCGCTGTTTTCAAAAGGCGTGGCGGGAACGCAAGACGGAAGCATGATTTTTACGTCCAACGGAACAGATTCGGAGGCTTTTATCATATATTCCACCCCGTCCATGCCGCAGACGTTTGCAATCTCGTGCGGATCGGCAACGATCGTCGTCGTTCCGTGCGGAACGATCGCCTTTGCCAGTTCTTCGGGCGTAAGTTGCGTGCTTTCGATATGCATATGACCGTCAATCAATCCCGGAATAACGATTTTTCCGTCAAGATTCACCTCTTCTTTCCCCCGATAACAGCCGCCTACGCCGACGATTAAGCCGTCGAACAGCGCGATATCCCCCGTACGAAGCGTTCCGGTAAAAACGTCTGCGTACGATCCGTTCTTTAACACAACGTCGGCAGGCATTTCACCGAGCGCAACCTTAATCCACTCTTTCATTCTTTCCTCCTTTTGCAAAAAAGCCCCGAAGGGCTTTTTCTTATTTGTATATCAGGCAACGACAGTTGTCGCACTCGATCACTTCGCCGTTATTGAGGCGATTGATATCCACCATGGAAAGCGACATACGGCAATGGCTGCACAACTCGCCGTCCAGACGATAAAGAACGGGATACATTTTATCCTTGCGCTTTGCGCGATAGCGCGCGAACAGATCGGGATCGATTTCCTTTTCAAGCGCGGCAAGTTCCGCTTCGACGCGTTCCGTTTCCGCTTGCTTGGACGCCTTTAACTCTTTATATTTTTGACCGTAAACGGAATATTGCTCCTTTGCCTCGCGCGTTTTCTTTTTCAACGCACCGTACTGCGCGACGATCTGCTCGGATTCCGCTTTCAGTTTCGCGATTTTCCCCTCCAACGCGCGCATTTTGGAAAGAATTTCATCCGCGCGTTTTTTCAAATAATCCGCCTCGTTTTCGTCGGCTACGCCGTCCGCAGCACCCTGAAATTCGCCGCTGACCTCTTCCAACGCGCGGTATTCTTCGATCAAACTCTCGTAAATACGGGAAAGTTCTTCGGCGCGCTTGTCCATGCGGACGACGGATTCGTTCACCGTATCCAGAAATTTTTTCGCGGAAGCGGTCTTTTTCCGCTCCTCGCTGGACAACAACGCGACTTCGATTTCGCGCAGTTCCCGATCGGTTTCCTGATACTGTAACATTTTTTCTACCATAGTTCTATTCTCCTTTAACAAAATCTCTCGTCCTTAAAATAGGACGCGGGCACGCCGAGTTCGGGCGCAACCCGATTGAAAAACAGAGAAAATCCCTTTTCTTCCGCCGTATAATGCGGAATCAAAATAAGATTCTTTCCCCGTTCGATTATTTCTTTTATCACGTGATGCGGCGCGTCCGACGTTACGAACAGATCGGCGACGTCTGCGTTCCGCGCTACGTCCCCTGCGCCTCCGCCGCAAAAGGAAGCGACGGTCTTAATTTTTTTATTCTCTCCGTAGCCGAGAATCCGCTCCGAACCGAACGTCTTTCTCACCTGTGTCAAATATGCCGAAAAAGACGTTTCCACAATTTCAAATTTCCGACCGTAACCGTATTCGCCGTATACGCGGTGCAAAATTTCCGTCGATTGCGCGCCCAACGCTGCGGCAAGGCTCTCGTCGATTCCCTCTTTCGCCGCGTCCAAATTAAGGTGCATGGAGATCACGGAGATTCCCGTTCGAATTGCGGCGATCAACGCCGCGCCCGTCGGATCGTCCGCCTTTAACGACGAAACGGGATAATAAATCGCCGGGTGGTGCGTAATCAATAAATTACAACCGCGCTCCGCAGCAAACGAAACGGACGCAACCGAAAGGTCCAACGAAAACGCCGCAGCGCGGATTTCGTCGCCCGTATCCACGATCACTCCGCTGTTATCGTGCGAGCCCTCCGCGATGAACGCGCGACTGATTTCCAGCGGTGCATACGTCTCTAATTCTTTCAAAATATCATTGGTCTTCATCGATAATCTCCGTCAAGCGCGCGCGCCGTTCCGAAAGTTCCTTGCGCGTTATATCGGACAAGTCGCGCCGTAAATATCCGTCTATTTTTTCCCGTTCCTCTTTCAGTTTATCGAGAAACGCAGCAGGGCGTTCTTCCAAATTCGTTCTCCCGAACCGCGCTTCGCGAGCGGACAAGCAATCCTCGCCCTGCCGCGCGAGGATAACGTCGTAAAATTTCCCGTCCCGAAAGGTATAATCCAGTTCCGACCGATACCCCAAAACCAACAGCGTAACGCGTAACTTTTCCGTATTTTTCATAGGCTGTACGCACAGCGTCTGCGGAAGAAAGGGGGCTTTTTTTAAAATTTCCACAATTTCGTCCCCCCCCATGCCGGCAATCAATACGAGATCGCAATCGTTCGGAACGCGCTCCAAACCGTCCGAACAAACGGCTTCCGCTCTTCCTTCGGCAATCTCATCGGCAAGCAATGATTTCGCCTTTTCCAAACACTTTTCGCTGATATCCGACACCACGAGCCGTTCGCATTTCCCGGACGAAAGCATGCGAGCGGCGATATAGCCGTGATCGCAACCGACGTCCGCAAATTTTCGACAAGGCGGCAATAGGCGAAAAAGTTCGTCTAACCGTGCGGTCATCAGTCGATAAAGTCCTTTAAGCGTTTACTGCGGTTGGGATGGCGGAGTTTCCGAAGCGCTTTCGCCTCGATCTGCCGAATCCGTTCACGCGTGACGTTAAATTCTTTTCCGACTTCTTCCAACGTGCGCGGTCTGCCGTCGTCAATCCCGTAACGAAGCCGCAAAACCTTTTCTTCACGCGGCGTCAGCGAATCGAGTACGCCGATCAACTGCTCTTTGAGCATGGTAAACGCGACCATATCGCTGGGTGCGGTGGACGTTTCGTCTTCCAAGAAATCGCCCAAATGACTATCTTCTTCCTCGCCGATCGGCGTTTCGAGCGAAACGGGATCTTGTGCGATCTTCTGAATTTCACGCACCTTTTCTTCGGGAATCCCCATATGTTTGGCGATTTCTTCGGGCGTAGGCTCTCTGCCGTATTCCTGCAACAGCGTACGAGACACGCGAATTTGTTTATTGATGGTTTCTACCATATGCACGGGGATTCGGATCGTACGCGCTTGATCGGCAATGGCGCGCGTGATCGCTTGTCGAATCCACCACGTCGCATACGTGGAAAACTTAAATCCCTTTTGATAATCGAATTTTTCGACCGCTTTCATCAAGCCGAGATTCCCCTCTTGAATCAAATCCAAAAAGAGCATTCCGCGCCCCATGTACCGTTTTGCGATGGAAACGACCAACCGAAGGTTGGCTTCGGACAACTTGCGTTTCGCCTCTTCGTTCCCCTCCAACATCAGTCTCGCCAATTCGATCTCCTCGTCTGCGGCGAGAAGGGGAACTTTTCCGATATCTTTCAAATACATCTTCACGGGATCGTCCATGTTGATTTCTTTCAAAAGTTGATCGTAGAGATCTTTATCCCGTTCGTATTCGTTGATGATCTGAATACCGGCATTGTCTAAGGTCTTATAGACCTCTTCCAGTTCCATCGGCGTCGTATCGAATTTTTCCAAAACGTCGTAAAGCGTTTCGGAATTGATGCTTCCCTTTTTCTTGTACTCCGAGACAATCTCCGCGACCGCGTCGTTCAAAGTCTTTTCATTACCCATATATTACCGTCCTTAGTTTAATCGACTGTTTTCCGCTAGTTTTTCTTGCAATTTTGTAGCAAGCACCTTGCGCTCGTTCAAATCTCTTTCTTGTTCGTAAAGTTTCGTCAGCGCGGCGATTTCGTCTTCTACGCGACTCTTTACCATCGTTCTGACGCAATCTTTGAAATACCGCTCGCGATCGTAATGCTTATGCTCTTCCAAATCGAGAGACAGAATTTCAAAAAGTTCCAGTTTATGTTCCTCGTCGATTTCGTCCATCAACAAAGTAGGCTTAATCAACTCGTTGTTTAAGCGCGCGCCGCGCACGTATTCCGCAATCGCCCGATGCGCGGGCAACTTGAAGTCCACCGACGAAAGATCGAAATCCCTCGTAAACGGAAGATTGGTCAAAATACAATTTAAAATGTAGCGTGCCGCTTGCAGATTGCGCTCCACCGGAGGCGAAAGCGTATCGGGCGCCTTCGGAACGATCGTTTCTCGCGACGCGCTTTCCAACTCGCGCTTCAACGATTCGTAACTGATCCCCGTTTCCGACCGAACCTGTTTCAACAGTTCTTCGCGTTCCGCCGCAGATTCGCTTTCCCGAATCACGAGAACCGCCTTGGAAATGTATTTCCGCTTCCCCTCCGACGTGGTTACGTCGAACGTGCGGCGCAAAATTTCCAACTTAAAATCAATCAAGGGCTTCGCCTCGTTTAAGCATTTCCGATAAGCGTCTGCACCGAGTTTTTTCACAACGTCGTCCGGATCCATGCCGTCCGGCAAAGAAACGACTTTGACGTTCAACCCCTCGTCCCGTAAAATCTCCAAGCCGCGGATCGCCGCTTTTTGCCCGGCAAAATCGCCGTCGTAACTGATCAACACATTATCCGAATACCGCTTCAAAATCCGCGCTTGATCCTTGGTTAAAGAAGTCCCCATGCTGGCGACGACGTTTTCAAACCCAGCCATCACGAGGGAAACGGTATCCATATACCCCTCGACGATGATCACCTCGGAAAACCCCTTTTCGTTTTTCAGTTTTTTCAGATTGTTGATATTAAAGAGCGTGTTGCTCTTGTTGAACACCACGGTTTCTTTTGTGTTTTTGTATTTCGCAAAGTCTGTTTTTTCAAGGTTTCTTCCCCCGAACGCAATGACTTCGTTAAATTGATTGATAATAGGGACGATCAACCGTCCGCCCAAGGAATCATACCGACGATTCGTTTCTTCCTTGCGATCCACGACGCCTGCGTCTATCATCTCTTCCGTCGAATACCCCTTGCTTTCCAAATACCCGACCAAGCCTTGAAAGGAAAGCGACGCGCCGATCCCGAATTTTACGACGGTAGCGTGATCGTAACCGCGTTTTTTGAGATACTCCCAATGCGCGGCTGCGTCCGCATGCTTTAAGTTATTTGCGTAAAAACGCGCGGTTTCGCGCAAAACTTCTAAAAGACGCTCCTTTTTCTTCTTGTTTTGCCGAATCTGCTCTGTTTCAAACGTCGTTTCCGGTAGCGAAATATGCGCGCGCTCCGCGAGCAGTTTCACCGCGTCCGGAAAATCCAACGATTCGATCTGTTCGATGAACGTAATAACGTCGCCGCTCGTGCCGCACCCGAAACAATGATAAAATTGATCGAGCGAATTGATGCAGAAAGACGCCGTTTTTTCATGATGAAAGGGACATCTCCCCCAAAAATTCTTTCCTTTCTGCTCTAATTGCACGTAACGAGATATCACGTCCACGATATCGTTTTTGCTTTTCAGTTCTTCCAAAAATTTGGAATCGTATCCTCTTGCCATATCTTTTTATAGTTTCTCCCAACTCTTCGGAACGAAAATACTCTCGTACAAATATACCGCATAACGGTCGGACATCGAAGAAATATAATCGCAAAGAGCCGTTTCAAGCGAATCCCGTTCCGCAATCCCTGCATAAAAAGGCGGCAATCGATCCGGATTCTCCGCAAAATAGCCGTATAAGTTAGACAGCATGCGAGAAGCCTTTTTCTCTTCGATCAAAGAGGCTTCCCGAAAATAAACGCGTTCAAACATAAAAGAGCGAAGTTCTTTCGTCGCTTCAAAAATATCCGGTTCCATTTCGACCATATTCTTCCCCTCGCTCATGCGATAAATGGAAAACACCATCGTGTTGATCCGCTCGCGCGAACTGCTCCCCAACACGTCAACGGCGTTCCGAGGCAAATCGTCCGCAGAAATAATGCCGCCGGCAATCGCGTCGTCGATATCGTGATTGATGTACGCGATCCAATCGGAAAGGGACACGGCGCGCCCCTCTAACGTCATAGAAGTAAGCGTTGTTTTATGATTTAAGATTCCGTCCCGTACCTCTGCGGTAAGATTTAAACCGGCTCCGTTTTTTTCCAACACGTCCACCACGCGCAAAGACTGCTCGTTATGCGAAAATCCGTGCGGAGAAAGTTGATTCAAAATCCGTTCGCCGCTGTGCCCGAACGGCGTATGTCCCAAATCGTGTCCTAACGCGATCGCTTCGGTCAAATCTTCGTTCAGCGAAAGCGCGCGAGCAATGGAACGGCTGATCTGCGACACGTCCAACGTGTGCGTCAAACGCGTGCGATAATGATCCCCGAAAGGCGAAAAAAAGACTTGCGTTTTGTTCTTCAAACGACGAAACGCTTTACAATAAATAATGCGATCTCTGTCGCGCTGAAAATCCGTCCGCATAGGACAAGGTTCTTCTTCCCTGATTCTGCCGAGCGTATCCTTCGCCTTTTTCGCATACGGAGAAAGAAACAATTCCTCTTTCCGATCGGTCTTCTCTTTTAATATCGCCTCTTCCGCGCCATTTTTCTTTCTCAACGCCGTCCCCCCGATTCAATCTAATCAAATATATTCGACAAAAAAGTCAAAAACCCTTTTTTCCGAGAAAAATACAATTGCCAATTTCTTTATAATGTGCTAAAATAATGGAAAAACACGGAGGAAACGCCTATGCTTTCTTTGGGCGGCGGTTGGGACGCGCTGTTGGCGGACGATTTTCAATCGAAAAATTATCGAACGCTACGAGAATTTCTCAAAGAAGAATATCGCACGCGCACGATCTATCCGTCTATGTACGATTTGTTCAATTGTTTTCGTTTTACTCCGCTCGATCGCGTAAAATGCGTGATTTTGGGGCAAGATCCCTATCACGGCGAAGGACAAGCGATGGGGCTTTCCTTTTCCGTGCCGGAGGGAATTCCTAAGCCGCCTTCGCTCGTCAATATTTTTACCGAAATGGAAAGCGACGTTCACGTTCCCGAGCCGCGTTCGGGCGATCTTACCAAATGGGCGACGGAGGGCGTATTGCTGTTAAACACCGCTCTGACCGTACGCGCCGGACAAGCGAACTCTCACCGCGGACACGGTTGGGAAGCGTTTACCGACTCCGTGATTCAAAAAATCAGTCTGCATTGCGCGCACGTTTCCTTTATCCTTTGGGGAAGCAACGCGCGAAGCAAAAAGCCGCTGATCGACCGCGATAAGCACTTGATCGTCGAGAGCGTTCACCCGAGCCCTCTCTCCTGTTACAACGGCTTTTTCGGCAGCAAACCGTTTTCTCGCACGAACGACTTTCTCACGGCGAACGGCATAACGCCGATCGACTGGGATTTAACGAAATAATCGGACGGATCATTATGAAATACGCAATTATCTTAGGCGACGGAATGGCGGATTACAAAATTCCCTCTCTCGGCAACCGGACACCGCTTCAAGCGGCGAAAAAAAGTTTTATCGACGGGCTCGCGAAAACGAGCGAATTAGGATTGGTTCACACCGTTCCCGCAACCCTTTCTCCGGGCAGCGACGTGGCGAATCTTTCGGTCATGGGATACGATCCTGCAAAATATTACACCGGACGCTCCCCCTTGGAAGCGGCAAGTATCGGAATTCCGCTAACCGAAACCGATCTGACGTTGCGAGTCAATCTCGTAACGCTCGCCGGAAACGGTCAATACGAAGATCGCACGATGGCGGATTACAGCGCAGGCGAAATTTCGACCGAAGAAGCCGCGAAATTGATTTCCGACCTCAAACAAGCGTTGGACAACGACGCGACAGAGTTGTTTGCCGGCGTTTCCTATCGTCACTGTCTCGTCTTGCACGATCGAGTACAACGCGCGACTTTTACGCCGCCCCACGATATTACGGGAAAACAGATTACGGAATTTCTTCCGCGCGGAGAGGACGGCGCGTTTTATCTCTCGCTCATGAAACGATCGGAAGAATTGCTGCGCAATCACCCGCTCAATACGGAACGGATCAAACGCGGAAAAAATCCGGCAAATTCCGTTTGGCTTTGGGGAGCGGGCACGAAGCCGCGGCTTTCCCCCTTTACCGCGCGCACGCAATTAAAGGGCGGCATCATTTCCGCCGTCGATCTCTTGAAAGGGATCGGGATTCTCGCCGGAATGAAAATTATCGACGTTCTGGGCGCGACGGGCAACTACGACACGAACTTTTCAGGAAAAGCCAACGCTTGCGCGGACGCTTTACTCGACGGGGTGGACTTTGTGTATCTTCACATGGAAGCGCCGGACGAATGCGGACATCAAGGAAATTTGGAAAAGAAAATTTTCTCGATCGAACAAATCGACGGTGTGGTTCGCACGGTATACGAACGGCTGACCGCCTCGAAAGAGAACTTCCGTCTGTTGATTCTCCCAGATCACCCCACGCCGATCGCACTGAAAACACACACGCGCGACGCCGTTCCCTATCTGCTGTACGACTCCGAAACAGCATATACAGGCATGGCGACTTATGACGAATTCACCGCCGCGGCAACGGAAAACGAATATGCAAGCGGCAGCGATTTATTCGCACATTTTCTCGCCCGTCCTTAAATAAAAAAGCCTTGTAGAAGCCTCTTTATCGACAAGAAAAACGCTTACGATTTCTTAAAACACAGCACGACGAGATTCACGTTTGGCGACCCTCGTCGTGCTTTTTGTTTCTTATATCTTGAAAGTTTAGAAAAATAAATTTTTAACGTTTGTACGTAAATTACAAAGCAATCGGCAAACCTCGCCTCGTTCGGGATTGAGATAACGTTATTTTGTTTTTAATTTCGATAAATTTATCGCTGTTCTTTTCGTATAGTCATAATCATAAATTAAATATTCTAATTTATCGTTTCCGTAAAATATTCAAGAGCATTACGGTTGACAACGGTGTCGAATTTTCCGACTTCGACGGATTAGAACGTTCCTCTTTCGATCCGGGGGCAAAAACGGACGAGCGTTTTTTATTGCCACCCGTACAGTTCTTATGAACGAGGCACAAACGAACGGATTAACCGCGATATTCGAAGGCTTCTTCCCAAAGGAACGGATTTTTCCAAAGTTAGCAACAAATCCGTTCGCTTCGTTGAATCCTGGGGCAACTTATCCACGACTCTTTAACTTCTTCTCTTGCCGATTCCTCAGGCTGTCTTTCGACAGTCTTTTCCTCATATTCCTCTTTTCGGCAATTGAAGATTGCTTTTCTTTTTTTATCTCAAATCCGCATCAATAACCGTAACGACTTTCATAAAATCATGTTTGTTCCTATCTTTGCTCTTCTTTTTTCGCTTTTTTCTCTCTTTTTTTGTCAAAAGTCTACAAATTTATTTGACTTTACAGTCTAAATCTCTTTCCAAAGAAATACGCGTCCCGAAAGCCCTCTGCTTTCGGGACGCATAACGTTTTTTGAAAGGCATCCGTTTTCGGAAATCAATCGTCCCTCTTTTTTCGATCACTCGATATCCGGCATCCGATTCTCTTCTCGATATTCTTCTGGAATGACCTTTTCTTCATATGTTACGTAATACTTTTTCCGTTCGATCGTATAGTAATTAACGAATTGCATATTAACCAAAAAGAAAAAGGTCAACGGCAAAGTCAGAATCAATCCGACGAAGAACGTAAAGATCGTAAACGAAAAGTTAATATAAAGAATCACCAAACAATAAACAAGATAGCCCGAAAACAATTTTCCGAATTGCCCGTCGGGAATCTCGAAAGATTTTTTCAACGCTTGCCCGACGGATAAGCGATCTGCAATCATCGCAGGCATAAAGCCGGATAAAAAAGTCAGTTTGATCGAACTTGCCAAAATCAAAACGAACGCAGAGGCGACCACCGCCACTAACGGTGCGCTTTCAAACGCACACAGAAAAATCAATAGGCTAATGCCGCCGCCGGCGAAGAAGAACAGCAACGAAAACAACAGATCGACGACGGAAAACAGACACGCTTTTCCGAAATTCTTAAAAAGACTGACGATAAAACTCGGATGCGACATACTAGACATATGATCGTTCGTCAACTCGCCGATGGCATAATTGGAAAGCCCCATAAAAAACGAGCAGAACAAATACAACACGGAAACTACGGCGATCAAACCGTAAACCTTACTCATGTTCTCGGAAAAATACGATTGACAAACGGCGAAATTATCCGAGAAAGCCGTACGTATTTCTTGCATTTCGACGTTTTCAAGAGGCATAAACACGCTTTTTAATACGCCCCAACCGGTGGTCAGCACGTCCCCGAGTTTGCTCTCTATCCAAATTTCGTTAATATTCCCGTATAAGCACGCGAAGCCGATCAATAGCGTCGCCGCAAGCACGATCAAACGGTAAAACAAGATTTTATAAGCATTGCCGAAATTGGCGAACAACATCTTAAAAGCATTTCGAAATCTCAAAAGGATACCCCCTTAAACGGCAACTTTGACGCACGATGGTATCGTGACGATCATATTCATTTTACAATAAAATCGGTAAGAAATCAAATCTTTTTGCCGTTTTCGCAAAAAAAAGAATTATTTTCAAAATTTTCACGAATTTTTACAACGGAATCACCCCTTTCTTCTTTTCCTAAAAAGAAACTTTTCGGATAATTTATACCGTTTTAAGGATATTTTTCATTTCTCCTTTTTTGTTATACATTTTAAGCATAAATTGAAAAAAACACTCTATTTTTTCTTGCAATAATAAGCGTATCTATAAAAACATTTCGATACAAAAAGAGGCATTATGAAAACAAAAGAGGAATTAGGGACACGCTTAAAGAAATGTCGCCTGATGAACAAATGACGCAAGAGGAGGGATGCTCGGCGTTGCACAGTCCGTCTATCAACTGTTTGAAAAAGAAGTTTACGAATGCAGTTACGCACAACTCTCCAAGTTGTGCGATATCTTCGACGTCAGCGCGGATTATCTGCTCGACAGAGACGATTACTTCTAAAAACACCTTTCTCTTTCGGCTTTTCCGAAACCATGCGCCGTCCAAAAACTTTAAAAAGCACGCTTCCTTTCGCTTAACGCGAAGTTGCGTGCTTTTTCGTTAAAATCGCCGAAAGCGCGACGGGCTATCCGTCGATCAAACTCTGCGTATGGTTTAAGTCGTAATAAATGCCTTTTTTCTCTAAAAGTTCGGCATGCGTACCGCGTTCCGCAACGCCTTCTTGCGTTAAAACGATAATTTCGTCTGCGTTTCGGACGGTCGAAAGGCGATGCGCGACAACGATAGTCGTACGCCCGTCGGATAATTCCGCCAACGAACGCTGAATGGAAAGTTCCGTCACGTTATCCAAAGCGGACGTCGCCTCGTCCAAAATCAGAACGGGCGGATTTTTCAAAAAGATCCGCGCAATGGAAATCCGCTGCCGCTGTCCTCCGGACAAACGAATTCCGCGTTCCCCCACGTACGTATTATAGCCGTTCGGCAGTCCGACGATAAAATCGTGAATATTCGCACGTTTCGCAGCTTCGACGATCTGTTCGTCCGTCGCATCCAAATTGCCGTAAGCGATGTTTTCCCGTACGGAACCGGCAAACAAAAAGACATCCTGCGCGACGATTCCGACGTTCTTTCTGAGATCGTAACGGGATAAATCGCGAATATTGATTCCGTCAATGGAAACGCTTCCCCCGTTGACCTCGTAAAAACGCGGAATTAAATGACACAGCGTGGTTTTTCCGCCGCCAGACGGACCGACTAACGCAAGCGTTTCCCCTGCTTTAACGACAAGATCGAGATGAGAAATAACGCTCTCCCCCTCCGCACCGTCCTCATGCGTGGGATAAGAAAAAGACACGTCTCGAAATTCGATCTCCCCCTTTAACCGTCCGACGAGGACAGGATTTTTCGCTTCTTCTTCGTCCGCCATATCCATGACCTCGCAAAAACGAACGAATCCGGACGCACCCGCCGCAATCTGCTCAAAGATGGAAACCAAAGTTTTGATCGGCGAAATCAAAGTCGTAACGAACAAGATGTATTCCGTCAGTTCAAACGCGTCGATCGTTCCGTAATAGAAAAACACGCCGCCGACTAAAAAGACCAAAAAATAAAGAAAATCCGCAAACAACTCCATTAACGAATGAAATTTCGCCATTTCTTTATAAGCGTTGCAACGCGCAATCTGATACCGCTTATTAGAACGCTCGAATTTTTCGCTCTCATGCGATTCCGCCGTATAAGCGCGCGAAATTCGCATACCCGAAATCGCGCTCTCCACTTCGCTGTTGATCTCACTCTGCTCTACGCGCATTTTTTCAAACGCCTTTAACATTCCCTTGCGCGACAGTACCGCGAACAACACGATTAAGGGAATGAAAACAAACAAAATCAACGTCAGCCAAATATTGACAAAGCACAACGCAACAAACGCCCCCAAAATCGTAACGAGCGCAATGAACAAATCTTCCGGTCCGTGATGCGCAAGTTCGGAAATTTCAAACAAATCGTTAATGAGGCGCGACATGATCGAACCCGTCTTGTTTTCGTCAAAATAAGAAAAAGGCAAGCGCTGTAACTTTTTGAACATACGACTGCGCATATCACCCTGAATCCTCACCCCGAGCGAATGTCCCCAATAATCGATGACGTAAATCAACGCGCATTTTATGAGATAAATCACCGCGAGCACCGCCGCCCATACAAACAAAAAGGAAAGCGTCGCGTCCGCGGCGTTTTCCGTATACATGCGCAAAACGTCTTTTGTCAAAATCGGATAAAAAACATTGCAGATCGCCACAATAAACGAACAAATAATGTCCATTGCAAATAATTTTTTATGCGGCTTATAAAAAGAAAAAAATCTTCGAATCATCGTTATTCCTTCTATTCGGACTTCTGCGCCTTACGTTCTTCTTTCAGACGCTTTTTCCTCTCTTTTTTGCTTTCGACCGGCTCGATATCCAAGCGGTTTTCCAAAACACTCGGATCGTCTAATATTTTTCGCCACGCCTTTAAGGTTTGAACGAAATAGAATCCGTCGCAATAACGCTCGTCCATCGTAATGCCGAGTTTCATGACCTTTCCGACCGCAAGCGCGCCGTTTTCCACGACGGGTTCAAGTTTTTCCTTTCCCATGCTGACAAACAAGCCGACCGTTCCGAAATTATAAAGATGGTGAAACACCCAATCGCCTTTGACCGATTTCAAATTCGTCAGATAAAAACTGGTGTGGAAAGGACTTACCTTTAAGATAGAGCCGGGAATGATACCGTGCTTGTCCATCCATTTGACCGTTCCGACCAAAAATTTAATTAAGCCGTTCGGAACAGCCGTAAAAATTCCGGCAACTTTGGTAGAGCCGTTTTCTTTGTTAGCGGAAATCGCCTCTCGGATCGCCTGTTCCATCTTTTCTTTTACCTCAAAGACGCTCTCCTGCCCCGTAAAACGGATTTTTATCGTCAAATCGGGCGCGTCCTCTTTTAACGTCTGCTTGACCGTAAAAGACGCGTAAATCCCGTTCCGCTGAAAAATCCTGCCGTTCATAACGAAACGATTCAACCGCGGACGCGTTGCATACAAGCGTACGATACTCGCGATCATGACGTTCATGTAATTAAAACTCACGCCGGTACGAGTATGCACGTCGTCGATCCAAGAATCGAAACTTTCCACGCGTTGCTCGATGACCGTATAATTCATGGCGTCCGACCGCTCTTTCATGATATGCGGAACGATTTTATCGATGGGATCGATCCCCTTGACCTTAACGCCGTCGCTTCTCAACCCGAACATAATACGAAATCTCCTTACCCTAAATGAAATTTTCTTTCGAGATCGCTTTTGATCACTCTTGCGCCGAATATCAGAGTACCCAAAGCGGTAAGCCCCGAATATAAAATGTTGACGTTATTTAACAGCGTAAACGATTTACTGAATCCGGCGAACACAAGAACGACGGAAACGAGCGTCAACAACAAAAACATAATGAAAAAACCGCCGACGTAAAGATTTCTCGATCTCGATATCATCAAGATGAAAATCAAAACGGTGGTCGTCGCCAACATAATAGACGGCAACACGTACGGAATCAACCAATCGCCCTTGCTGATAACCGTAACGGACAGCAACAGACAAAGAACTCCGACTAATTGAAAGAATATCTTTTCAAACGCACTGCGACGACTAATGATCGTATGATCGACGAGAATCCAAACGTACAGCACGGAAAAATCAACGATTAAACTCCAACGAAGCCACCCCGTCTGATAATCGATAAACGTACAGACGACGAGCGTACAAATCGCCATGAAAAGAAAAATATTCCGAATGATATAATTGTTTTTATGCGCACGGCGATTCTCCGTCCGCTGCAAATACAGTTCCGCAACATCGTCTCGCTCACCCTCTAACCGATCGAAGCAAAGCGGACAATAATCTTTCGTATCGTTCACGTCCACGTTACAATGCTTACAATGTTTCATAGCCGCCTCTCCCAATAGTTGCTTGCAATCTCAACCGGAATTCCGGCTTTGGTCAATTCCTTGACCATCATCGCTTCCATCGAATTTTCCACAAACATTCGAGAAAAGGTAAGATTGACCTTTTCCCCATACCCCAACACGCCGAGTTGCTGTTTACAGGTATAAGAGGGCGAAATCGCAAAAAACAAGTCCTTGACGTACGGACGTACGCTCTCGGGCAACGTTACCAATCCGACGTTAGAAAGATTACACGATTGCAACGTTTCCCCCACGTAACGATAAACCGTACGAATCACGATGTCCTTTAAGAATAAAGGCGCAATCTTCATCAACGGATTTTTCTGTATTTTGACGTTAGAATACATCAAACTGTCCAACCGATCGCGATCCGTTCCCGCACGCATTTGCTCGGAACAAACGCGAATACAGTCATCCAAACCGATTTCTTCCGAAAAGTCGTGGCTCATACGGACGAACAGCGTAAAATTGCGAACGGTTTCGGACGGAAAACGCGTCCGCATATTGAGCGGCGCAACCACGGTTACAAGTTTGTTTTTCGCGCGCGGATTGTTCAAATACGTATGGTAAAAGCAATACATATAAAGTCCGCACAGATATTCCGTCAGCGTAACGCCGTATCCCTTTGCGACCGCCTTAATCGCGGCGAGATCGGAACGCGCGGTAATAATCCCGTATCCGTCGTAAGCGAACGGCGTGCCGTCCGCATAAGCAGGACGCCGTTCCTTAGGCTCTTTCCTCTTGGTTCTGATCGAATATTTGAGAAAATGATCCTCGGACTCGTGATAATTGAGGGGCGTTTCCGCCGTCTTAATCTTCCCCTCCGCATCGATTTCCTTCCCCTCGATACGCAGATATTCAAATAAAATTTCCTCAAAAACGTTCATCGCGCCGCCGCCGTCCGAAAGCGCGTGAAAACATACCAACGTTATCTTATTCGCTCGGTAATAAACGCGAAAGAGATAATCGTTATTCTCGCGTGCGTCTTGATACCCCAAAAAATCGGGAATCTCCTCTTTCACGAGAAACGGCAATTTGTTTTCTTCCAAATAATACCAAAATATTCCTTTTTTTAAGCGCGTATGAAAAGTAGGAACGCGTTCTAATATACGATTTACCGCAAGTTCGAGCGATTCTTTTTTTACGTTCTCCGACATCAGTGCCGTCAATGAAAACTGATACGGACGGCGCTCGTTGCTGACCGCCGGATACAACTTTGCCGCGTTATCCAGCGGATACCAATTTTTACGTTTCATGTAATCTCCGAAAACGAGTTTTGCCGTTTGTTCCGTTTTTAGCCAACGAGTAAACCGGTCGTTGGTTTACTAAATTTCCCCTATTCTTATCCGTAACCGTTTGCGAAAACTCGACAGAATCAAATTATAAGTTCGCAATATAGCGAATTTTTACTTACTTATAATACCATAGGCAATAAAAAATGTCAAATGTAAATTATCGTTTTCAAAAGAAAGAAACAGCGCGCGTAAAGGCGGCGTTTTACTAAAATCAAACAAAAATCACCATAAAAAAGGAGCGAAATTTCGCCCCTTTCGTTTTACCGAATAAGAAATTTTTACAAAATTCGCGTTCGTTTTGTAAAATTGCCGAAAAAAACGCGTTTTCTGCTACTTTTCCAATTCCTCGATTGCGTTTGCGATTCGACGAGCGATCCGATCGGACTGTTCGCGATCTGCCGTTTCCGCCAGCACGCGAACGACGGATTCCGTCCCCGAAGCGCGAACCACGATTCTACCACTCTCACCGAGGCGTTCGCGTTCGTCCGCAAGACATATCGCCAAAGACTCGTCGTTTAACACGCGCAACTTATCTTTTACGCGGATATTGAGATTCGCCTGCGGAAACAAATCGACCTTTGCGAGAGAAGATAGCCGCTCGCCCGTTTCTTTTAACAGCGCGGCAACGCGAACCGAAGTTAAAATTCCGTCGCCCGTCGTCGCAAGATCCCCCAAAATGATATGTCCGGACTGCTCGCCGCCCAAAATCGCACCCGTTTTTTTCATCATTTCGATAACGTACTTATCCCCCACGTCGCTGCGAATCAACTCGATTTTTTCCTTTTTCAGCGCGATCTGAATTCCCACGTTCGTATGCGACGTTCCAACGACCAAGCGATTCGCGAGTTTTCCCTTTTGATTGTAATCTTTAGCTAAAAGATAAAGGATTCTGTCGCCGTCCACAATTTCGCCCGAGTCGTCCGCGGCGATCACGCGGTCTGCGTCTCCGTCGTATGCAAAGCCGACGTCCGCCGACTCCTCCCTCACGATCGAAGCAAGCGTTTCGGGGTGCAACGCGCCCGCATTGTCATTGATATCGAAGCCGGATTTTCCCGTATTGATCGCCGTAACTTCCGCCCCCAGCCGTTTGAAAACCGCAGGCGCGACCTTATATGCGCCGCCGTTCGCGCAATCCAAAACGACCTTTAACCGTTCGAGAGGCTTTCCGGACGCGACGATATCCGAAACGTAAAGATCGGTAAACTGAAATTTTTGAAAATACTTGCCGATACGGGCGTTTTCCACCAGTCGGAAAGCGTTCATATTGTGCTCGATCACACGCTCGACTTCTTCGGACGTTTTATACCCCCGACGGTCAAACAGTTTGATCCCGTTAAATGCGGCAGGATTATGCGAGGCGCTGATCACCACACCGAAATCCGCATTCAACAGTTTGGTGCAATAGGCGACGCCTGCCGTCGGAATAACGCCGAGATCGAACACCGTCGCCCCTGCGGAAAGAGCGCCGCTCGCGAAGGAAAGAGCGAGCATATCACACGAAATACGGGTATCTCTTCCGACCAAAATTAAAGGACGCGATTCCAACCGAGCGACCGCGTTGCCTACTCGAAAAGCAAGTTCTCCCGTTAAAAATTCGTTCGCGATCCCGCGAATCCCGTCCGTTCCGAAATATCCGCCCATTTACCGCTCCCTCTCACAATATTTTTGCGCTAAACGCGCGTTCTCCTCTTGACGCATGCGTCCGATTACAAAACGACGATCGAGAACGTCCCGATGAACGGTCGTCCCTGCCGCGATGAAACTGTAATCGCCGATCCGAACGGGCGCAACAAGATTACAATTGCTCCCGATAAAGCAATTCTCTCCCACAAAGGAATAATATTTGTTCTTTCCGTCGTAATTGCAAAAGATTACTCCGCACCCGACGTTGGTATGCGCGCCGATCGTGGCATCGCCGATATAAGATAAATGAGCCGCCTTTACGCCCTCTCCTAAGTACGCGTTTTTCAGTTCAACGAAATTTCCGATTCGACAACACCGCCCAACCACCGAACCGCCGCGGATATGCGCGTACGGTCCGACAACGGTTTCGCCGCCGATTTCGGAATCTTCTACGACCGAAGAATTCACTTTCACGCGTTCTCTGATCACACTGTTTGAAATTTGATTGTTCGGCGCAAGTACCGCTCCCTCGCAAATTTCACTGTTGCCGCGAATGTAATTGTTCGGATAAATCGTCACACCGGCGGCAATGCGCACGGACGGATCGATCCAAACCGTATGCGGATCGACAATGACTACGCCGTTTTGTAAATGCCTTTTGACGATCAAATCCCTGTTTTGCATAAAGTTCCCCTTTTCTCTTCTATTTTATGAAAAACAAGAAACGTTTGACACCAAAGGGAAAATTTCATCGAATAAAAAATACGCCCCTTTTCGCTCTTTCTTCGACAAAGAAAAAGGCGTCGCCGAACGATCGGTAACGCCTCTTTTCCTTTTATTTCGATTTTATCTTTCCGCCCGTTTTTTAACGGCAACGTACTATATCGTTTTTCAAACTGACAAGCCCGTTTTATAAGCCTGCTCCATGACTGCCGTTTCCCGAACTTCGCCCTTTTCATACACGCCCGTTCCGTAAATTACGCCGCGTTCTTTCGCGCCCTCTACACAATCGGCATACCCTCTGAAACAAGCAAGCGTGGTTTCCAAGGACGATTTCGTTTCGTCCGCGGCGGTTATAATGTAATAAAATTCCTTGTTTTTTACTTCCAACCAACGCGCAACCGTTCTGTCGATCACCGCTTTCAATTGCGCGTCTATCGAATAAAAATAAACGGGACTTGCAAGCACGATAACATCCGCTTGAATCATTTCTTCCAAAATTTCAGCCATATCATCCTTGATTACGCACGTACCGCCGTTATCCTTACAATAATAGCATGCTCTGCAATAGCCGACGTTCTTTTCCTCCACGCGAATTTTCTTTACGGTATTTCCGCTTTCCGTCGCACCGCGCATAAATTCGTCGCAAAGGATATCCGAATTGCCGCCCTTACGAGGACTTCCCGATAATATTAAAACTTTCTTATTCATAAGAATCTCCTTTCTCTTAAAATTTCGTTATTAAACTTCAAAAAAGATTGTCGCTATCGTCAAACGGCGAAAAAGAACGTCGCCGCGACGATGCGGTTGTTACCAATTCTTTTTATCTTTCGTGTGATCGTGATTCTGCTTCCGCTCTTCCGCCATCTTTACAAACCATTCCACCATATTAGGATCGGTATGAGAGAAAAATGCGCTTTGTTTTCGATCAAGTCCTGCCATTATCGACATATCCCCATTCGTCAACGAAAAATCGAAAACGTTGAAATTTTCTTTCATTCTTTCCTTGTGCACGGATTTCGGAATCACGACGATACCGCGCTGCATTTCCCAACGCAAAATCACCTGAGCAACCGTCTTGCCGTATTTTTCTGCAATTCCGGCAATCGTCTTTTCAGAAAAAAGTCCTCCGCGCCCTTCGCCGAACGGCGCCCACGCCTCGATTTGAACGCCGTACTTTTCCATCCATTTCTGCGCTTCGATCTGTTGATGAAAGGGATGCGTTTCCACTTGATTGACCATAGGAGCAATTCGCGCAAACGAACAAAGATCCACCATTCTGTCCGAATAAAAATTGGAAATACCGATCGCTCTCAGCATTCCCTCTTCGTACAACTCCTCCAAGGCGCGCCATGCGCCGTAATAATCCGAAAACGGTTGGTGCAACAGCATGAGATCGATATAATCGGTCTTTAACTTTTTTAAAGAATCTTCGACGGACTTTTTACAAGCCTCGTACCCGTAATATTCGATCCAAACCTTGCTGGTAAGAAACAACTCTTTCCTTGAAATTCCCGAATGAGAAAGGGCGTTTCCGACTTCTTCTTCATTAAAATAACTCTGTGCCGTATCGACGTGGCGATACCCTATCTCCAACGCTTCGGATACGCAACGCTCGCAATCCTGCTTTCCGATTTGATAAACGCCGTATCCCAGTTGCGGCATTTTTACGCCGTTTTTAAGTGTTACAAATTGCATAATCCCTCCTTGATTTCCGTCGTAAAACGATAACGATAATAAAATTATATCGCACAGAAAAGAAGAATGCAAGTAAATATTAAAATTTTTTCAAAGCCTTTGTTTTTACAGAAAAAACATACGATTCTGTCACGCAGAATCGTATATGAAATTTCAATAAATTCCAGATTGTTTTAACCGTTATTACAAATTTTCGGAACAGAGGAAAATCCGCGTTCGATATCCGCATCGGTCGGAACGATATCCGAAAGTTTCCCGTCGTTATACGCCGCATACGCCGTTAAATCGAAATATCCCGTCCCCGTTAATCCGAATAAAATCGACTTCTTCTCACCCGTTTTCCGACAGCGAATCGCTTCGTCCATCGCAACCTTGATCGCATGCGCCGATTCGGGAGCGGGCAAAATCCCCTCGCAACGAGCAAACGCAACCGCAGCGTCAAAAATCTCTCTTTGTCCCACCGCACGCGCTTCGATTTCACCGTCGTGATAAAGTTGCGAAATAACCGGGCTCATGCCGTGATAGCGCAATCCACCGGAGTAGCCGGGCGACGGAATAAACTCACAACCGAGGGTATACATTTTCGCAAGAGGCGTCGTCTTTGCGCTGTCGCAAAAATCGTAGGCAAATTTTCCGCGCGTCAGCGAAGGACAACTTTTCGGTTCAACGCCGATAAATCGCGTATTATTTTTTCCTTTTAACTTATCCCCTAAAAACGGCGCGATCAATCCGCCGAAATTCGATCCGCCGCCGATACAACCGACGACGATATCCGGCGTAACCCCGTAGCGATCCAGCACCGTTTTACATTCCAACCCGATAACCGTTTGGTGGAGCAAAACGTGATCCAAAACACTCCCCAACACGTAACGACAACAACGGGTAACAGAAGCCTTTTCAACCGCCTCCGCAATCGCACAACCGAGCGAGCCGCCCGTCCCCGGGAATTTTTCAAGAATTTTTCTTCCTACCGCCGTTGTTTCGGACGGAGAAGCAAAGACGTTCGCACCGTACGTTTTCATAACTTCTTTTCGATAAGGCTTTTGCTCGTAAGAGGCTTTGACCATAAAAACGTCTAATTTCAGTCCGAAAAACGCAGCCGCCATCGACAAAGCCGTTCCCCATTGTCCTGCACCCGTTTCGGTCGTAACAGAAGCAAGCCCCTGCTCTTTCGCATAATACGCTTGCGCCGCCGCGGAGTTCAGTTTATGCGAACCGGACGTATTACTGCCCTCGAATTTATAGTAAATCTCCGCAGGCGTATCCAACAACCGCTCCAAAAAATAAGCGCGTACCAACGGAGACGGACGAAAGGTCTTATAAAACTCCCGAATCCCCGTCGGAATTTCAATCAATTCGTTTGTTTCGTCCAGTTCTTGTTCGACGCAAGCCTCGCAAAAAATCCGAGACAGTTCTTCTTTGGTACAAGGCTGCAACGTAGCAGGATTCAAAAGAGGCGCATGCCCGTGCTTCATCAACGGCTTTATATTATACCAGAATTTCGGCATTTCCTCTTCAGTCAGATACATTTTGTAGGGAATTTCCGTTTGTTTCATAGTAAACCTCCTTTTTGATAAAATAAAAACACGAAACGAATTTCGCTTGGGACGAATTCGATCCGTGTTGCCACCCAATTTTACGGCAAAAGCCGCCTTCTTTTCCGAGTACCGTCATACTCTCGCCGTTTACGCCGACCTACGTCAAAGGCTACTCACACCCTTTCGCCTTTGCCCTCAACAACCCATTCACGAAAAAACAACCTCTCCGTTTCACCAACCCGAAGTTCTCTGTACGCTGAAAAAATTCGCTACTACTCTGTCTCAACGGTTTTTATTTTTATACATTTTAGCAGCGAAAAATTCATTTGTCAAGCAAATTTCGCTCTTTACTTAAATATTTTATCGCTTTTCGATACCCTTCAAACCCAAAACCGCAGTATGTTTTCTCTGCCGCAAGCGAAATATAACTGAATCTTCGGAATGCCTCGCGCGACTGAATGTCCGAAAGATGCACCTCCGCGACAGGCAACCCGACCGCCTTTAAGGCATCCAAAATCACGACGCTGGTATGCGTATAACCGCCGGCATTGATAACGATCGCATCGTAAACGCCGTACGCATTCTGAATCGCCGTCACAATCTCACCCTCTCCGTTATACTGTTCGACGGAAATTTTTACGGAAAATTCCGCCGCGCAATCTTCAATAAAGCGAACAAGATCGCCGTACGTTTTCGTTCCGTAAATTTGCGGTTCGCGAATCCCCAGCATATTGAGATTCGCACCGTTAATCACCAAAATATTCATGCAATTTCCTCTCGATTCGATCTATCGTTTCATGGAGCGATCCGTCGTTTTCGATCTCAAAATCGGCAGCCGCCGCATATTTTTCCTTTCGTTCGACATAGAGCCGTTCGACGCCTTTTTGCGACGAAAGCGGTCGTCCTTTCACGGAAAGTTTTTCCAAAGGTCGCTTGATCCACAATAAAATACCGTTTTGTTTGAGCGACTCCACGTTTGAATCGTCCAAAACAACGCCGCCACCCGTCGCAATCACCCGTCCGTGCTCGGCGGCAACCATACGGACAACCTTGCTTTCCGACGCTCTGAAATAACGCTCGCCCTTTTCTTCAAACAACATCGGAATCGTTTTTCCCGTTTGCGCTTCGATCAGCGAATCCGTATCGATCGCCCGATCGGATAACCGACGTGCAACCGCGCTTTTTCCCGATCCCGGCATACCGATTAAAACGATATTGGTCAACTCTCGCAAAAGAGCGGCATATTCCCGTTCGATCAACGCGCGATCAAGCGTTTTTCCGAGCCAAATTTCTTCCGCAAACAACGCTTGCGCGACGAGCATTTTTAAGCCGCCGACGGCAGGAATTCCGCGCGCCCTCGCTTCGGACACAAGCCGCGTTCGCAAGGGATTGTAAATTACGTCCGCAACCCCCTCAATTTCCCCGAAATCAAGAGAAATCGGTTTTTCTCCGTTCTTCGGAAACATACCGACGGGCGTCGCGTTAATCACGATCTGCGTATCTTTTCGCTCGCGGTAATTGAAATAATTGAGCGCACCGCCGCGCGTTACGACGCAAATCGAACGAGCGCCCTCTTCTTCTGCCAACGCATACGCGGTTTTTCCCGTTCCGCCGCCGCCCAAAATCATGACGTTCTTTGCGCGCAACGAAATACCGACGGAATCCAAAAGATATTTCATTCCGTCGATATCCGTATTATAGCCGCAAAGAGTTTTTCCGCGCACGGCGACCGTATTGACCGATCCGATCTTCTTCGCGCGCGAATGAATTTCGGTCAACAACGGCATAATCTCCGTTTTATAAGGAATCGTCACGTTGAATCCGTCGTACGGGCAATCCCGAACAAATTCGGAAAGCGAATCGCGCGGAAATTCTTTCAACTCGTAATCCAACCCGAAAGCGCGATGAACCGGAACGGAAAAACTATGACTCAACCGTTCCCCGATCAAGGCGTATTTCACAAAATCTCCTTATAACAGCCGAGGAAAACGAATTGATTGGAATCGTCGTCCAAATCGGCAAGCAAATTGACGACTTCGGGCTTTCTGACATCGCCGTCGAAATCGAAATAGAAATCGAATTCAAAATCCGAATCGGCAAGCGGACGGGATTCCAACTTTGTCAAATTAAGCCCCAACGCGGCAAATCGATTCAGCACGCGATTCAAACTCCCCGGAGTATGCGAGAGATTTACTTCTACGCTGATTTTATCCGCCCCCTCGTAAATTTGCAAATCTTTCGCGATACAAATAAACCGCGTATGATTGTTCGCACTGTCTTGAATTCCGCTCTTTAGTACGGTAAGCCCGTAAAGTTCGGCACATTCGGGCGAACAAATCGCCGCAACCGAACGATCCGCACTCTCCGCAACCTTTTTCGCGGCGACGGCGGTATTCGGACAAAGTTCAGGCTCGCACCCCGTTTCGCGAATGTAATTTTTACATTGACTAATTGCCTGCTCGTGTGAATAAACCGTGCGAATTTCAGAAATATCCGCACCCTTTTTCCCTGCCAAACAATGCCTTACGGGAAGTTTTACGCTACGCACGACCGAAAAACGATGCTGCTTCATCAAATCGTAAACAGCCAAAACAGAGCCGGCGGTCGAATTTTCGATGGGCAAAACACCGAACGAGCATAACCCCTTTTCTACCGCATGAAAAACCCCCTCGAACGTCTTAAAATAAGTGACGGACGAAATCGGAAAAAGCCGTTCGGCGGCAACTCCGCTATACGCACCTTCTACCCCTTGGCAAGCCACCGTTGCGGAGACCGGAAACGCGCGTTGATCGGCTAACGCCGCGTCGATTGCGCGCGCGATTCGCGAAGAACGCACCGCAAGCGCGCTTTGATACGCCTTACTCGTATTGAAAAGCGTAGTAAACAACTGTTTTCCGTAAATTTTTATATCGTCTTCCATAGAGGCGGTAACGCGATTCACGATCGCTTTTTCCCGACCGGGAACGTTGACCGAAACACCGTTTTTCGTTTTTTCTTCGCCGATCTTTTTCGCAAGTTCCATGCGAGAACGATAGAGCGACGCAATTTGATCGTCAATCGCGTCTAATTGATTTCTGTATTCTTCCAAATTCATGATTACGATATCCTCCCAGATAATAAATAATCCCATAAAACCAAAGAAACCGCGCTTTCCACAACGGGAAGCGCACGCGGAACGATACAGGCGTCGTGACGCCCTTTGATCGAAATACGCGTATTTCTTTTTTCAACCAAATCCACCGTACGTTGTTCCACCGAAACGGACGGAGTAGGGCGAAACGCAACGCGCATCGTAACAGGCATTCCGTTGGCGATACCGCCGTTGATTCCTCCGCTCCGATTGGTTTCGGCAACAACCGTTCCGTCCCGATAACAAAGCGGATCGTTCGCAACGCTTCCGCGCATGGCGGTTAACGCAAATCCGTCGCCGAATTCCACGCCCTTAACGGCAGGAATCGCATACAGCAGACGAGCGAGTTCCCCCTCTAAGCCCTCGGCATAATCGCCGCCAAGCCCGATCGGAACGCCATAAGCAATACACTCTGCAACGCCGCCCACCGAATCTCCGTCCGCACGCGCACAAGCAATCTCTTCCGTCATCGCCCCAGTCGCACTCAAAGAGGGAAAATCGGCAGTCTGCGCCGCGCGAATTTCCGCAGGCGAAACAGTACCGTCACGATAACTTCTTCCCGAAACCGTCCCGACGGACTGCACGTAAGAAAGCACGGAAATTCCCTCTGCCGCAAGCGCTTGCTTCGCGATGCCGCCCGCAATGCAAAACGGCGCGGTCAAACGCCCGGAAAAACGACCTCCGCCCGAAAAATCAAGCGTACCGTATTTTACATAAGCGACGTAATCGGCATGCGACGGGCGAGGCTTTCCGTACAACTCCCCGTAATCGGAACGCTTGACGTTGGTATTCGCGATTTCCGCGACCACCCTTTCGGACAAAACGCCTTGTTCGTAACCACTTAAAAACACAACGCGATCGGGTTCGCTGCGCGGCGTGGAAATCGTAGGATTAACCGCTCGACGACGATCCAAAAACGCTTGCAATGCGGTAACGTCCAGTCGCAAAGACGGAATCCCCGACAACTTAACGCCAACGGCAGGCGCATGCGATTCTCCGTAAATCTCCATCGAAAGGGAATTACCCCTCCATATCGACATAAGCCTTTCCTCCCAAACAAGTAAAATCATCAAAAAAATGCGGATAGGATTTAGAAACCGCCTCTGCGCCCGTTATCACGGATTTCCCGTCCGCATAAGCGGCGAGAACCGCCGCGGACATCACCATGCGGTGATCCCCGTAACTCCAAAAACGACCACCGCGCGGAACGCCGCCGCGAACACAAAGAGACTCCCCGTCCGACTCCGCGCGAACCCCTGCGCGCGCAAGCATATCGATCACGGCGGAAAGCCGATCGCACTCTTTAAAGCGCAAGCGCGATACGCCCGTAAAAACGGTATCCCCGTTTGCAAACGCCGCCACTACGGAGAGAATCGGAACGAGATCGGGGATTTCCCCGACGGCAAACCGACTGCCCTTTAATTTCCTCTTTTTTACCGAAACGCAATCGTCCGAAAACGAAACGTCCGCTCCCATCTCCGCAAGGATTTTCGCAATCCGCGCATCGCCCTGCACAGAATCCTTTTTTAACCCCGAAACCGTAACCGATCCGTCGATCGCTCCTGCCGCCAAAAAGAACGCGGCGTTCGACCAATCGCCCTCAACGCGTGTTTCATGAGCAAAAAACGACTGATTACCTCTGACATAATAAGAGTTAAAATCGTTAGTAATTTCAATACCAAACTCGCTTAAAATCTCAGACGTAATTTCAAGATACCCGACTGATACTTTATCTCCCTCGATTACAATGCGACTATCCCCGTCTAACGACGGAAGCGCAAGCAGCAAACCCGTTATAAACTGCGAACTGATATCCCCTCTGATACGGTATTCACCCGACAAAAGTTTTCCCGAAAGCGTTTTTCCGTCCGTTCGAACGCCGTGCAACGAAAGCGCGTCTATTAAGGGTGCGGACGGACGTTCAAAGAGTCTTTTTGCTCCCGTCAAACACGCATTCACCCCCAAACTTGCGGCATAAGGCAGAATAAAACGATAAGTAGAACCACTTTCCCCTACGGGTAAAACAACCGATTCCGACACAGAGCGAATCGGACGGACAAAAACGTCTTTTCCGTCTACCCGAACATTTGCGCCAAGCGCGTTAAGACAATCAATCGTCGCCGCAATATCCGCCGAAAGACTGA
>CAYRPB010000005.1:0-31948 GCA_964426105.1 uncultured Clostridia bacterium | reverse complement strand
TACTTAAAGCATTAACAGAATCCAATAAAAAAATCAATAATATTAAGCGAGATGAAAAAATGAATTTTACTAAAGTTTGGGACGATAAACAAACAAGAGTTGAAAGGTTAACGGAAAATATCTATAAGACAAATAATTTACTTTTACATACTGATAAAAAAGAAATAGAAGACTTTGATATGCGTTGTAAATCCTTATCAATGGTATCAAAAATATTTAATATTTCGATAGATAAGGTTAAAGAACTTATTCCATGGAACAGTTATATTATGCAGTGTGAAGAAGGTGAACTTCGCGATAAATATAATTATTTTAAAGCTATATTTGGAGATGATTTATTAAAGGTAATTAATCTTGATCACATTAATAATTATAGAGGGTTCTTTTCATATGAAAACAAAGAAATTGTATTGAATAAAGTTGAAAACCTAAAAAATATATTTAATATTGACAAAAAAGGATTAATCAGATTTTTAAGTTATTCACCGCAATATTTGCATATGTCAACAGAAGAGATTAAAGAACATATCTATAACTTGCAAGATTATCTTTTAATTTCTTATAAAGAAAGTTTAAATATTTTGATAACATATCCTGATTTAATTGAAGTATCTTATGGCTTAATGCTGAGTAGAGTTGAGCGTTTATGTAAATTTTTTTCATGTTGTGAAGATGATATAAAAAATATGTACAGGATTTATCCACCTGCACTTCGCTTTACACCAAGTATAATTGATATAGTTTTAAGATACAATCTTAATAGAACTCCTGTCATAAAAAAACAGATACTTTTATATCCGTGGATAATAAATTGTATTTCAAAAAAAGATACAAATGAATATTGTGGCTTTTCTTCATTATCACAGTTATTGATTGTAGCAGAATACATTACAAATAAATTTGGCAAAATAATATTAGTTAAGAAAATAAATTGGAATAAATACAATATCGGTGTTACATATTTGCTTGTAAAATCGAAACAAGGTATTTTTTACTTTCTTTGTTTGGGGGCTTCTTCCCCCGAAGAAATGTTATTAAAAGCGATTTTTAAAGACGATGTCTCACATACTATAATAATTCAAATTATTAATAAAGAAGATCTTTATAACATTGATAGATATGTATTAAATGCTTATTTTTGTTTCAATACAGGATTACGGGGGATATATTTAAAGGATGGAACTAGTATAATTGAATTGAAATATGAATACTTGACAAATTTAATTCCTGATCTACCAGCAAATTGCGTTTTAAATAGGAAGAATATTAACATTGAATATATTTATCTTCTTAATTTAAACGAAGAATATACCGAAAAACATAAAGCGTATTATCAAAACAAAAGGTTAGCGAATGATAAATGCAATAACTTTGATAATGACCTAAATGAGCTTTTTAATGCGGTAGAAACAGAAAAATTTAATGAAGATGAGAATAAACGAGAATTTAATGAATTTATAGGAAATATTTGGGGAACAAAAGAAGATTTCTTGTATTATTTTACATCAAAATTTAATATCGAAATTTAGCGGATTAAAAGTCTTAAATGTGCATTTTCCAAAATACATTGTAGCGAAAAACAAGCAACTTAATATATACTTTGTATATATTAAACGGTCAAAAAAATCGGTGTTCAACTGCGCTCCGCTACTGCGCACCAACGAAAACGTAAGTTGAATCATTAAGATTCGGCTTGCGCTTTTTTATTTTTATAAACATTATGTAAATACATACATAATATGTCGTTTGATGGCTTATTGAAAACACAAAAAAGTCTAACTTAGATTCAGTAAACGCTAATCCAAGTTAGACTTAAAGTAACGTATAAGAACAATGCAAGTCGCAAATTATAAATAAGGTTTTGTCTTTATAAACTTAATTCAAAGTGATATCTTTTAAGCGATTGTATTTTTCCAAAGAAATTTTTTTAATTAAGTCTAAATTTTTCCCCGAGGAAAACGTTTCGTCGCTGATTTTTTTTGCTAAGAAAATTGACGCCGTGGAATAATTCAGATTACCGAGTTCCCCCATGAACTTTCCGCTTTGCCTTGTTCCGAGAAAATCTCCGCTTCCCCTCATCTCATAATCGTATTCCGAAATCTTAAAGCCGTCGTTTGTGCTTTTCATGATTTTTAATCGTTCGACGGCGTTCGGAGATTCGGATGCAGTCATTAAAAAACAATAACTTTTTAAGTCAGAGCGCCCTACGCGTCCTCTGAGTTGATGCAATTGAGATAAGCCGAAACGTTCTGCATTAAAAATCACCATGATGCTTGCATTCGGAACGTCAACACCGACCTCGATAACCGTCGTGCTGACTAAACAATCTAATTTTCCCTCTTGAAAATCGAGCATGACGGCGTTTTTCTCAGCGTCTTTCATTTTTCCGTGTAATAATCCGAAACGAAGTCCGAACAACTTATGACTAAGTTCTTCAAAAAGTTCGGTAACGCTCATAATAGAACCTTCTTCATCCTCTTCGATTTTGGGACAAACAAAATATGCTTGACGTCCGTTTTCAATTTCTTTGCGAATAAATCCAAGCATATCCTCGTATTTATAATGCGGAACGATATTCGTTTGAATTTCCTTTCGATTGTTCGGCTTGTCTTCGATTGTCGAAATATCCAAGTCACCGTAAAAGATCAATGAAAGCGTACGTGGAATCGGGGTAGCACTCATCACGAGAACGTCTGGCGCAGTTCCTTTCTCCGTAAGAACGGCTCTTTGCGTAACGCCGAATCGATGCTGTTCGTCACACACGCAGAGAGCAAGATTTTGAAAGGCAACGTCATCTTCCAATACTGCGTGCGTGCCTACAAGCAATTGAATTGCTCCGCTTTGCAAGTTGGCTTTTACTGTACGTTTTTCCTTTGCCGTCAATGAGCCTGTCAATAAACCGATTGAAAATTCCGGGAAATAACGGGACGCCACGGCAAAACTTTGTCTTGCCAAAACTTCGGTCGGCGATAATAAAACCGCTTGATATCCGGACGAAAGTGCGATAAACAATGCACATAGAGCGACGGCTGTTTTACCGCTTCCGACATCTCCTTGCAATAGCCGATTCATAACCGTTCCCGATTTCAGATCGGAAACGATATCAACCACGGCTTTTTTCTGTCCTTCCGTAAAAGAAAACGGAAATCTTGCGATAAATTGTGCGAGAGAGTCTTTTGTAACGGAATAATGCTGAAAACGAACCTGTTCTCTGCTTCCTTTAATAAAGCGAAAAGCAGAAATTAAGGCGAAATATTCTTCTACGGCAATCCGTTCCGCCGCCGTATTTTTTTGTTCAAACGAGCGAGGCTCGTGGACTGCGCGATAAGACGCATATAAATCGGGCAAAGAGTACTTTCGTTGTAACTCTTCCGGGATAATACTTTCCGGGTGCTCGGATAAAAGCGCTTCTCGAATACTGTTTCTAACAATTCTCTGCGTCAGTGCGCCACGGCAGGGATATTGCGGAATAATCCCTTTTAATTGTTCATTTTTCCCGATTGCTTCAAAAGACGGATTTACCATAGAAACTTGTCCGTAGCGATTTTGCACTCTTCCGTAAAAGAGATACTCTTGTTCTTCCTTTAATTTTGTTAAAACGTACGACTGATTGAACCAAACGATTGTAAAAGGTTCTCCGTTTTGTTCGCAAACGACTTTTATATATTTTGTTTTGCGCAAAGAATACATTATTTTCGGCATGGAAACGATTTTTCCGTACGTCAAAATAATGTCGTTGTGATAACAATCGCGCAATAATTGTTTTTTGCGCAAATCGAGATAGCCTCTCGGAAATAGAGAAATAAGCCCGCGCGTATCAAAAACGCCGAGCTTGCCGAAATCCTTTTCTCTTTTTTCGTTAATACCTTTAATCGATTTGATATTCATAAATAAAAAAGGGAGAAAATGCTTTTTCTTTTCTCCCGAAAGTCTTTATTCCAACGAAATAAAATAATAGTAAATGGGTTGACCGCCGAATTGTAATTCTACGTCGCAATTCGGATACGTTTCCGCAACCAACGCTTGTAACGTCAAGGCGTCCTCTTCTTTCACGTCCTCTCCGTAATAAAGCGTAATTACTTCGTCCGTGCTGCTTTTCAGAGATGCGATTAAATCAAGCATGACTTGCGTGATTTCATTTCCTTTTGCGAGAATCTTTTTGTTATCCAAGCCGATAATATCGCCCTCTTTCAAGTCGAAGCCGTCAACCGTCGTCGTGCGAACCGCGTGCGTAATTTGCCCGACGACAACGTTATCCAACGCGTGAATCATGTTGGCTTTATTGATTTCCGTGGATGCTTCCGGATCGAATGCAAGCGCTGCGGCAAAACCTTGCGGAATATTTTTAGTCGGAACAACATGAATTTTTTTATTCTCTACCAAGGATTTCGCTTGTTCCGCCGCCAATATAATGTTTTTATTGTTCGGGAATACGAATACGTTATCCGCATTGATTCTCATAACAGCGTCTGCGATATCGCTCGCACTCGGATTCATAGACTGTCCGCCCTCGATGATTCCGTCAACGAGAATATCTTTAAATATCGCCGCGTTGCCCTTTCCGGTAGAAACGGCAAGCATGCCCATATCCTTCTTTTCCGCTTCGTACTTCTTCCTCATTTCGCGGTTTTGTTCGAGCATGTTTTCGATTTTAACCTTATCCAACTCGCCAAGTTCCAACGCGTTGGAAAGCGCTACGCCCGGACGATTGGTATGAACGTGAACCTTTACTAATTCCAAATCTCCGATTACGATAACGCAATCGCCGATCGTCATCAGTTTTTCTCTTAGCCGATCGATATCGGCAAGCGTTGTTTTCTTTTTTATATTGATAATGAAAAATTCGGTACAATAGGCAAATTCGATTACTCCTAAATTAAGAATATCCGCATGTTCAAAGTTGTTTGCTTCCGATTTTACCTCATTGATAACGGTAACCGTTCCGCCTACGTCTTCTCCGATCAATGCTTTGTACATTCCCTCGTAAAGGCACATAAGTCCTTTCCCGCCTGCATCGACAACGCCTGCTTTTTTCAAAACGGGAAGCAATTCGGGAGTAAGTTCGACCGCTTCGTTTCCTTTTTTTATGATTTCCGGGAAATATGTTTCAAAATCCTTGTTTTTCGATTCAATGTTTTGCGCATGCTCCGCAACCATTCTGGCAACGGTAAGCATCGTCCCCTCTTTCGGTTTTGATACCGCATTGTAAGCGACTTGTGCGCCCACGAATAACGCCTTAGTAAATAATTTTGTGTCGATAAAATCGTGAGCATTGCGAATAGTGTTGCAAAACCCTCTCAATACCTGCGATAAAATAACGCCCGAGTTACCGCGCGCACCGCGCAAAGCCCCTCTGCCGACAGCGTCTGCAATATCATAGATGCTGTTCGTCTTGATATTATTAAGTTCCTTGACCGCCGATTGAAGCGTTAAAGACATATTCGTTCCCGTATCTCCGTCCGGAACGGGAAACACGTTTAACGAATCGATCGTCTGACGATTTATATCCAATAATTTAGATGCCGTAAGAATCATGTTTTTCAACGTGGCACCGTTAATCTTTTTTTGCATTACAAACAAACTCCGTCGATACTACTTTTATCTAAGCCGCCGATTAAGCGATTAAAGCTTAACTCCTAAAATATTGACGTTAACGGTATCGACCAACATTCCGGTAAATTTTTCGGTTTTATATTTGATCGATTCTTTCAGCGCTTCGGCAACGGCATTGATCGAAACGCCGTACTTGACAATGACGTAAACATCAATAAAGATCCTGTCGCCCAACGTGGAAATTTTCACGCCGCGCGTAACAGAATCCCTGCAAAAGATTTCGGCAATCGTTGCAAAAAATCCGCTGGACACAAACTCCACGATACCATAACATTCCATAGCAATGTGCGAAACGAATTTTGCTATGGCTTGATCGGATATTGAAATTTCACCGTAAACGTTATTTGTGTTGACCGACATATTTTGCCTCGATTATAGTTCTACGTCAATTTTACAATATTTAATTATTTTTTGCAACAATATTAATAAAATTATCGCAAATTTTTTTTGAGTTAAAAAAAATATTTGTTTCTTTTCGTTTTTTAGTAAAAAGTTCTTGCTTTTTTCATTGATTTATGGTAAAGTAACTATGTTAAAAATCGGATTTGCCCTTTGGAGGTGTTAATATGTCTAGAGTATGTAGTATTTGTAATAAAGGAAAGTTGTCTGGTAATTTGGTTAGCCACTCTAACCGTAAGACTCCCCGTTTGTATGCGGCGAACCTTCAAAAGGTTAAAGTCAAGACGGCGGACGGATCTATAAAGTCTGAATACGTTTGTACTCGTTGCTTAAAAAGCGGCAAAGTAGAAAGAGTTTAATCGAATTTAGTTGAAAAGAGGTTGCGTTGCAACCTCTTTTTTCATCTTTCGTTTTTCCGCAGGAAAAGCAATCTCAATATTCCTCTGAATATTTTTGGCGCTTTTATACAACAAATTTTCATGATTGATTCTCCTTCGTTATATTTTATGCGCTTTTCCGTAATTCAGTTCAGTTTTCTGAAAATTCAATCGGATTCCCTCAATCTTTTTATGATTTCGGCGCGGTTTTGAGCCTTAAAAACCGTGTTTCCCGCAACGATTACATTTGCCCCCGCGCGTTTTGCCGCACCGACGTTTTCTGCAGTAATTCCGCCGTCTACCTCGATATCGACGTCGCGTCCTATGAGTTTGTTTTTCATTTCTTGGATTTTTTCTAAAACAGACGGAATAAACGCTTGTCCGCCGAATCCGGGGAATACGCTCATCAAAAGAACCATATCGCAATCGTCGATTTGATTTAAGACGGAAATCGACGTGTCCGGGTTAATCACCGCACCGCATTTTTTTCCGTAAGAACGGATAAGTTTCAACGTTTCGGAAAGACGATCTCCGCATGCTTCCGCATGTACGGTAATAATATCCGCTCCGGCTTTCGCAAACGCTTCTACGTAACGTTCCGGTTGAACGATCATCAAATGAACGTCCAACGGCAAAGACGTAAACGGTCTGATATCCGAAATCATTTTCGGACCAAAGGTAATATTTTTCACAAAAACGCCGTCCATCACGTCACAATGGATCATGTCGGCGCCGGCTTGCTCCAAAGAGCGAATTTCCTCTCCCATCCGCGAAAAATTTGCAGATAAAATCGAAGGGGCGATTTTAATATTCATGGCGTTTTTTCTCCTTTTGCTCTTCGTATAATTTACAATACCGTTCGTAACGGCTTTCGGACAATATACCGTTTTCAACACATTCTTTTATTTTACAAGACGGCTCTGAGATGTGCGTGCAACCGCGGTATTTGCACTGATCGGCATAGGGCAAAAAATCCTCGTAATAATCTTTTATTTCGTTGGCAGGTAAATCCGCTTCTATTACCGCAAAACCGGGTGTATCGATGATGCGCACGTCTTGAAAGGAATAAATACGAGAATACGTTGTTGTATGACGACCTCTTTTCACCTTTTCGCTTAATTCGCCGACTTTCAGATCTAACCCGAATAGTCGATTGACCAAAGAAGTTTTCCCAACTGCCGACTGCCCTGCAAAAGCGGCAAGTTTTCCCGAAAGGCGTTCTCGTAAAAGATCTGTCCCGATACCTGTTTGTGCGGAAACGTCTAAAATATCCGCTCCGATTATGCCGTATTCTTCTCGTATTTTTTTAGAAAGGGAATCGCCGAGATCTGTTTTGTTGACTGCGAAAACGACGTCTACGCCCTCTCTTGCCGCGCTGACGAGCAATTTGTCGACCAAAAGAAAATCGGGGACAGGCTTAGATGCCAGCACGATAACGATTAAGTCAACGTTTGCAACGTTGGGGCGCATAAAAAAACTCTTTCTCGGTAATATCTTGCCGATTACTCCGTTTGAAAAATCGACGTAATCGCCGACGACCGCATAATTCGATTTTATTTTCAGTACGCCGCGCAAAGTACAATCGTAATAATTTCCGTCCGAAAGGACATCGAATCGATTGCTGTGCGCCATGACAATCTGTCCGATCACTCTGTTTTCTCCCCTATAAATTTTCTTCTCAATTGACCGCATGCCCCTTCGATATCAGATCCGATTTGACGGCGTACGGTCGCGTTCAGTCCGCCGCGATTTAACACTTCCATAAAACGATAAGCGTTTTTATCGGTTACCGCCTGTAAATTTCTTTCTTTGACAGCATTCAATCGAATTAGGTTTACAAGGCACGGTTTTCCTTTCAACAGGGAGATTAATGCTTCCGCATGACGCGGCGTATCGTTCTTTCCCAAAATCAGAACATATTCAAAAATATATCGTCGTCCGGTCTTTTTGAAATAAGTTTCGCATGCCGAAAGAATACTTACAATTGAATATTTTTTTCCGATCGGCATCAAACACGCTCGTTCCTCATCAAAGGGGTTATGAAGAGAGATGGTGAGATTGAGCGGAATTCTCTCTTCGCAAAGTTTCATGATTTGAGGAACGAGTCCGCAAGTCGAAAGACTAATATTGCGAGCACTGATACAAATTCCGTCTTGATTTGTCACCGCACGCAAAAAGCGTAACGTATTATCATAATTATCCAACGGTTCTCCGCTTCCCATTAAGACGAGATTCGTTACCATTCGCTCTTCTGCCGTTCCCCCGAGATACCGATTGACCGCAAGCACTTCCGACAGGATTTCCCCTGCGGTCATGTTGCGAATTAAGCCGTCCAATCCGGAAGCGCAAAAGGCACAATTCATGCGACACCCTACTTGCGTAGAAACACATTGCGTATTCCCGTATTTATATTTCATTAGGACGCCTTCGATAATATTTCCGTCCGTCAACTCGAATAAGAATTTAAGCGTACCGTCTTTCGATTCGAATATTTTTCTAATCTCAAGTGCGCGATCGATCAAGCGTTCGCTTAACGATTTGCGCAATGCTTTCGGCAAATCCGTCATTTCGTCAAAACTTTTATATTGCATCATGGCGCGATACAATTGCTTTGCGCGGAATTTCGGTTCGCCGAGTTCGGTAAGAAGTTCGTTCAATTCTTCGATCGAGCAATCTGCCAATAGTCGTTTCATAATCGTTTTATCTTTGCGACGAAATATCCGCCGCCCATTGAAATATGTGGTAAAAATTGGAGCATTTCGCCTTTCTTTTTATGCGGAAGCAAGCATTCTGCTTGTTTTACTTGAAAAGAAGGATTTTCTTCTAAAAATTTTCTTACGATATCTTCGTTTTCACTCGGAAAAATCGAACATGTAGAATAATATAAATATCCGCCTCGTTTAACGTATTGCGAACAAGTTTGTAAGATTGCTCTTTGGATTTCGTTCAACTCAGAGAGCGAGGATTCTTTTCGGTTCAACTTAATATCCGGATTATCGTTGACAACGCCGAATCCGCTACACGGAACGTCGCATAATACGGCATCGAAAGAGTTTTTCCATTCCTCTCTTAATACGGTTGCGTCCCAAACTTCTGCCTTTATGTTTTTAACGTGCATTCTCTCTGCATATTGCTCGATTAATCGAACGCGATGCGGATAAATATCCAAACTAATCACTTCGTCGATCGATTGTGCTAAATTGACGCTTTTTCCTCCCGGCGCGGCGCAAACGTCTAAAAGTCGTTCACAGGGCTCGACTACCGAGCAAATTGCGGCAGATCCAACCGATTGAAAGGTGTAAACACCTTGATCGTAGTCTTGATTGCGGACAAAATTTTCAGCCAAAAACACAGACGGAATAGGCGTTTTTTCAAAAGAAATTTTTCTTTCGGAAAAATAACTTTCTCCGTCTGTTCCGATCGGAAATCGTAACGCGTTTTTTTTGTTTTCGGAAGCCATAATTGTTTCCGCTTCCGTCCCGTAAGCGGCTTGCAGCAATCGAACGGCGTATTCCGGATAAGAATACTGAACGGATAACCGTTCGATTTCGTCCGACGGTAACACGAATTTTTCGTTTGCATACCTGCGCAAAAAGGCATTTACAAATCCGCATGCTCCCTTTTTTCCAAGTTTTTTTGTCAGTTCCACCGCGTTGTCGATCACGGCATAGGGTGCTTTTTCCAAATATTTGATTACGTACATGGCGATTTTTAAGATTGTGCGAATCGCCATTTTGGGGGATTTTTCGGTCAGTTTACGAATGGAATAACTCAATTCGATTTCTTTATCCAAAACACCGTAGCAAACTTTTACCGTCAGACGGCGGTTCTTTTCTTCAATCTGTGTATCGGCAATCGCTTGCTTTAAGAAAGCCCCGTTTCCGTACACCTTATTTAATATATTATAACAATCGTAAAAATAACGGATCATTGTAAAAGCGTTCCGACCGGAAGCGGATTCCCCCTTAAAAATTCACCGATTTCCATTCTGCGTTTTCCTGCCGGTTGCAGAGAGATTACGCTGACTGCATCTTTTCCGCACGCAATGACGAAACCGTTCTTGGGATCGGCAGATAAAATTTCTCCCGGCGTACCGACTTTCGAAACGACGGCTACTTCCCATATCTTTAATATTTCGCCGTTCCGAAGAACGTAAGCCCCCGGCCAAGGATTGACTCCGCGAACTAAGTTTTTTACTTCTTTCGCAGTTTTATTAAAATCAATTTTTCCGTCTTCCTTGGAAAGCATTTTTACGTGCGATGCAAGTGATTCGTCCTGAGCCTTCCACGTTGCCGTGCTGGAAGCGATTTGATCGATTGCCTCCGTAATCGTTTCCGCTCCTAAAACAGATAATCGCTCAAACAACTCGCCTGCGGTTTCGTTTTCGCCGATTTCGATTTCTCTTTGTAAAAGAATCGCCCCGGTATCGATTCCCGTTTCCGTTTGCATAATCGTGATTCCCGTTTTCCTTTCTCCGTTGATCACTGCCCATTGAATAGGCGCGGCACCGCGGTAGAACGGCAACAAAGACGCGTGGATATTGATTACGCCGAATTTCGGTATTTCTAAAATTTCTTTTGATAAAATTTGCCCGAATGCACACGTGATCATAAGATCGGGGGCTAGAGCGATTAAGTCCTTGACGCCCTCTTTTCTGATTTTCTCATATTGCAGAACGGGAATTCCCAATTGTTCGGCTCTTTCTTTTACGGGCGACGGCGTTAATATTTGCTTTCTTCCGACGGGACGATCGGGTTGCGTAACGACAGCCGTCACGCAATATTCTTTATCAACCAATGTCTGCAATGCAGGCACGGCAAAATCGGGCGTTCCGAGATAGACTATTTTCATTCGTCCTTTAAATCCTTTGCTTTATCGATATAGAGAATTCCCTCTAAATGGTCGTACTCGTGACAGATTGCTCTCGCAAAAAATCCTTCCGCTTCCAACGTGAACGGATTTCCTTTGCGGTCAAACGCGTTGATTTTTACGCGATTCGGGCGCGTTACGGTTCCTTGCTTTCCGCGAACGGAAAGACATCCTTCCGGTCCCGTCTGCTTTCCTTTTTGAAATATTATTTTCGGATTGACAAATTCAAAGTAGCCCTCATCTACATCAACAACAAATATGCGTCGTAAAACGCCGACTTGCGGCGCAGCCAAACCTGCTCCTTTGGCTTTGTGAAGGGTATCTTTCATGTCGTCCAATAAAATTTTTAACTTTTCATCAAAAGCGGTTACTTCAAAACTCCGCTTGCGCAAGGTAGGATCTCCTACTTGAATAATGTTTCTGATTGCCATAATATCACCTTTACGTCAAATTATTCGGATTTTCTTCTACTTGTACCAACACGTTTTTGGTTTTGTATTGCAGACTGATTTCGTAAATACGATCGATCAGTTCTCTTTGCCCCTCCGTAATACGCATTAAAACTTGATAACGATACTTTTTTTGAATACGCTTAATCGGCGCTTTCATGTAGCCGAAAAAACGAAATTCTTTTTCATGATTAAGATAAAATGCATTTAATTCCCGATACAGACGCTTTAATACGTCGACGGCGTCATCATCTTTTTCGCTTTGAACCAATACGCGCACGATATCCGTAAAAGGAGGAAACGCCGTTGCTTTTCGCAAGGAAATTTCGTGATCGTAAAATTCTTTATAGCGATAGTCTACGGCATAGCGCAATACGTAATGATCGGGCGAATAGGTTTGCAACACAACTTTCCCTTTTTCCTCTGCGCGACCGCTTCTACCTGCAACCTGCGTTAAAAGTTGAAAGGTTCGCTCGCCGCTTCGATAATCTGAAAAATACAAACTCATATCGGCATCCAAAATCCCGACAAGCGTAACGGACGGGAAGTCGTGCCCTTTTGCAATCATCTGCGTGCCGACTAAAATGTCTGCTTTATGCGCGGAAAATTGCTCTAAAATTTTATAATGGCCCTCTTTGCTTTGCGTTGTATCGCGATCCATGCGGAGAATCTTTGCCTTTGGAAAGAGTTTTTGCAGATCCATAACAACGCGTTGCGTTCCTACACCGCCGTGTCGCAAAAACGTGCTTCCGCAATTCGGACACGCCGACAGCATTTTATAACGAGCGTTACAATAATGACACTTTAACGCGTCTTCGTCAATGTGATAAGTAAGCGATACGTCGCAAGCCTCGCATTTCGGCACGTAACCGCATTCCGTACAAATAACCGTTTTAGAATATCCGCGTTGGTTAAGAAACAATATCGCTTGATTTCCGTTTTTCAGACAGTTTTCCAATTCGTCTTTTAGACAAGAGGAAAAAATCGTATGGTTTCCGCGTCGTATTTCTTGTCGCATATCCGCAATTATCACTTCCGGCAACGGACGGCGATTGATACGCTCGGGGAGTTCCGCTAAATAGAAATTTCCGTTTACTGCATTGCGGTACGTTTCAACAGAAGGCGTTGCACTGCCGAGGACTAATTTAGCCCCCCAATAATCGGCACGGTATTTTGCAATATCGAAAGTCAGATATCGCGGCGACGTTTCGCTTCTGTAACTGCCGTCGTGTTCTTCGTCGATGATGATTATCCCGATATTTTCCAAAGGAGCAAAAATTGCACTGCGAGCACCGATCGCTATTTTTGCTTCACCTCGCCTGAGCCTCCACCATTCATCAAAACGCTCTCCCGCACTAAGCCCGCTATGCAGAATTGCCGCGGTATCCCCGAAACGAGCGCGTAATTGAGAAAGCATTTGAGGGGTTAATGCAATTTCCGGTACTAAAAAAATTGCGGTTTTCCCTTCATCGATTACACTTTGAATCAAATTCAAATAGACCTCGGTTTTTCCGCTTCCCGTAACACCGTGCAAAAGCGAAACAGTCTGTTCCGCTTCCTTTATTTCTTCCAATACCGCTTTTTGCCGTTCTGTCAAAACGACGTTTTTTCCTTTTGTCGCAATATCGCGATACGGAGAGCGGTTCTCTCGTTCGGAAACAATTTCGATCATTCCTTTTCCGTAAAGACCCAAGATCGCTTCTCTTCCGAATTTTTCATTTAAAACAGACGAGCGAACGCGTTCGTGTTCGGATAAATATGCGAGCGCCGCTTTTTGCTTTACGGCGGTAGAGCGAAGAGTCGATGCCATTTCTTCTACAGAATCGTCTTTTAACCGATAATAACGAACGACTTGTTCCTGCACGCTGCCGCGCCGCATTTCCGAAGGCAAAAACAGTCGTAACACTGCCGCTGCCGGGACAAAATATTTGCGTTGCATCGAACGCATCAAATGAATACATTCTTCTGTAACGGGAGGAATTTCGTCCGAAACAGACAAAATCGGCTTAATCCGTTCAACGGGGTATTCCGATTTCTCTTTTACTGCGATGACGTATCCTTCGATTTTTCGATTGCCGAAAGAAACGATCACGCGGCTTCCTTGCTTTACCCGATCGCCCTCAAAGGAATATTCGAATATTTTATCGACCTCGCTGTTCGCAATATCGACGATTACGTTCGCAAAATTCATCGCACTAAAAAAGAAATATGCTCGGCAACGACCGAACATATTTATGTACCGTTAATCGTTTGTAGCTTCTAATCTACCCTCGTAAATCTCTCTTGCAGCAACCGAAAGCGCTTTTTCCTTGTTCGGAAGTTCGTAGTTTTGGGCTTGCTCCAACAGTTGGCGCGCACGTTTTGCCGATACGACGCAAAGTGCGTATTTCGAGCCGATTTTCTGTGCCAAAATATCAATGGGAGGTTCTTGTATCATATTATTCATCTCCTTCTTTGTTTTTTTCTTTCTTTATAATGGACGCTACCTCGGCGTAACAACGCTCCGGATCGTCATTTAAAACAACGTAATCATATTTGTTTTGAATAGAAAGTTCGTATTCGGCTCTGGCAAGTCGAATCTTTATTTTCTTTTCCGTTTCTGTTTTTCTTCCGGAAAGCCGCGTTCTTAAATCTTCAAGTTTTGGCGGAACAATCATAATCAAAACGGTTTCGGGAAATTGCTCTTTTACTTCCAATCCGCCGTTTACGTCGATCTCTAACAAAACGTCCGCTGTTTTTAAGTGTTCTATAACCTTGTCTCGCGGCGTCCCGTAAAAGTTCTCAAAATGCTCCGAATATTCAAGAAATCCGCCTGTTTTTCTCTTTTCTTCAAACACTTCTCCGGAAACGAAATAGTAATCTTTTCCGTCTGTTTCCCCTATCCTCGGTGAACGAGTCGTCATGGAAACACTGATGAAAACATTTTGATTGCGTTCCGCGATCATTTTTGCAATCGTTCCCTTACCAACGCCCGACGGACCGGAAATTACGAATAAAACGTTCCTCATATTACTCCAAATTTTGAATCTGTTCTCTAATCTTTTCGATTTCGCATTTTAGATTCAGTCCGAGATTCGTAACGGTTAAATCGTTTGCTTTTGAACAAATCGTATTACTTTCCCGATTAAATTCCTGAATCAGAAAATCCAACTTTTTCCCGACGCTCGAGGCTTCGATGATTTCGTAAAATTGCGCGATATGAGAATCTAACCGAGTCAATTCCTCGTCGATATTCGATTTGTCGGCAAAAAACGCGACTTCGTTTAACAGTCTTGCTTCATCCAACTGAACACCCGATAATGCTTCTTCAATGCGCTCTTTCAGTTTTTCTCGATATTCTTCCGCAACAAACGGGGCGCGCTCACGAACGGCTGCAACCGTTTCGCGAATTACTTCCATTCTCGCGCGAATATCGTTTTTTAATTTTTCGCCTTCTGTAAGGCGCATCCGATTTAACTCGGCGCATGCTTTTTCGGTTGTTTCCGAAACAACGGTTTCTAATCCGTCCAAATCGGGAAGATCCCCCGAAAAAGATACCAAATCGGGATTTCTCATTATAAGAGAAGCGGTTACGTCATTCGGAATATCGAACTCCTCCGAAATCGATCGGGCGGCAGCGAGATATCCCTTTAACAAACCGCGGTCGATATTTAATTCGAAGTTCTTTTCTCTATGGTCGAAAAAAGTTACGAAAACATCGACTCTGCCGCGCCGTACGTTTTGCGAAATCGTTTTTCTGATTAAGTCTTCAAATCCGGCAAAAACGCGCGGAATTTTACAATTTACGTCTAAATTGCGGTTATTAATGGATTTTAGTTCGATTAAAAGCGAAATTTCATCCGTGCGGTATTCCGCTTTCCCGTAACCGGTCATACTAAACATGTATGAATCACCTATACTTTTATAATTTTATCTCAATAGATTGTATCACAAAAAAGCAAAATTATCAAGTTTTTATCATGCTTTTAAAGATTTCTTCATCGATAATTTTAATTCCGAGACTTTTTGCTTTTTCTAGTTTACTGCCGGCACTTTCGCCGGCAAGCACCATTGTCGTACGTTTGGAAATGTTTCCGACTGTTTCGCCGCCCAACGATTCGATAATTGCTTGCGCTTCGGATCGCTTAAAAGAGGTTAAAGTGCCTGTTAAAACGACGATCTCCCCCGAAAACGTCCCCGTTTTTTCAACGAAATCATAATAAGGAGAAACGCCGAGAGAAAACAGAGCGTCAAGTTCCGCAGAATTCCTTTCATCATGAAAATAACGATAAATATCCTCCGCCACGACTTGTCCGACATCTTCGATTTCCGTCAATTCCTCTATGGAAGCGGAACGAAGAAACGCGATATTCTTATAATGTTTCGCTAAATCCTTTGCTGTCTTTTTGCCAACGTTTGCAATTCCTAATGCATAAATAAAACGGTTCAGCGGAACGTTTTTTGACTTTTCAATGCTTTCCAACAAATTTTGAGTTTTCTTTTCTCCGAACCCGTCAAAACGAATAAGTTCGTCTTCCGTTAATCGGTAAAGGTCGGAAAAACGGTCGATGACGCCTTCTTCCACAAGGACTCCGGCTGTCATTTCGGAAAAACCGTCGATATTCATTCCTTCTTTGCAAGCAAAGTTTGCGATTGTCGCAATTAGTTTCGGACGACAATCCGAGTTTACGCAAAACAAATTCGCCCCTACTTCTTCCAGCGGTTGTCCGCAATACGGACAAGCAGACGGCTTTTCAATTTCACGATCGGAATCATGCGATTCGGTTGTGCCCAAAATTTCCGGGATAACGTCATTGCTGCGGCGAATTAATACGCGCGCGCCGATTTTTACCCCCTTTCTCGTAACGTCGCCGTAATTATTCAGCGTCGCTCGACGAATCGTTGCTCCGCCGAGATCAACTCCGTCTAGAAGGGCAAGCGGAGTCAGTTTGCCCGTTCGTCCGACTTGCCACACAACGTCGCGCACAATCGTCGTCGTTTCTTCCGCTTCAAATTTATAGGCAATTGCCCAACGAGGAAATTTATCCGTATTGCCGAGTTCTTCGCGCACGGAAAAATCGTTTACCTTGACAACTGCTCCGTCTGTCAAAATATCTATATTTTTTCTTTTAATTTCAATTTCGTTTATGGCAGACATAACATCTTCGACGCTATCGCATTTTTTTGAAAAATTACTTACCTTAAAGTGGTTCTGTCTTAAAAAGGAAATACATTCTTCTTGCGAATGTAATTTCCTCTCCGACATATAATTGACGTTATAAAATATAATTTCCGGTTTTCTCTGTGCCGTTACAGTCGGATCAAGGTTTCTAATTGCTCCGGCTACAGCATTTCTCGCGTTTTTAAGCGGTTCTTTCGCTGTTTTGTTATAGGTATCTAAAACCGAAAGTCGTATAATCGCTTCGCCTTGCACTTCTAATACGCCGCGATACGGAATGGTCAACGGAAAACTTTTAATCGTGAGAACTTGACTCGTAACGTCTTCCCCGACAATTCCGTTTCCGCGCGTGGTAGCGCGCTCAAATTTTCCGTCCCGATAAGTAAGACAAATCGTCAGCCCGTCAAATTTATATTCTACAATATAATCAATCGTACGCGTATCTATTTTTTTGATTCTCGCCTCAAACACCCGAATCTCCTCTTCGGTAACGGCTTTATCCAAACTGTACAAGCGCGCTATGTGTTCGTGTTTGGAAAATGCCGCAATCGGTTCTCCACCGACGCGCTTTGTCGGTGAATCAAATAAAACGATGCCGCTTTTTTTTTCCAAGCGAACTAGTTCGTCGTATAAAAGGTCGTATTCTTTATCCGATACGGTCGGATTATCCAAAACGTAATATTCGTACGCGTAACGATTGAGAATATCAACCAATTCTCTCATTCTTTCTTGCATTTATTTCCCCTCTACAATCTTCATCGGTGCAAATTGCACGGATAATGACTTAATACCGATTCCTTTGAACGCAACGTCTACGACGGTGTTAGCACCGCTTCCTTTCACAAATACAATCGTCCCGACACCGAAACGAACGTGTTCTACTTTTACGCCTGCCACGTAGTCGCTTATATTGATTCCCTCTTTTTTTACCGGTTTCGATTGTTTCAAGAATGTGTTTGCGTATTGAGTGGAAAACCCCGTCCCGTTTTTTTCGTCTGTTCCGAAATCCATGTCGTTGTAGGTTGAACGCGGATAAGATTCCGAAAGATCTTTCTGTTGCGTACGTTCTGGAGTAAGTTTGGGCTCTACCTCTTTCAAAAAACAGCTCGGCGTCATGAAAGACCGTTCTCCGTACAAAAAACGACTTCTTGCACGCGTGAGATATAAGCGTTCGCGCGCACGGGTAATTGCGACGTACATCAACCGACGTTCTTCTTCCAATTCTTCCGGTGCGTTTAATGCGCGCGTAATCGGAAAAATAGATTCGTCCAATCCCGAAATAAACACGCATCGAAATTCTAAACCTTTAACGGCATGAATCGTCGCCAACGTCACGCAATCCTCCGTATTGATATCGTCGATATCGGAACTTAACGTAACCGAATTTAAATAATCGGAAAGATTCGCGCCTTGATTTTCATGACAAAAACTGACGATAGAATTCTTTAATTCGCCGATATTCATGCGCTTTGCGGTGTTTTCTTCGGACTGCTCTTCAAAAAGAAACATGAACCCCGTCTTTGACAAAAGAAGATCGAATAGATCGGCGGGTGCGAGCACTTCTTTTTTCATCATCAACTCGCGAATCATATCGCGAAACGCAACGATCTTCATCTTAGCGCTTGCAGGCATCGGAATTTCTTCAACGTCGATAACAGCATCAAAAACGGATAAATCATAACTTTTTGCGTATTCTCGCAGAAGTTCGATGGTTTTATCGCCGATTCCGCGTTTCGGATAATTGATAACGCGCAACAAAGACTCGTCGTCAAGCGGATTGTTGAGAAGTTTCAAATAAGCCAAAATATCTTTGATTTCTTTTCGCTCAAAGAATTTAAAACCGCCGTATACACGGAAAGGAATTCCGTATTTCGTAAATTCTTGTTCGTAGGCGCGTGAAATTGCGTTCACACGCATTAAAACAGCAAAATCTTTTGGCTTATAACCGTTTCGAGCAATCAAACTCTTGATTTGAATCGCGGCATACATCGCCTCGTTATTTTCATCCGAACCGATAAAACTTTCTACTTTTACGCCGTCCTCGTTTTTCGTCCAAAGTTCTTTCGGGCGTCTTCCGACATTATGCGATATTACCATATTCGCTAAATCAAGAATCTTTTGGGTAGAACGGTAATTTTGCTCCAACTTGAATATTTTTGCCCCGACAAAATCTTCTTCAAAGTTAAGAATATTTTTTATTTCCGCACCGCGCCAACCGTAAATGCTCTGATCGTCGTCTCCTACGACAAAGAGGTTGCCATATTTTGACGCCAACTTTTTAATAATCAAATATTGAATACGGTTGGTATCCTGAAATTCGTCTACATGGATATAACGAAATTTTTCCGCGTAATAATTTAACGATTCCTCGTCTTCCGTAAGCAATTGATAAGTTTTAACTAAAATATCGTCGAAATCCAAGGAATTCGAGTGTTTTAATTCCGCTTCGTAACGCCGATAAACTTCGCAAATCATATGAATATTCCGAACTTCTTCGTGCTTTAATTCATATTCATCGGGATCCATATAAGCGTTTTTCGCGTTGGAAATGTGCATTTTTGCGCTTTTTAAGAGTTTGTCGTCATCCGTTGCGAGATCGGCAACAATACGCTTTAATACTTTATCCTTATCTGTTTCGTCGTAAATCGTAAAGTTCTCGTTGTAACCGATTTTATGAATTCTCGAACGGAGTATTTTTACGCATAAACTGTGAATCGTCGATACCCAAAGTTCGTTTACGTTAATCCCGATTTTATCCAAACGCTCTCGCATCTCGTTCGCCGCTTTATTGGTAAACGTAATGGCAACGACGCGATAGCAAGGAATTCCCTTTCCTAAAACCAAATATGCGATTCTGCTGGTTAAAACGCGCGTCTTTCCGCTTCCTGCCCCCGCTATTACCAAAACCGGGCCTTCCGTTTCCTTAACCGGTAAAATTTGATCTTCATTTAACTGCTTTAAAATACATTCTAACATAATAATTTCCTTTTCCGAATTTATTATATCATGTTATGAAAATTTTTTCAATGTCTGAAAACATAAATCAAAATAATTTGCTTTAATTTTTTTGATATGGTAAGATAATAATATGAAAAAAATTTGGTTTGAAGGAAAAAACGTAATTATCAGCGGAGCGTCCAGTGGAATCGGATTGGAAACCGCACGCGTTTTTATCGAGCGTTATCATTGTAACGTAATCGGAATTGCGCGTAATATTGAAAAATTACAAAAAGCAAAAGGTCTTTTAGGGGATCGTTTTACATTTTATTCGTTTGATGTCGGAAGCGCGGAGAATTGGAATCATTTCTGCACAAACTTGATTCAAAAAAACATTATGCCCGATATATTGATTAACAATGCAGGCGTTTTGCCTCGTTTTTCAAAATTCGAACATTACGACCAATTGGAAATCAATACCGTATTAAATACTAATTTTTTTGCATCTCTTTACGCAATCAAGGCATTAACGCCGTTGCTGAGAAAGTCAAGTTCCCCTGCAATTATTAACGTGGCTTCCTCTGCGGCATTAGCACCCGTAGTCGGCACGACGATCTATACCGCAAGCAAGGCTGCCTTAAAATCGTTTACGGAATGTCTGCAATTGGAGCATACGGGAATGTACGTTGCGCTCGTTTGCCCCGGATTCGTCAATACGGATATTTTCCGCGGACAATCGAGCAAAATATCCGACAATAAATTGATTGAAAAATTTTGTTCACCTTGCGATAAAACCGTACGAAAAATGCTCAAGCGCATTGCGCGAAAGAAACGGCGCATCATTATCGGAACAGATGCCTTTTGGTCGGATATTGCTTATCGCTTATTCCCTCGTTCTACCGGGAAACTAATGAAATCTGTTTTAAAAAGTTCTCATCAAAGTATTTTTAACGATCTATTTGAAGAATGAATCAAAAATTTTAATCAAACAAAACGCCTTCTGCTTTTTTACAGAAGGCGTTTTTAACGAAATTGATTTTTATTGACTTTTATTATTTATTGTTACCGTCTATCAAGTCGACAATATCTTGAACCGTCTTAATATTGACGGCTTCTTCGTCCGGAACGGTTACGGAAAATTCCTCTTCTAAATTCATCAGCATTTCAACGATGTCCAAGGAATCTGCTCCGAGATCTTTTACGATTTCTTTCTCCGCCGAAATAGAATTTGCGGGAATATTCAGTTGCTCAGCCATAATCTCAATCACTTTATCAAGCGTGTTCATGTCAAATCCTCCTAAATTTCATTATCTTTATGATAATTCTTATTTATCATATAACTTTATGACAAATTTGTCAAGCATTTTTCGCTTTTGCCAAAGGTTTCCGCATGGTCAACGAAATCCGATTCTTTTTAATGTCTGCGCCCAACACCCAAACTTTCACTACTTGCCCGACTTTTACCGCTTCCGACGGATGTTTTATATAATGGTCGGATATTTCGGAAATGTGGACGAGTCCGTCTTGGTGAACGCCAATATCTACGAACGCACCGAAATCGGTGACGTTTCGCACCGTTCCGATCAATTCCATGCCGGCGCGTAAATCCTTTATATCCATAATATCGTCACGCAAAATCGGCTTCGGCAAACTATCGCGAATATCGCGCCCCGGCTTTAAAAGTTCGCCGACGATATCCATCATTGTCGGAACACCCATTCCGCATTCCGCCGCCGCCCGTTCTTTGCCGTACTCGGAAATTTTTTCAGGCAACTCCGTCAACCGCCCCTCTTTAACGTCGTCGTCCGTATACGCAAACAACTTTAACAATTTTTCTGCGCTTTCGTAAGACTCTGGGTGTACTGCCGTATTATCTAAAATATTTTTTCCGTCCGGAATTCGCAAAAAGCCTGCGCATTGCGTAAATGCCTTTTCGCCGAGTTTTGCAACTTTTAAGATTTCTTTTCTCGAAACGAATTTTCCGTTTTCTTCCCGATAAGAAACAATATTTTTTGCAATTCCGGCATTCAAGCCCGAAACGAATTTTAACAAAGACGCACTTGCGGTGTTAAGATCAACGCCGACGGAATTAACGCAATCTTCTAACACCCCTTCCAATACGGCGTCTAAGCGTGCCTCCGGCATATCGTGCTGATACTGTCCGACACCGATTGCTTTCGGATCGATCTTGATCAATTCCGCAAGAGGATCTTGCAGCCGTCTTGCAATTGAAACTGCAGAACGTTCGGAAACATCGTAGTCGGGAAATTCCTCCGCCGCCAACTTAGAGGCGGAATACACAGATGCGCCGGCTTCGCTGACTACCATATAAGAAACCTTTGCGTCTATTTCTTTCAAGAGTTCTGCAACGAAGATTTCAGACTCCTTAGATGCCGTTCCGTTTCCGATTGAAATAACCTGCACTCCGAATTTTGCGATAATTGCTTTTAATACGCGTTTCGCCTCATCTTTTTTGTTTTGCGGCGGCGTAGGGTAAATTACCGTTTTGTAAAGGACCTTTCCCGTTTCGTCTACAACCGCCAACTTGCAGCCTGTCCGATACGCAGGGTCGAATCCGAGAACCACTTTTCCCTTTAACGGCGGTTGCATCAATAAGGGTTTTAAATTTACTTCAAACATTTTGATTGCTTGCTCGGATGCTTGTTCCGTCAGATGTGCACGGATTTCTCGTTCCATCGAGGGATAAATCAATCGTTCGTAACTGTCGATCGCCGCGGCACGTACTTGCTCTGTAAAAATACTGCCTTCTTTTACAACGGCTGCGGCACAGATTCTCCCTGCAAATCCCTTATCGATCTCCACTTTTACGCGAAGATATCCCGTATCTTCCCCTCTGTTAATGGCTAAAACACGATGGCTTTTGATTTCGCTTACAGGTTCGGAATAATCCGCATACATTTCGTAAGTTTTTGCGTCCTCGTCTTCTTTGATCAATTTCGACGATATTTCTCCTGTCTTTAAGAAGATATTGCGAAGTTTTTTTCGAAGAGTCGCGTTGTCAGAAACTCGTTCTGCAAGGATATCTCGTGCGCCGGAGAGTGCTTCCTCCGCTGTTTTTACGCCTCTTTCTTCGTCAATGTAACAAGCGGCAATTTCTTTTATATCGCCAACCTTTAATTCTTGTGCTTCCATTTGATCGGCAAAAGGCTCTAATCCCTTGGCGATTGCAACGGTAGCACGCGTTTTTTTCTTCTGTTTATACGGACGATAAATATCTTCGACTTCAGTTATTGTTTCTGCGGTTAAGAGTGCCGCCTCGATTTCTTCCGTCATCTTTCCTTGTTCCGTAATGCTTTTCGTGACGTCCTCTTTTCTCTTTTCAAGATTTCTCAAATACGTTAAGCGATCGGAAAAAGCGCGTAAAACTTGATCGTCGCAATTTCCGTGCATTTCCTTTCGATAACGAGCAATAAAAGGAATTGTATTTCCCTCGTCAATTAAATTTACAATGTTGTTTGCATAAGTCGGACTCAGGTTGAATTCCGTCGCCAATTTTTGTGTCAGATTCATTTTCTCTTTTTACTCCTGATGATTACTTTTTCTTCTTTTGTTACTCGGTTGGATTCCACGATTTTTTGCAACGTTTTATTGTATGTAAAATCCGAGAGCGAACAGTTGTCTAAAAACGCCTCTGTTTTTTCTTTATATTTTACAAAACAAACCGAAAGTAGCCAAGCGATTCCCATATCGACGTAATATCTTCCGCTCGGAATTTTCTCAATTTCGGAAAAGATAAAATCTAAATACGATTCCTCTAAATAAAAATCCATTAGAATAATGACGCCGACACGACAAAAAAACGGCTCTTCCTCTGCCAAAAGGGATTTTACCGTCGGCAAAAAGAATTCCTTGTTTTTCTCGATTATACGAAAGGTAGAAACGCAACAATCGCAGATTGCCCAATTTTCCACTAATGGAAGAAATTTTTTCAAACCGACTAAAAACAATTCGGGCGTTTCTTTTTTCATTCCTAAAACAAAGCCGTAAAGCAATCGCTCTTCTAAATAATCGGTCGGCGCGTGCTCTAAAAACTCATCGGCTTTTCCTTCTTTTACAATGCGTTTCGCCATTGCTCTTAAATACGGTACTCTAACACCATATATTGGAAGTGCGGTGTTTGCAATGCGACGATTAAATTCTCTTAATTGCGGACTTGCCGCGCTTTGTAATTCTTCTGAAATATTCATAACACCTCGTCGTATAAAAGTATTGCTTCTTTCGGAAGCAACTCGCATTGTTTATCAAATCGGCGTTCGGAAAGCAAATCGTAAAGCACTCCGTCGAATTTTAAATCATATTTTCGAGTTCCTCGATTGACTGCAATTATAACTGCGCGATCATTGTTTCGACGCTCGAATACGATGCAGTTGCGATCAGAATAAAGTTCTCGATAAACGCCCTTTTGAAAAACAGAAATACGAGAACGGATTCGCGTTATTTTTTGATACCATGAATGAATTTCTTCATCTGAATGATCCCAATCAAAGCAACGGCGATTGAAAGGATCTCGATATCCCTCCATTCCGATTTCGTCACCGTAATAAATACAAGGAACGCCCGGTAACGTAAATTGCAATAGAGTCGCTATTTTTAATTTCTCACGGGCGACGGCTCGTTCTTCAATCGACATACGGTGCTCGGCTACGTCCGACTTCTCATATACGGAATTTGAATCGTCAAGTGCCGTAAGAATGCGCTCGGTATCATGCGTATCTAAAATATTCATCAACGTATCCAAGCACGCTTTTGGATAGTGATCAACCAATCGCCGCATTGTTACTGCGAGTGCTTGTGCGTCGTCTTGTCGCAAAAAAGAAAGAATCGCCGTTCGTAACGGGTAGTTCATAACGCTGTCCAATTCTTCTCCGCAGAAATAAGGTTTCCTTTCGTTATATGCGACTTTAACGGCGGCGTCTTCCCAAACTTCTCCGATTAAAAAAACGTCATTATTTTTCTGTTTTATTTTGTTACGAATATGTCTGATAAAATCAGATGAAAGTTCATCTGCGACATCTAATCGCCAACCGCCGACGTTATTATAATTTTCTAATACCCCACCCTCACCGGCAATAAAGTTTTGAAAAGAAGCACTGTCTTTTCGGATTGACGGCAAAGACAGAAAACCCCACCAAGAAGAATAGCGATCGGGAAAACGGTCAAATTCATACCAATTAAAATACGGCGATTCTTGGCTTTGATATGCGCCTGTCGAAGAATAGTTCCCGTATCGATTAAAGTAAACGCTATCCGCCCCCGTATGATTAAACACGCCGTCCAAAATAATGCGAATACCGAAACGATCGGCTTCCCGAATCATTTGATCAAACTCTTCTCTTGTTCCTAATAGCGGATCGATTTCAAGATAATTTCCCGTATCGTAACGGTGGTTGCTGTACGCCTTAAAAATAGGATTGAGATAAATTGCAGAAATATTTAATTTTGCCAAATACGGGAGTTTTTCCGTAATCCCCCTTAAATTTCCACCAAAAAAATCGTTATTTAAGACTTCTCCTTGTTCATTTGGTAAATAGCGAGGTGTTCCGCCCCAATCCTCTCTCAACACTTTTTTTCCGTCGCAAGAAACCGTTCCGGCACAATAAAAACGATCGGGGAAAATCTGATACATTATTTTCCCCTTGATCCATTCCGGCGTCTTAAATCCTTGTCGATAAACAAGTAGCAAAAAAGGCTCCGAGTCGAAAGTGCCAAGTCCATTTTTGCTTTCGCCCAAGAATTTTCCATCCAAGGAAAAACGATACCAATAAAGACCGATTTCCTTTGGTTCTAAGCAAAATAAAAAAGAATGTTCTTCTTTTTGCATACGAAAAGACTGAGTTTCTCCGGTTCGTTCGTTTACAAGAAAAAATTCACAAGTTTGAAATCCGTCGGCAAAAACACGAAAAACGACTGTTTGGTTTTGTTCAACGCCGCCAACAACGCTCTTACACGCAGGATCAATCGGATTATAATACGGCAACATGGACTAAAGCGATCTCAGATTCCAAATTCGCTCTGCATATTCGCGAATACTTCTATCCGCGGCAAATACCCCTGCGGAAGCAATATTGTTCAACGACATTTTTGCCCATTTTTCTCGATCTTGATAAATAGAATCCGCTAATTTATGGGTATTGCAGTAGGAATCAAAATCAGCCATGCACATATACGGATCGGCAACGGGGCGTCCCGTCAGCAAATATGCCGCTATATCCGAAAAAGATTCTCCGTTAAATCCGACAACCAATGCTTCGATAACGCCGCGTAATTTTGCGTTGTTTGTATAAAAAACGGTTGAATGATACCCTTGCTTCCATAATTGATCAACTTCGTCGGCAGTCAATCCGAAAATAAAAATATTTTCCTCACCGCAAGCCTCGCGCATCTCGACGTTTGCTCCGTCTAATGTTCCGATCGTCAGCGCGCCGTTGATCATAAATTTCATATTACCTGTTCCGCTCGCCTCTTTTCCTGCTTGCGAAATCTGTTCGGATAACTCCGTCGCCGGCATCAATTTTTCCGCCATTGAAACACAGTAGTTTTCCAAATAAACAATTTGTAATTTTTCTCTGATTTTCGGATGCTTTTTGATCTCTTCCGCAAGGAAGCAAATTAATTTGATAATTTGCTTCGCAAAATAGTAACCGGGCGCAGCCTTAGCGCCGAATATAAACGTTTTTGGCGCGATATCGGCATTCGGGTTCTCCTTTAATTCATTATAAAGAGAAATAATATAGAGCGCATTTAAAAGTTGTCGTTTATATTCGTGCATGCGCTTTGCTTGCACGTCGAACAAAGAATCGGGATTTAATACAACGCCTTGATGCGTCTTTGCGTATAAAGCCAATTGCTCTTTTTTCTTGTATTTAATCCGATTCAGTTCGGAAAGAACGGTTTTATCCGTCTCGAATTTCTTAAATTCGGACAGTCTTTCCGCATCCATAATAAATCCCGACCCGATACAATCCGTCAATAGCGCGGTCAATTCCGGATTGGATTGACAAAGCCATCTTCGATGCGCAATTCCGTTGGTTACGTTACAAAACTTATCCGGATAAACAGAATTAAAGTCCTTAAAGATACTGTTTTTTATAATCTCGCTGTGTAATTTACTGACGCCGTTTATCTTGTGAGAGGCAACGACGCTGAGGTTTGCCATTCTGATCTGACCGTGAGATATAATCGACATACGATCGATTTTATCCCAATCCCCCGGGAATAAATGCCACATTTCTCCGCAAAAGCGTTGATTGATTTCGCGAATAATACTGTAAATACGCGGTAACCGACGTTGCAAAAGATCTTCGTTCCATTTTTCCAAGGCTTCACTCATAACCGTATGATTAGTGTAAGCTACGGTTCTCGCGACAATACTCCAAGCAGAGTCCCAAGAATAACCATGCTCGTCCATTAAAAGACGCATCAATTCTGGAATACAAAGCGCAGGGTGCGTATCGTTAATATGAATCGCCGCACGATCGGGCAACGTATCCAACGTACCGAATCGACGGAGATGATCTTTAATAATATTTTGCAGCGAAGCAGAAACCAGAAAATACTGTTGCTTTAAGCGCAAGGATTTTCCTTCGGAATGATTATCCGACGGATATAAAACCTTAGAAAGAACCTCTGCTTCCGCATCGTCTTGCATACTCTGCAAATAATTCCCCTCCGAAAAAGTCTTCATATCGAAACTTTCCGGATTTTGCGCTTTCCAAAGACGAAGAACGGATACCGCTTCCGAATTTGCCCCGGAAACCATCATGTCGTAAGCAACTGCCTCAACTTCTTTTGCATCGTAATGCTCGATCTTCATGCCGTTTTCGCCCCAAACCTCACGAATATGTCCGTCAAATTTAACGCGGAAAGTTTTATCGGGGCGTTGAACCAACCAAACGTCTCCCCCCGGAAGCCAAACATCTGGAAGTTCTGTTTGCCAACCATCTATAATTTTTTGCTTGAACAAACCGTATTCATAGCAAATCGAATATCCCATTGCGGGATATCCTTGCGTTGCAAGCGCATCCATAAAACATGCGGCAAGACGTCCGAGTCCGCCGTTTCCAAGCCCTGCGTCCGGTTCTAATTCATAAAGTTCCTCTAAACAACAACCTTGCTTTTTTAAAAAAGCGTCGATCGGCTCTGCAATCCCGAGATTATACGCGTTGTTTTTTAATGACTGCCCCATTAAAAATTCCATACAAAGGTAATAAACGCGTTTTCCGTTCTGTTCTTTATATTTTTTGTAAAATTTATTGCGTTTTTCCAGCATAATATCGCGAATTGACAAGGCAACGGCACGATATAACTGTTCCTTGCTCGCCTCTTTTACCGAAACGCCGAAATACCTGGAAAGTTTGCCCTCAATCAATTCAGCAACTTCTTTTTCCGTAATGTTCCTGTTCATTCCTGTCTCCGATATCAGATTAGTTTTTGATATACCTCGTCATATTCCCTTGCGCGCTGTGTCCAACTGAAATCGGTTGTCATTGCCCGATATTGAAGACGTGCAAACGCTTCCTTATCATAATACGTTCGAATTGCCTGATTGATTACGTACAGCATATCGTGAGCGTTGTAATCACGGAAAGAAAATCCGTTTCCGCTATCTTCATAGAGCGGCTGTATGCTGTCGTTTAAGCCGCCAGTGCCGCGTACGATTGCAACCGTCCCGTAACGACTCGCAATCATTTGCGAAAGACCGCACGGTTCCATTTTTGACGGCATCAAGAAGAGATCCGCACCTGCATAAATCTTTCTCGATAAATCTTGATTAAATTCAATAATCGTTACGCATTTTCCGCGATATTGGTTTGCAAGTTGAGAAAAATACCCCTCGTAATAATGATCCCCCGTGCCGAGAATAACGACTTGAACGTCTTGATTCAGAACGTTTTCAATGACGGCTTTAACCAAATCGAATCCCTTGTGCGAAACCAAGCGTGAAATAATCGCAATCATCGGAACGTCTTTAACGGGCAAATTCAACATTTTTTGCAATTCTTGTTTACAAACGGATTTTCCGCCAAGATCGTCTACCGAATAGTTTGCAAACAGATAGCGATCGGTTGCCGGATTATAATAATCGTAATCGATTCCGTTCAGAATTCCGAGAAGTTTCCCTTCGTTCCTCTTAATAATCCCCTCTAAACCGTGCGCAAAATACGAATCTTTAATTTCACGCGAGTACGTCGGACTAACCGTATTAACGATGTCGCTTAATTCAATCGCGCCTTTCATCAAATTGATACAGCCGTCAAATTCGACCAAATCTTTCGCCCAACTCGGGAAACCGAACAAATCGTCCATACAGTCCAAACCGTATTTCCCTTGATATTCGATATTGTGAATGGTAAAGACTGTTTTAATTCGATTATAGTGCTCGTATTGATGATAGATTGTTTTTAAATAAATCACAGCCGCGGCTGTTTGCCAGTCATTGCAATGCAATACGTCCGGCCATAGCATAAAATGACCGATCGTTTCCAAAATCGCTTTTGAAAAGAAAGCAAAACGCTCTCCGTCGTCATAACACCCGTAAATATTGCCGTCCCGTTTAAAATAATATTCATTGTCAATGAAATAATAATGGACGTTGTGCGCTAAATAGTAAAACACGCCGCAATATTGTCTGCGCCAAGACAGCGGAACTTCAAAACTTCCGATAAACCGAAAATTCTTACGGTATTCGTTTGATATTTTTGAATAAAGCGGTAAAATAACGCTAACTTCGTTTTCTTCCGATTCCGCGAGTGCTTTCGGTAGAGATCCCATGACGTCCGCCAAGCCGCCCGTTGCAATAAAAGGAGCCGCCTCTGAACCGGCAAATAAAATTCGTTTTTTCGGAATGACGGATACAACCGGCGTAACCTTATTCGTTTTTTTCTGAGCACTTGATTTTCTCGTACTTTTTTTCTTTTCTACCATAATACTCTCCTCAAATCATGCTGCCTTTCGGAATATAAAACGGATGATTTTCACTGCCGGAAAGAACTCTCCGATCGCGTATCACAACGTTTTTATCGCTAATAATACAGTTTAACGAAACGTTTTCTCCCGTTACGGTATTCTGCATCAACATACAATTTTTCACAACCGTACCGCGCGCAATCTTTACGTCACGGAACAATACCGAGTTAATTACTTCTCCTTCAATTACGCAACCGTCTGCGATCATCGAATTTTTAACAATCGCGCCTACCCCATATTTCGTCGGTGCGGAATCTCTAATCTTTGTAAATACGCTGCGATCACCGAATAATTCTTTTCTCACATCTCCGTTTAAAACTTCGAGGTTATGCTCGTAATACGCTTGCAAGGAAGAAATCCCGACGTAGTATCCCTTATGTTCATAGCCGCAGATTTTTAAACTTCTCAAATTCTTAGCCAAGACATCTGACGTAAAATGTTTTGCGTTATGCGAAATTGCTTCTAACAATAAATTTTGAAGCGTAACCTTTTTCATGACATACATATTCATGCAGAGATTATCCGACTCACTCAATTCCTCTTCGAATCGGAAATTCGTAACGCGTTCTTCTTCGTCCAAGTCTAACGCAAGAACTTTTTTCTCCGTGAAATCCGCAGTATCGTGTTTTCTGTACACGATCGAAATGTCGGCGTTCTTCCGAATTAAATCTTCGATTACTTCATTGTAATTGATCCGACAAACGATATCGCAATCGGTCATTACGACGTATTCTTCGTCTGCGCGCCATAAAAAACTCATAATTCCCTTTAATGCGTCCAAACGAGAAGTATAGACGCGATCGTTGGAAACGTCTCCGAAAGGCGGCAAAATAATAATTCCGCCGTTTTTACGAGCCAAATCCCAATCCTTACCCGATCCTATATGATCCATCAAGGATTGATAATTACTCTTTGTAATAACGCCAACCGTATCGATTCCGGAATTAACCATATTCGATAACGGGAAATCAATCAAACGGTATCTTCCGCCGAACGGGATCGATCCGAGCGTTCTGTGTTGCGCAAGTTCCGGTACGTTTCCATCGTGAATATTGGAAAAAATGATTCCTACTGCTCTCATTTTATTTTCCCTCCTTATCGGCTTCCAACATCTGCCCACCTTCGATGCAGGCATTTTCAGAAATTTCAACGCCTCGTCCCAAAACGGTAATGCCATTTCCGCAAGACTTTGCTTCCCCTACCGTCGCATTTTTTCCAATCGTGGCGAACTCATCGATGATTGCATAATCGATAACCGCATTTTCTTCAATCGTTACGTTGCTCATAATAACGCTGTTTCGCACGATTGCGCCTTTCTTTACAATCACGTTACTGGAAAAGACGGAATTTTCCACCGTTCCGTATATTTCGCACCCGGACATAATGATGGAATTATTTACTTTTCCCTCTTCGCCGATATATTGCGGAGGGGCAAGCGGACTTCGAGATTGAATAACCCAAGAAGAATCCCATACGTCGAAAGCAGGCATATCGCCGAGCAAATCCATATTGGCTTCATAAAGAGAATCAATCGTTCCGACGTCTTTCCAATATCCCTCGAAAGTATAAGCCATCATTCTTTCACCTGCGTTTAACATTGCCGGTAAAACGTTTTTCCCGAAATCGTTACTGGACGAAACGTCTTCGTTATCCTCTTTCAAATAGCGGTACAATTTTTCTGTTTTGAAAATATAAATTCCCATAGAAGCGAGATCGCTCTTCGGCTTTTTAGGCTTTTCTTCAAACTGATAAATTTCCCCGTTTTCGCGCGTATTCAAAATACCGAAACGCGATGCTTCCGAAAGCGGTACTCGAATTGCCGCGATCGTACAATCGGCATTGCTTTTAATATGGAAATCCAACATTTTAGAATAATCCATTTTATAAATATGGTCGCCGGATAAAATCAAAACGTAATCCGGATCGAATTGTTCGATAAAATGAATATTCTGATAGATAGCGTTTGCCGTTCCTTTGAACCAATCGGACGAATGCTTCCCTTGATACGGCGACAAAATATGTACGCCGCCGAAAGAACGGTCAAGATCCCACGGCTGTCCGTTTCCGATGTACTCGTTCAACAGCAACGGCTCGTACTGCGTCATGACGCCGACCGTGTCGATACCCGAGTTGATGCAATTCGACAGCGGAAAATCGAT
>CAYRPB010000004.1:33281-35795 GCA_964426105.1 uncultured Clostridia bacterium | reverse complement strand
CGTTCGGTATAATCGGGCAACTTCAAGCCGCCGCTCAACTCGCCCGAAAAATAAAGACGGTAAAGTTCCAACAACTTCATCGCGGCGAAAAAGCGACACTCCGCCGTCGGCAAGCCGTTTTCGTATTCCAACAACTTTGCCATCTGCTCTTCGCCGCTCCCCAAAAACAGCAATCCGTCCGTAAACGAACAAGCGATGGTCATTCTGATTTGATTTTCCAATAAGCGCAAGGGAATCCCCGATTCCGCATAATTGAGAATACGGAACGTATCGCTCACGATCTCCCGCGCGAGATTATAACTCTCGCGACACTGCCAAACGCCGCGCACCGCGCCGCGCACGCGATAATCGATCATGGCGACGGTTTTGGAGATGATTTCGGCAAACGTATCCGCCACCCCTGCCCGTTCACACCTGCGGAACAACGCTTCGTCAATGAGGAAAAGCCGTTCCGCGCCCGTGTAAAAGACCTCTTCGTAACCGCGAACGTTGACGGTCACCGTATCGCCCGCGCCCCCTTGTACGTTGGTAGCGGTCGGGATCAAAGCGAGCGGAATCCCCCGCAGCCCTGCAAAATACGACGCAATGTCAAACAATTCGTTATCCGCGACGACGGCAAGCCGCACGTCCTCGGGCAGACGGAACAGGCCCCCTGCGTTTTCCAAGCGTTTATCGAACGTCTGCTTCAAAATAACGTTCACGGGAATACCGCCGGCACTCTCCACCGCTTCCGTCATGCGTTTTCCGTAGCGCAAAAAGGCGTCGTTGCCCGCGATCACGGCGACTTTTCCCCCGGGAGAGCGCTCCGCCACAACGGAAGAAATCAACGTTTTATAATTGCCGTAGAAAAATTCCGCGTTCAAAACGTGCGACCGTCCGCATGTGCAAGCAAAGTCGATATGCGAAAATTCGGTTAAATTTAGAGAAAATAAGTCTTTCATTACCAGATAATCATAGAATAAAACGAAACTTTTGTCAAGCGGAAGAAAAAGAATTAAAAAACGATTGTTTTATTTTTATTTTATGGTATAATAAGTAATAATAACCAATGGAGGGTATTTATGAACAAGAACGAATTTATCAGAGCAATCGCGAATAATGCAGGAATCACCTTAAAGGAAGCAGCCACCGCTTACGACGCGTTTATTCAGGCTGTAACCGACGGGCTGAAAAACGGAGAAAAAATTCAACTTTCGGGTTTCGGCACGTTTGAAGTAAAGAACAAGCCCGCGCGTGAACGGATTAACCCCTTAACCGGAGATAAAATTCACGTGGAAGCGACGAAAACGCCCAACTTCAAATTCGGTAAAGCGTATAAAGACGGAATCAACGAGTAATCCTCATTTATTTTTACAAGAACGGACGCGGCAAACGCGTCCGTTTGAATTTTAAAAGCACGAACGGATCGCAAAATAATTGCAATCCGTTTTGTTTTTTTAAACTAATTTTTTCAAGCCGACCGCGCAGCAATCCGTATAACGACAAAAACTTTCACCGCGCGACAACATTTTTTAACGTCGTCCGTCTTATACGTAACGAATCACCTTTGCGAAGGGTTTGCGTTTTTTCGGGCGAATCGGATCATTCTCCGCCGCATACCCCACAGCGACGACTAACCGCACGCGATGATCCGTTCCGATCGCTCGCCGTATCTTGTTTTCGTCGAAAAGCCCGATCATGCAAGTGGAAAGCCCCTCTTCCGTCGCGCGAAGAATCAATTGCGAAATCGCCAAGCCCATATCGAGAGAAGCAAAATCCTGATCTTTTAACTTCATCCCGAAGCGTTCGGTCCAATTCGACTTATCTTCTACGGCAACGATAAACGCCGACACGTTTTTCACAAAGGAATTCATGCCGCCTCCTTCCGCTGCGGCGGCGATTGTTTCCACCGTTTCGGGCGTTTCCGCAACATAAAAAATCCACGGCTGAGAATTACACGCCGACGGTGCGAGCCTTGCGCTTTCCGCCAGACGCGTCAACAGTTCGTGCGGAACGGGTTCTTTCCGATAATTGCGGCAACTCTGTCTTTTTTGATACAATTCCTCTAACTTCACGATCGATTTCCTCTTGCAACGTTTTTTCTATTGTATCATAAATTTTCGCAGTTGCAAAGAAATTTTCCAACTCTCGTTGCGTCAGCGTACGTATTTTTTGCTTGCCGTCGTAAATCGTCACCTCGTTTAGTTCTTCCGCGCTTAAAAGCGCGTACAACCGTTTAACGGAAGCGCGCTTGTCGATCGCTACGCGCCGAACGCACGTTCCGCGCGCAAGCATTTGAGAAGATACGCCCGAAAACAACTTGACGTAAGCATTCTCCGTTCGTTTAGAAAGCGCGCCGACGACGATAAACGCCGCAAAAAACAAAATCGAAAGATTGATTTCCCGAAACGCCGTGACGACGAACGCCGCGAAAAGCAATCCCCCCAACGCGACACCGAGTCCGCGCACAATGCGTTCCGCAGTCTTTTTTTTCAGATTCAACGAGAGCGTCGCAAGTAAAATTCTGCCGCCGTC
>CAYRPB010000004.1:31712-33181 GCA_964426105.1 uncultured Clostridia bacterium | reverse complement strand
ATGCTTTTCAACCGATAGCCCAGCCGTTCCGCAACGAACGAATGCCCCAGTTCGTGAACTAGGGCAACAATCGTATAGACGATAAAGGGAAAAATCCTTCCCGTCAAAGCGAAATACACGCCGAACAGATAAAACAACGGGTGAATTTTCAGCGTTATACCGCCCATATCACGCCCGTTTCGTCAACGTTAAAGTCTGTGATCCGTGCATTTTCTCCGTTATAAAAGCATACCGTAACTTCTTCTCCGCGCGTAAACCCGACCGGAACGGCGGCGTATACGACAGAGCCTTCCTCGACGTAAGCGTAATCCACTCCGACAATCGTCGATTTGAAATTCTTGTTATGCCGCACCTCGATGGTATATTTTCCGTCCGTCAGCGTGACCGAAGAGACCGTACCGTCGCAAGGTGCGTAGACGCTGCCTGCCGCGGCAAAGGTCATTGCCCCCTCTTCCAACGTAACCGAGCCGTTTTTGGTGGGCAGTTTTGCAAAAAATTCGTGATACAGCCGTTCGTCCGTCTGCACCGCGGAGGACGACGAAAAGACGTACCGCAAAAACGCGTTGATTCCCGTATTTTCGACGTAAAAATTAGACAGGGCGATAACCGCCGACAACGCCGCGATCACGGCGATCTGCACGGCAATCACGCTCACGCCCTTTTTTTTGCTTTCTTTTTTGACGATGGAAACGCTTCCAACCGATTCTTCGCTTTCCGCTGCTTCCGTAACGGCGGAATCGACTTCCGTTTGCGCGTTAATCTCGTCGATCAGTTTCTCTTTTATTTCCTCGGGCGGCTTAGCAACCTTCTTTTTGCGACCGCGTTTCGGCTTTGTCACGATATTCGTTGTGTTGACGGGAATTTCCAGCATTTCCGCATATTGCGTTTTTTCGCTCATGATTCTTTCTCCTTGTCCCTTTTGGTATTATAATGTATGAGCGCGCTTCCGCAAATATGCAAATTGAAAAAATTTTCTGTTTTTCGGCATAAAAAAGCCGCCCTTAAAAAGAGCGGCGAACAAGTCGTTAAAAATTCATAACAAAAGAAAAAATCGTTTTTCTTACAGTCGTTCGGCAATCGCGTCCAAAAACGCTTCGGACGAAAGCGTTACGGGGACGACGCCATCCCTATGGAAAATCGCGGCGAGATCGCCCGTCATATAGCCTGTCTCAATGGTATCGAGCGTGGCTTTTTCCAACCGTTCCGAAAACGCGACTAAATCGGAAAGCCCGTCTAATTCGCCCCTCTTTTTTAATGCGCCCGTCCAAGCGAAAATGGTTGCCACCGGATTGGTGGACGTCGATTCTCCTTTCAAATAACGGTAATAATGGCGCGTCACCGTGCCGTGCGCCGCTTCGTATTCGTAAATTCCGTCCGGCGAAACCAAGACGGACGTCATCATCGCGAGCGAACCGTAAGCCGTAGCGACCATATCGCTCATAACGTCGCCGTCGTAATTTTTACAAGCC
>CAYRPB010000004.1:20625-31702 GCA_964426105.1 uncultured Clostridia bacterium | reverse complement strand
AGCCCAAACCATGCCGCCATCCGACCGCACGATACGCGCTACGGCGTCGTCAATCAGCGTATAACTGTACTCGATCCTCGCCTGCTCAAAGCGTTCGCGATATTCGCTCTCGTATACCTCGGCGAAAATATCCTTAAAACGGTGATCGTACTGTTTGGATATCGTATCTTTCGCGGAGAACCAAAGCGGAAGCCCCTCTGCCAGCGCATAAGAAAAGCACGCGCGCGCAAAACTTCCGATCGAAGCGTCCGTATTATACATTCCCAAGACGATTCCGTTCTCTTGAAAATCGAAAATCGTCCGACGGGTTTCTTTTCCGTCCGAATCCGTAAAGACGAGTTCCGCCTTTCCCTTTCCGACGCGTGCGTCCGTCGCCTTATAAATATCGCCGTAGGCATGGCGAGCAATGACGATCGGCTTTTTCCAAGACGGAATATACGGCTGTACGCCCTTTGCCAAAACGGGTGCGCGGAATACCGTTCCGTCCAAAATCGCGCGGATCGTGCCGTTCGGACTTTTCCACATTTCTTTCAGTCCGTATTCTTCCACACGCTGTGCGTTCGGCGTAATCGTGGCGCATTTGACAGCAACACCGTAACGCTTGGTCGCTTCCGCCGCACGGACGGTTACCTCGTCGTTCGTTTCATCCCGATGCTTTAATCCGAGATCGTAATATTCCGTTTTCAGATCGACGTAAGGCAAAATCAACTTTTCCTTAATCCACGCCCATAAGATACGTGTCATTTCGTCGCCGTCCATTTCGATCAGCGGCGTATTCATTCTGATTTTCACGAAAAAAGTCCTCCTCGAACATTTTTCCTATTGTACCAAAAAATCCGTCCTTTTACAAGCGTTTACCGCCCTTTACGCCGGTAATTTCCAAAATCCGAGAGGGGAATTTTTGCAACAGATTTGCCTTTCGGTTAAACGCCTCGCGCGCTTCCTCTATCAACGCGGTGAGAATTTTCGTAAAGCCGGCAACCGTATCGGTAAACAGATAATACGCCAGCGAGCCGGGGATCGCGTTCACTTCGTTAACCCAAACGCGCTTGCCTTTAACGAGATAATCCACGCGCACGATGCCCGTAAACTCCAACGTTTCGTAAATCGTCCGTGTGATTTCCTTAATTCGATCAGCAAGCATCGGCTCGATCGGCGCGGGAAACAGCCGTTCCGCCCCCTCCGTGTATTTATCCGAAAAGGTGAGAAAAGAATGAGCCGTCACGGGCATTTCGCATTCGGAAACGACAATTGCTTCCCCTGCCTTATAGCACGCGCAATTGACCTCGCAAAAATCCGTCAACGCGCGCTCGATTAAAATCTTGTCGTCGTACCGTTCGGCAAGTGAAAGGGCGCGAAACAACGATTCCCGATCCTCTGCTTCGGAAATGCCGATACTGGATCCCAACCGCGCCGGTTTGACGATTACGGGATAGCCGAACGCGTCCGCTTCTTCGTAATCGCCTCGCCACAAAAACGAGGGAAGAGAAGGGAGTTTTAACCCTTTCAAAAAAAGTTTCGTTGCAACTTTATCCATAGCGACGGATGCGGAAAGCGTATCGCCCCCAACGACGGGAATTTCGGAAAGAGAGAAAACGCCGTTCAAAGAGCCGTCCTCGCCTCCTGCGCCGTGCGTGCAGTTGATCGCAGCGGCGATCGCCGAAAGCGGCTTTAACTTTCCTTTCCGAATCCGATACAGCGTGTGATCGCCGGGCAGCAAACAGACGCGCTCCGCCTTTTTCGGATCGAACGATCGATAAAAAGAAAGATCGAAGAGCGCGCCGCCCGTAAACCATTCGGTTGCAGAGCGGATATAAACGGGTATCGCCTCGTACCGCGTTTTATCCAACGCGTTCGCCGCAAATACCCCCGTTATGACGGAAACGTCCCGTTCGGGCGCCGTTCCGCCGAATACCACTAAAATTTTTTTCATAAAAAAAGCACCTCCGTAATCGATTACTTTCGTGCTTTTTTCTCTTTTATCAGTTGTACGTGTCGGGCAAATCGTTCTCGAACAGAACGACGTCGCCCTTTTCCACAATCTCGTTCAATCGCTCGTTACCGCGCGTTAAGTTTCGTTCAAACAAGATGTTTTCTCGTTGCATTCCTGCCGCCAACATGCCCTTAATGAGCATTTCGGCATTATGCCGCCCGACCACGATTACTTTATCCGCCTTTTCCGCAAGCCGTCTGCCGAAATCGTAATTCGCCTCGTTTTCACGCGCGCCCAACTCGATCAAGCCGGGCGTAACCACGATCTTTCTTCCCGAAAAAGTATTCAAAACGTCTAATGCGACCGCCGCTCCGTCTTCGTTGGCGTTGTAACTGTCGTCGATGATCACGATATCTCGATGGTTCGGAACGAGCGCAAGCCGATGTTCGATGGCGCTTAATTTATTGATGCCGAGCGCGATCTCTTTCGGCTTCATGCCGATTTGATAGGCAACCGCCGCCGCAAGGCAAATATTGGAAATATTGTGCTTTCCGAGCAACGTCGTAAGACAATGCACCGGCTTTTCTCCGCGAATCCGCAAGGTAAAGGCGGTTCCCTGTTCGGAAATATCGATCTCGTCCGCAAAAACAAGATCTTCTTGCGCCTGAATCCCCGCGAGAAATTTTTTGCCCTGAAAGCGATTGTACAGTTCGATCGATCCGGCGTTATCCGCGGAGAAAAATCCGAAACCGTCCGACGGCAAACTTTCAAACAACTCGAATTTGGTTTCGAGAATTTTTTCCTCGCTGCCGAAACTCTCCAAATGCTGCGCGTTCACGCCGGTCAAAACGGCATAATGCGGCTTTACGATAGACGCGAGATCGGAAATATCCCCCACGTTGCGCGCCCCCATTTCCGCGATAAAAATATCGTGCGTGGCGTCCATTTTTTTTACGGTGAGAGAAATGCCGAGCGGCGTATTGTACGATTCCGGCGTGCTCAACACGCGGTATTTCTGCGAAAGAATTCCCGTCAGAATATTTTTAACGCTGGTCTTTCCGAAACTGCCCGTAATGCCGATCTTGACGATATCGCTTTGATCGAGCACTCGCTTACATTCGCGAATATAGCGACGGTTGTTGGCGCGCTCCATCGGCTCGTTTATGATATATGCGAGCCACACCACGAAAGGTGCAAACAACGGAAGCAGACAGATTGGGCAAAACCGCAAAATCGCGTAAACCTGACTTGCCGTAACGTACGTGACGTAGTTGGTCAAAACAATCACGCCGTAACTGAACGCGAATTGCAAAAAGACGTAAGTCACGACGAGCCGCACCAATCGACGCGTCATCTTTAAGGGCAATTTTTCGGTAACGTGCCGTTCGGTATCGAGATAAACCAACATGAACAGAAGATACGCGAACAGTCCGATATAAGCGGACGGACGATTCCACGTTTCGCCGATGGTCGAAAAACACATGCACGTCACGCAGAAAAAGAGAATACTCATGAGGCTGAGCAACATTAACCGCGAAAGATAGCCGTTGTGTTTGCTCCGAAGCCACTTCAAGTAATGCTTCCCTTTATAGCCGCATTGCTGCAACGCAAGCAAAAACTTTCCCGCGATCAACGTCAAAAGAACGGTATTCCCGAGCGCGAGAAAGAAAAAAATCAATAAATTTCCCAAATCGAAGATTGCGCCGAACGGCTGTCCCGTTAAAGCGGCTTTCAATGCGGTCATGTGCGTTCCTCCAATAAAAATTCCCGCGCGACGAAATGAAATAACCGCGGGTTTTCCAAAAAGCAGAAATGTCCGCACGATTCCATTACGAAAAGGCGGCTGTTTGCAATCAGTTTTTCGAAGCGTTTGCCCATATAAAGGGGCGTTTCGGTATCTTTCTCACCCCAAATCAAAAGCGTTCTCGCACAGACGCGCGCGGCATACGGCTCGGTAAATTCGCTTACCACCCTCTTAAAACTCTCTTGCATGACGGGATTTAAGAGACGGTAATCGGACGAAAAGAATTTTTCCAATTTTTCTTTATTTTTATAAATTTTTTTCGCAATCCGATAGCGAACGACGCGCAAGCGATACCGTATGCTCCGTTTGGGTTTTAAGCCGGCAGCCCCCGTCAACACGAGCGAAGCAACCCGTTCGGGATAAAGCGCGGCGAATTTGACCGCCACGCGACAGCCGAAAGAATGTGCCAAAATATGCACGCGTTCCAAGCCGTTCTCTTTCAAATAATCCGAAAGGTCCCCGACGTAATCGGAAAGCGAATAGGGATATTCCATATCCGCGTTTTCCCCAAAGCCCCTCAAATCGAGCGCGCGGCAATCGAAATATCGCGAGAAAAACGCCGTTTGTCCGTTAAACACCGTTCGGTCGGACAAAAAACCGTGCAGAAAAATCAAGACCTCTTTCGTACCTGAATTTTCAATCGGATTCACAGAACTCCTTTTTCATAATCACAGCATCCTCGTCCCCGTAATACCCCTTACGGAGCGCGACGTGAGAAAATCCGTTTTTCAAATAAAGCGCGATCGCCCCCTCGTTGGAAGCGCGTACCTCTAAAAACATACGACGGACGCCCGTAAAGAGCGCTTCCGAAAAGAGCGTTTCCAAAATCACCCCTGCGATTCCCTCGCGGCGACGCTCCGTCCGCACGACGACGCTGATTAAATCCGCCTCGTCCGCCGCCTTTAAGTAAGCGGCGCAACCGACGATTTTCCCGTTCTCCTCCGCGAGATACCCCACGAAGCCGGGCTGCAAAAAACTGTCCGCAAGTTGACGATATGTCCAAGCGTCCCGAAAACATTCCGCTTCTAAGGAAGCGATCTCGTTCAAATCGAGATATTGCCACCGCCGAACGGTCATCGCCCCTCCTCCGCCTGACTTTTGCGAATATAGAGCGGTTCGAGCGCGAATTGCTCGGAAGCAAGCGAAAGTTTTCTTTCCGCCGCAAGTTTCAAGCCGTCCGCAACGTCCACGATTTCGGTCGAAAACGCAAGGGGCGCACCGCTCAAAAAAGTATAATCGGAGCGGAGCGCGAGCACCTCTTCTTCGCCGAGAAAGGAAGGCGGCAAAACGACCTTTCCGCCGTCGTACCCTGCGACGTAATAAGAACCGTGCTTCGCGTCGATGACGCACAGCACCCGTTCGTTCTCTCTATGATATGCGAGAACGTCAAAGGACGTTACTCCCAACTTTTTCTTTCCGAGCGCGTCCGCAAAGCCTTTGACGGTCGAAACGCCGATCCGCACGCCCGTAAACGAGCCTGCACCGACGACGCAACCGTAAACGTCTATTTCGTGCGTACCGACGTTCGCCTCGTTCAACAACGTTTGAATCGCCGGCATCAATCGAACGGAATGATCCATTCGACAGTTCGGTTCAAATATACGGTATTCCTTGCCGCCGACGGACAAAATCACCGTCATGTGTGCAGCGGACGTATCCATAGCCAGATAATTCATAGCGTAATCTCCCTCTCGTTTTCAGACAGTTTGCGAATCGAAACGCGCTTTGCGTACGACGGAATCGCTTCCGCGATCCGCTCCGACCATTCGATCGCGCAAATACAGTCTTCCCCGAAATAATCGGTCAAGCCCAACCGTTCGGCGTCCTCTGCGGACGAAAGCCGATAACAGTCGTAATGAAAAAGATAATTTCCGTACACGTTCAAATACGCGTACGTCGGGCTGGTTACGGTGTCCGAAATGCCGAGCCCCCTTGCAAGACCTCTGACGAACGCGGTTTTCCCCGCGCCAAGTTCGCCGTCCAATAAAACGACGTCCCCTGCGCGCAACGTGCGCGCATATTCGGTTGCAATCGCTTCCGTTTCTTCTGCGGAAGCGGATAAAAAAATCGCCATACAAGTATATTATACCCGCATCGGCGATAATTTGCAATCACTTTTTCCAGAAAAGATTATTTACCAAACGAAATGTCTGAGCAAAATTAGCGCGATTAGCACAACCAAAACGACCGTACCGACCAAAACGTACGTCAAAATCCGCCGTTTCGGCAATTCTTCCGCACCTTGCGGCGTGAGTTTGTCGTTCAAGCGATCGAGCGCGCGCGAAATCCGTTTATAAACGGGAAGCGTCACGCCGACGGCGATCAAACCTCGCATAAGATTGAACGGCAGACAAGACGCCCAAAGATAGAACGCGTAAAAATTCTCCTTGGTACAGGACGGGAAGAGGGGCGTCATAAAGTTGAGAAGAGACTCCCATTCTCCGCCGAAAAAAAATTTCAAATAAAACGGAATCAAAATCAACCAATTAACGAGAATCGCGACCGCAGTAGACGAAATCGTTCCGACAAGAAGAGAACCGAGCGCGCCCCGAAACGTACGACGGCGACGATAAATCAACCCTGCCGGCAGAACGAACGCAAGTCCGATCAAAAGGTCGGCGGTTTCGCCGACGAACGCGGTCGTCGTACCCTTAATCGCGAGTTTAATCAGCACTTTCAACGCGACGATGGCCGCGCCCGAAGCAGGTCCTAACGCAAACGTCCCGATCAGCGCCGGAATATCCGAAAAATTAAGTTCCAAAAAACCGGGAAACGCCACGGAAATCGGAAATCCGAACACGTATAAAATTCCCGAAAGCGCGGAAAACAGCGCGATTGCGGCGATCCGCGTAGAACTGAAAAACGTACCTTTTGTCTCTTGCATCGAAACGACTCCTTTTTTCTTTTAAAGTCGTTCTTTGAAAAAACCGCCCCGAAAAGGGGGCGGTACGGTACGGAAATAACCGTTTGATTCTTTTGCCATCCGGACTATACCGTCGGTTCGGGAGTCGCACCCGATCGGGAAAGCGGAAAAACGCTCTCTTCGCAGACTTTACTGCCGGTGAGGAATCGCACCTCGCCCCAAAGAATAACTTTAAATTTTACGAATTTATTATAGTACGCTCGTTTTCTCTTGTCAATTCTTTTGAACGACAAAATTTTTACGAATCGAAATTCGCGTTATTAACCGCGGCGAGTTCCAAGGCGATCTCCGCAGCACGATTCGTCGCGATCATGGATACGCCCTCGCGGAACAACTTCGTCAGTTCCTCCGCCGTGACGACTTCCGTATAAACGGTAAGAGGAAAACGATTCTTTCCCTCGCCGCGATACGCCGCCAACTGCGCCAAAGCGTCCGTTTGACGGTAACCGCTCGACAACCGAATCCCCGCAAGCGGAATACGATCTAACAAATTCACCAACTTTTTCAGCGTTTTCCGCTCTGTTTGGTCGGGTTCTAAAACGACGACCAATCGTTTCTTCGCCGCGCCGCAAAGTTTGGTAATCCGACGACGAAAATCGTAAAAATCATCGTTTGCGAGCGCGTACGGCGACAATACGAAATTGATCTCCTTTGCGCCCGACTTTACCGCGTCGCGCACGGCAGCCAACGCAGCCCCGTAAGAATCCGCCCCGAACGGATAACCGATCACCGTGGCAACGGCGACCGTTTCGGGCAAAGCCTTTTTTACGTCCTCTACTTGCGATGGCAAAACGCATACCTTTCCGAACGAATATTTTTTTGCTTCCGCCGCAACGGTTTCCAATTCTTTTTTGGTCGCATTCGGTTTTAAAAACGTATATTCGATCTTCGCCGTCAATTTTTTAATTTTCGTCAGGATAAATTCGCTCTTCAATTCGGCGTCCGTTACGCCCAAAATTTCGGCGAGTTGAGAACGCTCGTCCTCGGAAGCAAACGCGCCGACCGCGCTCTTCTCCGTATGCGTTTCGCTTACGGGCGGCTCTTCCGCCGCGTTCGATTCTGCCGCAACGGGGACGGATTCCTCCGTCACGTTCTTTTTTTGATCGGTATCTTCGGTATTTTTCTCTTCCGTATTCGCCTTTTTTTTGAAAAACAGCATAAATACCTCCTATCCAAATGAAATTGTATTTTAAAAGGAATGAACAAGTTTTTGCGCACAAACGACCGTTTTTAACACGTACGTTCAATCAAAAGTCGAACAGACGAACGAAAAAGCGTCGCCCCTGTTCCTCGACATATTACCCGAAAACGCGGAAAAATAAACCGTTTCTTCCAACGCATTCGATTTTCGCCTTTTTGCAACCGTTTTTTCTTTCTACAAAGTGTGATAAAATTCAACAAACACTATCATATTTTGAGCGGCGACTTCCGCTATACTGAAAAAACGGAGGGACAGCATGACATCAAATCTTTTAACCGTTCACCCGATCACGGGCTTTCTCGCGCTCGCCCTGCTCTTCGCCGTCAGTTATCTGTTGGTCTTGGGCTGCAAAACGATTTACCGCGCGTATTTCCGACCGAAAAAAGAGGACGACGCAATCGAACGCGCCCGTATCTCCCCCACGCCGCGCCAAGTGCGCGCCACGACCAAAGAAGCGGCAAAGCGAGCAGAGCCTAAACGCGCGCCGCGAAAGCGCGCAGCCCCAAAACGCAAGTTAATATTCGATCCGGAAGAAGTTTCCGAATTTTACGTGCGCAAAAAATAATTATTCGGCGGCTTGCGCTTCGTCCGAAATCCGCACGATGTTGTTTCCCTCGTCCCAAAGCCGCTCCAAGTGATAAAACAAACGGCTTTCGTCGTTAAAAACATGTACGATCACGTCGCCGTAATCCAACACCGACCAACGTCCCTCGCGAACGCCCTCTCTTCTGAGCGGCGCTTCGTTTAATTTATCCATCTCTTCCTCTAAATTTTCGGTAAGAGAACGAACGTGCGTCATCGACCGCCCCGTCGCGATAATATAATAATCTGCCAAAATCGTTTTTTCTTGAACGTCAATCCGAACGATATCCGTTCCTTTCTTTTCCAAAAGGATCTTTCCGATCGCTTCCGCTTTTTCCAAAGAAGTCATTTCAATTCTCCTTATAATATTCAATCGCCTCTTCCGTTAAACGGAATACGGGCTTTTTTTGTCTTAAAAGATATTCGTGTTGATAACGCAGACAGGTACGAAAACATTCCTCGAAATCGCCCTCCCGATAAAGCGTTCTCAAATAGGGTGCGTCGGGATAATCCCGTCCCTCTTCCACAAGGTCGGCAACGAATACCAACTTTTCCAACGCGGACATATTCGACTTTCCCGTCGTGTGATAGCGGATCGCGTCCAAAATCTCCCGATCCGTAATCCCGTATTCCTTTTCCGCCACGTACGCGCCCAGAAAAGCGTGCAAAACGGGAGCGGGAACGCCGTTCGGCGGCGAAAAAGAAGGATAATCTTCCGCCGATAAATATTTCGCGCAATCATGCAACGCGCATGCGGTATAAGCCTTGCTCTCCGCGACGCCGATCGAACGAGCGCGCCGAAGCGCTTCGATCACGACGTTTGCCGTATGCGTTAAACGAGCGGGTTTTAACGCTCCGCGCAATTTTTGCACGTTTGCGTCGCCGCGATAGAGCGCGTGCGATTTTGCAAACGCGATTACTTCCTCGGGAACGAGCGCGTCCGCCGAAAGTCCGAATTCCAAATACGTGCGCACCTTAGTCGCGGAAACGTTCTTCCCCTCGTAAGAAAGTTTTAAAAAGTCTTTCCCGAACCGATCCCGAAAATAACGAGCCTCTTCTTCAAAATCGGCGTCGTCCCCCTTACGGGAAGCCGCAACCGGCGTCGCCGCCGCAAGGATTCGTTCGGGATACCGCCACGTCTTGAAATCTTTCAGCATATCGCCGCCCACGATCAAAAAAAGTTCCTCGGTCGGAAACATTCTTTTGATCCGCTCCACGGTTTGATAGGAATAACTCGTGCTCTCGCGTTGCAATTCCAAATCGCTCACCGTGCAGTGCGGAACGCCGCGAAAGGCGAGTTTTGTCATCTGATAGCGGTATTCCGCCGCCGTTTCCTTTCGCCCGATTTTATGCGGTGCGGAATACGCCGGAATAACGAGCAACGAATCCAAGCGCAATTCTTCGATTGCCGCGCGAGCCAAGGCGATATGTTCGTTGTGAACGGGATCGAACGTCCCGCCGAAAATGCCGATTTTTCCCATTTTTCATCCTACGGAACAAGAAAAACAATCTGCTCCGATTTTTCTTATTATACTACATTCGGTCGAATTTATCAATCGTTTTCGGACGGGGAAAAAGCATTTCACGTATACGCCGCCCCGAAAAAGGGAATCACTCGCAAAAAAGGATTGGTTATGAAAAACAAAATTCCCCTTTTATCCGATTCGCTCTTTCTGTTTGCCTCGACTTTTTTAATCGTCCTCGCGTTTTTTAATAAGGGTATGCCCCGACCGCTCGCTTTTTCGATCGCGCTCGCAACGGCGATTTCGGCGACGTTGCTTTTTTATCGCGGAAAAACGCGGCGCGAAAATAAAATCGCGTTGAAAAAATCGGACGAACGCGCCGCCGAATCGCTCGCCGTTCAGATGAATTTCAATTCCGTTCAAGAAAACCTCTCGATTTTGGAAAACGCCGCCCGAAAAGCGAAAATTCCCTTTCGCAGAGAAAAAACGGCATTACGACTTATCGAAAAGAACGTCGTCCTCTGCCCTCGGTTCTCCTTTGACGGCGTGACCAAAACGGAGATCGCCCTCGCATTCACCACGCTGACCGAAGAAGAAACCGCCGTCGTTCTTTCCGCGACTTTTTCGGACGAAATCAAACAATTCGCACACCGCTTCAACGGGAGAGTTCGACTGACGGACGGCACGGTTCTCTTCGCAAAATTAAAAGAACGGAACGCCTTGCCTCCCGTTACCCGTGCGTTTACTCCCCGAAAACGAACCCTTTCCGAACGGTTGCAACTCGTTTTTTTGAGAAGTTCCGCACGCGGCTATTTCACCGCCGGCACGATGCTGTTGATTTTAAGCCTAATCGTCCCCTATCGGCTGTATTACGTGCTGTCGGGAACATTGTTGACGTTATTTTCGCTCTTTCTCCGCTTTTTCGGCAGAAGTTCGGCTCCTCCCGATTCTGTATAAAAGTCCGCAAGACTTGTCCCGAACGCGTGAAAACAATCATTTTTTAAGGGCATAAAACGTACTTATTAAAAATAGCCGATTAAAATACGAAAAAACTCTTGCGTAAGAAGTATTTTTCATGATATAATGCTTTTAATCAAGGGGATATCCCCTTGCCTTTGCTTTTGCAAAGGCAAGGAAACGCGCCCCGAAAAGAAAAAACAAACTGTTTTTT
>CAYRPB010000004.1:17072-20525 GCA_964426105.1 uncultured Clostridia bacterium | reverse complement strand
TTATTTGCCCGTATTGCGGCGTTGCCGTCAATGAAGAAAAGTTGAAACAAATGAACGGCTCGGCAAAGAGCGACGACGCCCCTAGCGTCGGTTTTGCCGTTCTCTGCTTCTTTTTGCCGATCCTCGGATTGATTTTGTATCTCGTTTGGAAAGACGAATACCCGTTAAAGGCGAAATCCTGTGGCAAGGGTGCGTTGATCGGCGTCATTATAGAAGTCGTCGGAGCGGTTCTTTTCATACTTTTGTTTTTCATTTTATTTTCCATCGGCATTTCGCTCTTTTCTTTTTAGAAATCAAAAACACGATAAAAAAATTCCTTTTTCTTTGCAAAAAGGAATTTTTTTATTCTGACAACTATTCGTACGATCAAAACGGCACGCAAACTTCCGTCCCGAAAAAGCAACCGCAAATTGCTTTAAACGGTTATACGCACCCTTGCGCTTTCATCGCTTCCGCAACTTTCATAAAGCCCGCGATATTCGCGCCTGCCATATAATTTCCCGCCATGCCGTATTCGGCAGCGGCAGAGGAGCACGAGGCGAAAATAGATTTCATGATACCCTTTAATTTTTCGTCCGTTTCCTCAAACGGCCAAGAAAGCCGCATGGAGTTTTGACTCATTTCCAAACCGGAAACAGCAACCCCTCCGGCGTTCGCGGCTTTTGCCGGACCATATAACATGCCGTTGGCGAAATAGACGTCGATCGCCTCGGGCGTAGACGGCATATTTGCACCTTCGGCAATCGCATAGCAACCGTTTTTTGCCAAAAGCGCGGCGGACGCCCCGTCGATTTCGTTCTGCGTCGCGCACGGCAACGCAATGTCGCACCGAACGCTCCAAACCCCCGAACAGCCCTCCGTATAAACGGCGTTCGGACGATATTTCACGTATTCGGAAATCCGCTTTCTCTCTACCTCTTTGATCTGCTTGACGACGGCGACGTCGATTCCGTCCGGATCGTAAACGTAGCCGCAAGAATCGGAAACCGTGACGACCTTTGCCCCCATTTCTTCCGCCTTTTCCGCCGCGTAAATCGCAACATTGCCCGCACCCGAAACGACGACCGTCTGTCCTGCAAAAGACTTTCCGTTCGCCTTTAACATTTCCTCCGTAAAATAACACAAGCCGTAGCCCGTCGCTTCCTTTCTGCCGAGAGAGCCGCCGAAAGACAAACCTTTCCCGGTAAGAACGCCGCTCCATTCGTTCTTTAAGCGTTTATATTGCCCGAACAGATATCCGACTTCGCGCGCACCCGTTCCGATATCGCCGGCAGGCACGTCCAAATCCGGACCGATATGGCGATACAACTCGGACATAAAGGACTGACAGAACCGCATCACCTCGCCGTCGCTCTTCCCTTTCGGATCGAAATCCGAACCGCCCTTTGCGCCGCCCATCGGCAACGTCGTAAGGCTGTTCTTGAAAATTTGCTCGAATCCCAAAAACTTGATGATTCCCGAATAAACGGACGGGTGCAAACGGATTCCGCCCTTATACGGACCGATCGCCGAATTGAACTGCACGCGGAAGCCGCGGTTTACGCGAACCTTTCCTTGATCGTCCGTCCAAGGAACGCGGAATACGATTTGCCGTTCAGGCTCTACGATACGCTCGAACACGCCTGCTTCCACCAAATCGGGACGCGCTTCGACAACCGGTTCTAACGTGCAAAACACCTCGGCTACCGCTTGAATAAATTCCGTTTCTCCGCGGTTACGCGCCTTGACGCGTTCCAAAAGGTCGATTAAATAAGCGTTCTTTAATTGCATATATTTCACCCTCCGAATAATAATCAATTGTAATATTTACAATAATATACCATATTTTTTGAAAAAATACAATGATTTGAGAGCATCGGTCGTTCGATTTACGATTAAAAATACAAAAGTTAAATATAAGTATTTCTTTAAAAACAGTCGAAAAGACAAGAAAAAAATTGTTTTACCGCACAAAACGCGCCGTTTTGCAGTCTTTTCCCTATAATGAAACGAAATGAGGGACAGAAAAAGCACCGTTCGCCTTCCCTTTTTATTCCGAATCCTTTCTCGTTCGGATCGATTAAGTTGCATTTATGTAAAATATTTGTTATACTGAATATATCAAATTTGGCGTAACTTCCGCCGACAAGGAGTACGATTATGGGACTTGGCAAGGTTTCCAAAAAAATCTGCCGACTGAAAAAAGAAGAAGTCAAGCGTTACGACTTTGCAAAAAAGGTCAGACGTCCGCGAGCATTGCTCCCTTTGGCTGCTCTTGTTTCTAAAATTTTCTTAAACGGAAGAAAAAAGACGTATGATTTTCAAGATATGGACGGATTAAAGCCCCCTTACTTGATTTTAGCGAATCATTCTTCCATGTTCGATTTTGCAACCACCATCGACGCACTGTGGCCGACGTCTATGACCTACATCGCCGCATTGGATTCCATCTTCGATTATTCGGAATTTCTGATGCGCCGACTCGGCATCATCGGAAAGCGCAAATTCGTCGTTGACTTAAACTTACTTAAAAACATGAAATATTCCGTCACGAAGATCCCCGCTTGCCCGATCATGATGTATCCGGAAGCGAAGTATTCTCTGGACGGCTGCACCTCTTTTATCCCGGACACCATCGGGAAATTAGTCAAATTCTTGAACGTACCCGTTGTGACGATCACCATGCACGGCTGTTACGTCGGTTGTCCGCAATGGAGAAAAAAATCTTCTCCCAAATCTCCCCTCGAACTAAAAATCAAACAAACGGTTAAGCAAGAGGAAATTAAAATTCTTTCTCCCGAAGAAATCAACCGCCGCGTTTCGGACGCGCTCACGGTGGACGACTTCCGTTGGCAACAAGAAAACAACGTTGTCATCGATATGCCGAATCGCGCGAACAATCTCAACGCGTTGCTCTATCAATGTCCGCATTGCGGAACGGAATTCGATATGACGGGGCAGGGAAAAACGCTCGTCTGTAACCACTGCGGCGCAACTTACGAGTTAACCGAAACGGGAAAACTCGCCGCCGTCAATTGCGAGGAAAAATTCAACCACGTTCCCGATTGGGTAAAATGGCAAGCCGAACAGATTCGGGAAGAGATTCGATCGGGGCGTTACCTCTTTGAGGACGACGTGGAAATTTACACCATGCCGAACGCCAAAACCGTCTACTATCACGGCAAAGGCAAGTTGACGCACGACGTTACAGGATTCCGTCTGACGGGCACGGTTTACGGAGAACCGATCGAAGAATTTTGGCATGCCGAAACGCAAGACGGCGTTCATATCGAATACGCTCACCCGAATTTCGGCAAGCGCGACATGGTAGATCTCTCCACGATCAACGAATCCTATTGGTTGGCACTCTCTAAAAAAGATCAACTCACAAAACTCTCGTTCGCAAACGATATCATTTACGAATCCATGCACAAAAAGCACGAGGAATAAACGATTGACAAGAAAAAGCACGTT
>CAYRPB010000004.1:0-16972 GCA_964426105.1 uncultured Clostridia bacterium | reverse complement strand
CCCATAACCGTTCCGATATCCGCGCTGATTTCCTTTGCCGCCGGCAAAAGATCGTTCTTCGCACTCAGATAAAAACTGTCCAACTCTTTTTTTTGCAAAAAGAACGTCGCGACAGAAGTGCAATCCGAATAACTTTTTCCTTGCTCGTCGAATTTCGCGTAACAAACGCTTGCGTCGATCGGCATCCCCGAAACCACCAACACGGGCATAGAGCGACGAATTTTCAGGCTTTCCATCTTTTCTCCCCTGCCGAACAGAATTTTATAGCCGCCGATCATTTGATAAACGACGTCGCTCCCCAATTCAGCGGCGAGCGGATACACGCTTTCTTTAATTCGATAGAGGCGTTTCATTCCCAAAAGAACGCCGGCGATATCCGCAGACGAGCCGCCGAAACCGCCGCCGACGGGGATTCCCTTTTTTACGTACAAATCCACGCCGTTGGTATTAAACCGCTCCATAAACGCGCGCGCCGCCTTAACGGCGTTGTTTTTTTCCGCAGGCACGCCGGCGCGGAAACCGTCCTCGGCAAGTTGAATTTTCTTGTCGTCCCGTTGGATAAGGGTAATAGCGTCAACCAAGCCGATTGACGCTACCAAGGAGTCGATCGCGTGGAATTCGCCGTCTTTTCCTACGACGTCCAGCGTGAGATTGATTTTTCCGTTGATCTTCTGTGTGATTCGTTTCATCAGTAATCCTTTATGATCTGCCGATAAATTATTATTCTTTCGCCTCCCGTCAACGGGAAGGTTAAGTCCGGATTGTATTGCATGATTGCGTCGGGGCACGCGTTCAAACGTTTGGAAACCGTCCAAAGATCCTCGCCTGCCGTCGGAATATAGACGCTGATCGCAGATTGATTGATCGGGCGCAATTCGCCCTCCGTAACGTCGGTAATCGCCGAAAAAAGTTCCTTTTTTCTCCCCGAAACGACGATTCTCACCGTGGCGGAAAGTTCGATTTCCTCTGCAGAAACGATGCGTGCGGTCATATCCTCGATTCCGCCGTCCGCCGTAAGCCTTTCTCCGTCCGCGAGAACGTAGTCCGGTTGCACGCGGAAAGGCGCTTCAAAGGTAATCGCCGTGATCTTATTCTCGAAGTCGCGTACAAAGGCTTTTCCCTCGACAGAACCCTCGACGGCAAAGCCGTCCGACGTATCCGTAAACAGATTGAGTTTCACCAAGCCGCAACTCATCAAACGCGCGCCCTGCGGAAGTTCGGAGCGCAACGCGCCGCGCAACGTCAACCGCTCCGCATATTGTTTTCCTGCCGTCGGAACGTCATATCCGATCTGCTCGCGCGCGAGCGTACATTCTCTGTCCGAAAGATAGGCGTCCGATGCGACGGTAAGCAAAACGTCCTCATACGCCTCGCATTCCAAATCCACGCCCACCGTAGCAAGCACAACGCTCTTTCCCGTCTGCTCGTCTACCGTAATATCCAACTTTGTGGATTTTTCAGCACCGCGCGCAACGGCGGAAAAATTAGGCATCGCCTCCGAACATTCGGTTTCCAAACGGAAAGGAAAAACTTTTCTTTCTAATAATATATCACTATTTTCGATATTTTGCAAGAAACTCATCGTCAAAATGCAGATTCCGTCCGCAATTATCGTGCCGATTCCGCATTGCGCGCCTGTCACGACGACCTTTGTGTCGTGCAACAAAACCTCTTTGACGCCGCAATTCAACTCAAATTCCTCGTCGATCGTATACGTCCCCTTAGAACTTCCGACGCAACGCTTAAAATTTTTCTCCTCGGTACGGCACACGATATCCTCTCCGCCCGAAAGATATTGCACAGCAGTGCTCGTCGCCACCGTCGCTTCCACCCCGACCACGGCATTGACGACGAGAACGCCGCCCAACTCCGCCTCCGCCTTTTCCACGAAAAGGCTCGCCTGAACTTTCCCCTCTGCGGATATTTTTTCATCCTCGATCTTTGCGGTAAATTCCGTTCCGCATTCGGTTTTACGAATTTCTCCGCTCGGCGTTTCGTAACAAACGGAAAAGGTCGCTCTTCCGCCGACGGCAACCTGCTTTTCCCTTACTTCCGCTCCCGAACAACACGCCGAAGAGGAAATCCCCAATACTTTGGCGACTTGATCGGCGGAAAGATTGGTCTTGACCGAAAGTTCCGTCTGAGAAACGAGCCGCTCCGAACGGTTCTTTATGGTAAGTTGATCGTATTTGGCTTGCATTTGATACCTCGTTACAATTTTTTCGCGATTTTCGCGCTTCTTTTACTATATTCTATCGCGCTCGCACCCGAAATAGAACAAAATTTATCCGATCCGCCTTGACATTCGCGAAAAAAAAGAATACTATAATATCACTATGACAAACGAAAAAACAAACGTTATGAGAATTCTCGACCAACGGCGAATTCCCTACGACGCCTATTATTACGACCCGACCTTAACGGACGGCGTTTCGGTCGCAAAGGCGGTCGGGAAAGATCCCTCGTCCGTCTTTAAGACGCTGGTTACCGTCGGGAGCGATTGCTGCCATTATATTTTCGTCGTCCCAGTAGAGCATACGTTGAATTTGAAAAAAGCGGCTGCCTCCGTCGGCGTAAAATCGGTAGAAATGATCAAGCAAAAAGAACTGTTTCCATTGACAGGCTACGTGCACGGCGGCTGTTCTCCCGTCGGCATGAAAAAAACGTTTCGCACGGTAATCGACGAAACGGCTGTATTATTCGATATGATTACGTTTTCCGCCGGAAAACTCGGACGGCAAATTTCTCTCTCGCCGACCGCGCTCGCCGAATTGATTCAAGCGACGTTTGCAGACATCACCGCATAACGCCCGAAACATTTAAAACGCCGCCTCGATCGTATGCCGATACTCCATTCTCACGTCGGCGGAAAGGACGCAACGTTCGCGCATCGGCACAACATAAAAACGAATTCATGCGATTTTTCCATCTCCTTTATGAACTGCGCCGAATATTTCTCAAACCGAATCAATGCATCCCCCGTACAATGAAACACCGTATAGAGAATATTCGGCATTTTATCCGCCAAACGAACGGGCGAACAACTCTGTAAACATTCCAAAAACGCGAAGAATTTACTCTCCGTTTTCGATTTAGCAAAAAAATCCCGCACCTTGGTTCAAAAGTCGGAAAACCATCTGTATTCTCCCCAAAAAAACACCTTAACGCGAAAAAACAAATGAAAAGTTATTGAAAAATGTATTTTTTTATGATATACTAATTATGCCAAACAAACTAAATATACGATCAATGGGTGTATTTTCTTTTTAGGGATACTTATACCCTTTTTGACAATACTTTTATTGTAATGAGTTTGATAAAATGCAAATTCCGTACACGATGAAAGTATTTCAATATGCCCAATCTGTATATGGTTTGTTTGGCGACGACTGGAATTTGCGTTTTTGTGCGCTGATTTCGGTCGGCGCACTTTTTTATTTTATCATATTTTAGGAGGGTTCACTGATGAAAAAATGGTTATTCACTCTATTTTTCTGCATTTTAACATTATCTCTGTTTGCGAGTTGTACTGAAAACGGCAAATTGAAAAGTAATTCGGATAACTTTTTCAAAAAAAATCATATTGTAACATTGGTTATAAATGATTCTTACTATAATACGATTCCGATTAGCGTCGACGACGGAGATGCCGTAATCATTGATTTTACTCCTCGAAAAAATAATTATTTCTTTAAGGGGTGGTATACGGATAGTGCTTGCGAACTTCCGTACGACCTTTCTCGTCCCGTTACGACAAATTTTAAATTGTATGCGGGATTTGCGTTAAAAACCAAAACAATAAACTGCCAAGACGTAAAGATTAAGGCATTATCAAGCACATACGATAATGATGAAAGTTTTGGCTTATCGCTTGTAGGGTTCGATTATGACTATCTTGAAAAAAACGGAATGGGACTACAATTTAAAATAACGTATAACGTCAAATATAAAAAAGATTATAATTTTCTGTTTGACATAGGGTATGCAGGCTCTCCCAAATATGAGTTATCTTTAATAAACCGTTCTTTAAGCGGATATTTTGAAAAAGATCTCCCGACCACCACGACGGAAACAAAAAAAATTTATACTTACAATACCTTATTGACTTTTTCAAAAGACACGCAAATTCGCTTGTTTTTTTCAACAGACAATATACAAAACATCATCTCGTTTGGTAATATAGTCGTCGTTATAGAAGCAATCAAGTTACTGTAATCGAAAACAAAATCTTTGATTTTTATCGTAAATCATTATTTTTTCGGTAAATTACTTTAAAATTGCACGAAAAACACGAGTCGATAGATACGGACTCGTGTTTTCCCTTTTGCGCAAATAAACGCGGTTATTTTTCTAATTTGAACTTGGCTACTCGCGCGCCAAGCGAAATGCCGTACGAGAACGGTAAAACGTCAAACGAATTTCTTCCGCTCAACTTGACGCGTTCGCCGCTGTCTAACCATTTCGCGGAAAGGACTTTTTTGTCCGTATTTAACGAGACCGTCTTATTGTCTTCCGCGCGAGCGACGTTGCAATTCGCCGCCATGGGAACGCGTTTTATTACGGCGTAATACCATTCCCCGTCCGTCAAAATATCGGCGTTTTCCGCGGTTAGGTCGCACGAACGAGCGGTGTAGATAAAGCCCTTGTTCGCCTTTATCCACTTCCCTATGGCAAGTAAATTTTCCTTTTCTGCAGTCGGAATCAAGCCGTTTCCCATAAGCCCCGTATTTAACAAAAAGTTGCAATCGAATTTGCGACAATCGATCAACGCTTCCACCAAATCGCGCGTCGATTTCATGCAAATATCATTTTTCGTGTATCCCCAATGATCGGTCATGCCGTCGCACATTTCCCCTGCGATCGGCTTTTTTGAAACATCCGCAAACCCGGGTTTTCCGCGCTCGAACGTAACGCTGTCTATCTCGATATGTCCGGTCTGACCGAGAGCGTTTAGACCGGTATTATCGATAATCATCGCATTCGGCTGATACTTGCGGATCGTGCCGTAAAGTCGATCCTGCTGCCAATCCTCATTCGGTTTATCCCACATACCGTCAAACCAAAAGCCCCCGACTTTACCGTAAGAGGTACAGAGAATTTCAATGCTTCTCACCAGATAGTCGATATATTTCGGAAAATTATCCTTATAATCCGGATTCCTCCAATCCAACAAGGTATGATAAAAGAAGGGGACGATTCCTTGCGTATTACATTCTTCCGCGAAATCCCGAATCAAATCCCGTTTACAAGCGGAATGAGGCGCATCGAAAGCGTTCAACCCCTGCGTATCGTACAAAGAAAATCCGTCGTGATGCCGCGTAGTCAACGTAATATACTTGCACCCTGCGTCCTTAGCCGTTTTTACGAGTTTTTTCGCCCAATCTTTTCTTACGTTGAACTTGTTGATCAACGAATTATATTTCTTTTGATCGTACGAGCAATTTTCCAGCACCCATTCGCCCCTACCGATCAAACTGTAAAGTCCGAAATGATTGAACATTCCGAATCCAAGCCTTTTAAAATTTTCGATATATTCGTACATAACGCACCTTTTTTTCTCTTATTATTTTTTATCGACTAATTTTAAGCACAAAACGCAGGTTTTTCCGTCGAACGCATACGCGCCGATTTCTCTCGAAGCCGAACTCTTCTTTCCGACGCGAAGCAAACATATCGTACCGCCCGTTCAACGACCGAGTTTATCCGACAATAGTTCTCTTCCGCTACCTTTTTTAAAAGTCTTTACACGTTTTTCTTTCCGGCGCACAAACGAACAAGTTGTCCGTGTTTTCTAATAGGCGGCTCCTCTGCGCAAGGAATTTTAACACCGATTTCCATCTCTTTCTTGCTTTCTTTTCGCGATGCAATAAGCGACCGTAACACCGAAATAGCCCAAGAAAAACACGATCACGCCCCCGATTTCCGCAAACGAAACACTCAAAACGCAACAAATGACCAACAAAATGCCTAACGCGGACGATAAAATCAATAACGTTCTTTTTAACGGGCTTTCTCCGTAATAAGATTGTAACCAGCAAACCGCCGTTGCAATCATGACGGCAGTCACCGCGAATGCCAAAACGCAAGCGACGCTTACGGCAAGCGCGCTCGATTCCTCCGCAAACCCAGAAGAAAGAGCGGTAATCGAAAACAAATCCGAGCAAACGGAGGCAAGAAAATACAACAAACTATACGCAGCAATCACCAAGCCGTAAAGCGTTCCCTTTTTCTTGAACGGCGAGCACTCTTTCATGCGGCAATTCAAAATCAACGACACGACCAAAGCAAGCATTCCGATCACTCCGCACAACGTCGAAGCATCGGACGATTCCGCATAGACGTAAGCCGGATAAAAAAAACCGAGCGTTTCAAAATACGAGCAATAAATGAGATCGGTGATCGAAAACAAGAAATAGACGATACAAAAACTTTTTCCGAGCGAAACGTACCGCTTTGTTTTTAAGCCCTTAAAATAGGCAAGTCCGCCTTTTAAGGCAAAAACGAACGACGTGACGATCAAGCCCAAGCCGAGCACCGCAAAGAATATGCTGATCGCATAAGACGAATCGACCGGACCGTAGAATAAATCGATGATCGCCGTAAGTACGAAATACGTTCCGTTATCCATTTGAACGCCCACAAAAAACGATCCCAAAAACAACACGCAAAGCGCGGCAAAATAAATCGCTCCCTTTGCAACCGTGTATCTTTCCGTTTTCTTTTTATTTTCGGCGGCTTGCGCGGCGTTCTTTTCTTCTTCCGAGAAAAAGGCACTTTCCGGAACGCCGCAACTCATGCAAATCGCCCCCGTATAAACCGCACCGCAATTTTTACAATGCTTTTTCTCTTCCGTCGGCGCGCCGCACTCTGTACAAACGGCAGCGTTTTCACTCAGTTCCGCACCGCAATAGTTACACGTCCGCTTCATTTCGCTTCCGCAAACGGGACAAAAACGCCCGTCCGATTCCACACCGCATTTTTTACAAATCATTTTCTTCCTCCTTTTCTCCGTCGCACGCCCGTGCGAGCGCGCGCGTCAATAAAAAACGGCTCGCAACGAGAACGCCCCTTTCCGTTAGTCGGAAAACGCGTTCCCCGTATCAAGCCGCTTTCTCTTTTCCCATTTCTCTCTTCTCCGCGCTCCGCTCAGCCCTTTAAGCCGCGAATCTGCTCCAAAAATTCCGCAAGACGGTCCAAATCGTCCCGTGTGTAATAGTCGATATAAATGCGTCCTTTATTGTCGTTTCCGATGGCGTTCACCTTCGTACCGAGCGTACGCTGCATATCGGCGATCAACTCTTTCAATTCGACGGAAAGTTCTTTCTTTTCTTTCTTTTTCTTTTCCTCCGGCGGAGAAAAATAATCCTTTACCAGTTGCTCGACGTCGCGTACGGAAAGCCCCTTTTCCGCAGCCTGCGAGCCGATCGCGATCTGCTGTTCGACGGGAAGCGTAATCAACGCGCGCGCATGCCCGGCGGAAAGTTTTCCGCTCGCAACCAACTTCCGAATCTCCGGACAAAGCGATAACAGTCGCAACGAATTCGCGATAGCCGGACGAGATTTTCCGATCCGTTCGGAAAGTTCTTCCTGCGTCAACCCGTAATCGTCCATTAACGCGCGCATCGCCATTGCCGCCTCGATCGGATTCAGATCTTCACGCTGCAAATTCTCTATCAAAGAAATCTCCTTGATCTGCCGCTCGTCGTACTGCTTTACGATAACGGGCACGCGAGAAAGCCCGGCAAGTTTGCTTGCGCGAAACCGCCGTTCACCCGCGATGATCATGTAACGATCGCCGCTCTTGTTGACGATGATCGGCATGATTACGCCGTGCTTCGCAATGGAATCCGCCAGTTCGCGCAACGCCGTTTCGTCAAAACTCTTACGCGGCTGATTCGGATTCGCAAAAACCTTGTCGATTTCCACTTCTACGACGCTTTTATCCGATTCGGTCGGCGTCTCGTCGAAGATTAAACTTTTGCCGTAATCCTCTTCGGTTTCGGCGAATAAAGCGGAAAGTCCTTTTCCCAAACCCTTTTTCATCTTACGTTCTCCCGTATGTATTTTCTCACCCGTTTTGTCTGGCGAGATATTCGTCCGTTAAAAGTTGATATGCCCGAGCGCCCGAACAACGCGCGTCGTGCAACATAATCGGAACGCCGTGACTGGGTGCTTCCGCCAAGCGAATGTTGCGCGGAATCACCGTATCGAACACGCGTTTTCCGAAATAACGTCTGATTTCAGAAGAAATCTGCTTGGAGATCGTCGCGCGGTTATCGTTCATCGTCAGCACGACGCCCTCGATTTTCAGTTTGTCGTTCAAATGTTTGACGACCAGTTTAATGGTATTCATGAGTTGCGAAAGCCCTTCCATCGCGTAATATTCGCTTTGTATGGGGATAATCGCCGTATCTGCGGCGGCGAGTGCGTTGATGGTCAAAAGCCCGAGCGAAGGCGGACAATCAATGGTGATGAAATCGTAATAATCCTTGATTTTCGTCAACACTTTTTTCAAAACCCGTTCGCGATCCTTGATATAAACGAGTTCTACCTCCGCTCCCGCCAAATCGATATTGGACGGGAGAAGATCGAGATTTTCCACCTGCGTTTTCAACGCAACGTTTTCAACCGACACTTCGTCGATCAACACGTGATAAACCGATTGTTTGACGTCGCTCTTCGCAAAACCGAGCCCCGTCGTCGCATTCCCCTGCGGATCGAGATCGATGATTAAAACTTTCTTTCCCTTGCTCGCAAGATAAGCGGACATATTGACGCACGTCGTAGTTTTTCCGACGCCGCCCTTTTGATTTGAAAAAGCAACAATCTTTCCCATGCTCGTATCTCCCTTCAATTATTCTTCGGTAGAATCGCCGTCTTTTTGTTCCGTTCCCGGAAGCGGTGCGTCGGGGATTTCAGTCCGAATATCGTCCGAAGTTCCCGTTTCCGTTTTTTCTTCCGTCTTTTCTTCCTTTTTCGGTTCGGGAATAATGACGGATTTCTTTCTTAAAAACGGATTTTCACGCGCTTTCTTCTCGTTTTCGTCCATGAACGCCTTGATCTCGTCCAAGGGCTTACGTTCCATCAACATATCCACTTCGTCCGAATAGATGGTTTCACGCTCAACCAACAAACGAGCCATGTTGTCCATGATATCGCGGTTCGCGGAAAGGAGTTCTCTCGCGCGTTCGAGGGATTCCTTGACGATCCGCTCAACCTCTTCGTCAATAATCGCAGCCGTCTTTTCGCTGTAATTGACGTGCGTTTGATAATCTCTTCCGATAAAGACTTCTTGCTCCGCGCCGTAACTGATCGGACCGACGCGATCGCTCATACCCCATTCGGTAACCATTCTGCGAGCGAGTTGACTGACGCTGCGGATATCTGCGGAAGCCCCTGCGGAAATATCTTGAATCACAAGTTCCTCTGCCGCACGACCGCCCAACGACATCACGATATGATCGAGATACTTGCCGCGCGGTTCCATTTGGTCGTCCGAATCCGGGCGCATCAACGTAAAGCCGCCTGCGCCGTTTCCTCTCGGAATAATGGTAACCTCGTGAACGGGATCGCCGTATTTCAACAATTTGGAAAGAATCGCGTGCCCCGCCTCGTGATAAGCGCAAATCCGCTTATCCGTTTCCGTTACGGTATGGCTAGACTTTTTCAAGCCCATTAACAACTTATCGAACGCGTCCGTAAGATCTACGTTAGTAATCATCTTACGATTTGCACGTGCCGCCAAAATCGCCGCCTCGTTCAAGAGATTTTCCAAATCCGCTCCCGAAAACCAAGTGGTCATACGGGCGATATTTTTAAAGTTAACGTCGGGTGCTAACGGCTTATTGCGCGCATGCACTTTCAAAATTGCTTCCCGTCCCTTTACGTCCGGTAAATTAACGGTAATCTGACGGTCGAACCGTCCGGGACGCATCAACGCCGGATCTAAGATATCCGAACGGTTAGTTGCAGCCATGATAATGATCCCCTCGTTCGCCTCGAACCCGTCCATTTGCACGAGTAATTGATTCAACGTCTGCTCTCGCTCGTCGTTTCCGCCACCTAAACCTGCGCCGCGCTGACGACCGACCGCGTCGATTTCGTCGATAAAGACGATACACGGCATGTTTTTCTTTGCCGTTTCAAACAAATCGCGAACACGGGAAGCGCCGACGCCGACAAACATTTCCACAAAATCCGATCCGCTGATCGAAAAGAACGGAACGCCCGCTTCTCCGGCGACTGCTTTTGCGAACAACGTTTTACCCGTTCCCGGAGGGCCGACCAATAAAACGCCTTTCGGAATACGCGCCCCTAAATCGGAGAACTTTTTCGGCGCTTTCAAAAACTCGACGACTTCCTTTAATTCTTCCTTTTCTTCTTCTGCGCCTGCCACGTCTGAAAAGCGCACCTTGGTATCTTTTTTCACCTGCGCGTTGGTTTTTGCAAAATCGAACGCTCCCTTTGTTCCGCCTTGCGACGAACGAAGCATCCAGAAAAATAACAATAACACAACGGCATAACCGGCAATCGGCAATAAATTCGACCAAATCGAACCTGCGTTCGGATCGGTGGAAGAATAATCGATTAACTCCGTTCCGGCACGCTTACGCGCCGCATTGATTTCATCGATCGCAGTGTATAATTTATCGAACTGTGCCGTATCGCTTCCCTGCGTACGGTCAAAGTTGACGACGTAACGCCGCGTAACCGCTTTTCCGCTCGTTCCGGCAGCCACCGAAACGGCATTCACTTCCACGTGGATCTGATAAGCGTCCACTTTTACCGACTTTAACGTCTCTTTCACGTTATTTTCGGTATATTCTCCCGTATCGAAAAACCGTTCTTGGAATTGTCCCCAAGATAACGTTTTTTCGGTCGTACACGACGAATACAGTGAGAAAAACAAAACGATGGCAACCAACAATGCTGCGACGATTGCCGTTATCTTAATAGATTTGTTCATTCGTCCTCCTGCGCCGCTCGCGCTCTCCGAGCAAGCGGATTATTTCTTTTATCACGGTAAATCCAGTATACCACTTCAAACTTGAAATAGGCTGAAAAACACCCGATTTTTTTCCATATTTTTCTTAACTTATTATATATTAACATAATCCGCGATAAAATACAATTATTTTTCGCATTTAGCAAAGAAAAATTCCTAAAAACTTTCAAGAAAAAGCCTTACAAAACGAGTCGTTATTTCTGTTTTTGCGCCTTTTTCTTGTAAAACAATAAACAATTCCATAAACTTATCTTTAACGTCATTTTAGTTCATTTTTTTTTGAACGTTCTGAGACAGAATGGCTTAATTTTTTCTCGGACTTTTTTAGGGTTACTTTCTCACATCGAAGCCCCGTTATTCGATTTATTCATTGTTTCACATGAAACATTTTTTCATTCATTCAAAAAAGCCCTCTCTTGAATCTTAATAACAACTTATTTCTTTTAGACGTTCTGAGACAGAATGATTAAAATTTTTCCTCGGCTATTTTTAAGGTAATTCTCTCCGATCAAACCTTTCATTTAGTTCAAAATTGTTTCACGTGAAACAATTTAATTAAGGGGAAGAAAAAATGTTCCACGTGAAACATTTAGAAAAAGAAAAAAGAAAATGTTTCACGTGAAACAAAAAAACGAGGGAAAAACTCTCGTTTTTCCCTCGAATTGATTGTTTTTTCTTAAATTGTTACCGTTTTTAAGCAATTTAAGGCGGTTTCGGCAGGTTCTAACGGGAATTTATTCTCCAAAAACTCGCGGAGGAAGTCAATTTCGTTAACAACCGAACCCAAAGTAACGATCAAATTGTGCTCTGTAAAGTATTTTGCCAACGTAGAAGCATTAATCATCTGGTTTACCGTTTCCATAAAGGAGAAGGGCAAAACCGAAAGGATAAACAAAATGATATAAATCACAACAAGTGCTTCCAATAATCCGAATACCATGCCCAAAAGTTTATCGACAATCGTAATAATCTTAAACGACTTCACGATTTTCTGCAAGATTAAGCCTACAATGAGGAACAACAACCAAAAAAGAATAAATAATCCGATAAACGATACCGCTTGCAGTGCGTAAAAAGCAAAAACGGGAGCACAGATATCAACAATCGAAGCAGACGGATCAACGCTGATTTCATCGCAAATCTGACGGACAATTCCGCTGATGAGGGGAGAAACCTCTTCCGCTCCGCCTGTCAGAAATTCTTCCAACGGCATCGTCGCAGACTCACCGAAAAGTTTCGGAATCCAACCTGCAAACAACTCGCTGAGTGAATTAACCAATTCAAACCGATCATTCAACCAAATAGCAAACTTTCCGCACAATACTGCAGTCAAAATAAATGCAATAATTTTACCGTAACTACGGAAAAGTTTTCTTGTAAATCCTTTTGCAATTCCGATGACTGCAAAAATCAAGAAGATTGCAACAACGACAAGATCAACGATTGTTGCGCCGTCAATTCCTGCGCTGTTTAATAAATTAGCGCACATAGAACCTCCTAGAACATTTTTTTCATTATACCACATTTTTCTTTTTTCGTCTACTCTTATTAAAATATTTTTTATTCTCTGAAAAGGGTATATTATTCGAAGCAAATGGCAATGATTCAATCAAGTTCAAGCCAAGAGGAGATAATATGGAAAACAACTATTCATTCAGCGTATTTAATCAATATTGCGCAGGCGGCATTTCACGCGTTTTAAAAGAATTCAACAATGACGGTGAAGTTCCCATTGTCGTGTGTGTCGGAAGCGACCTCGTTTTGGGGGATAGCCTCGGTCCGCTCGTCGGAACGCTCTTAAAGCAAAAAGGCGTCGGGACGTATATTTACGGCACTTTAAACTGCCCGATTACCGCTAAAGAAATCGAATATGCGAAATCGTATCTGAAACGACTTCACCCGAAATCTTATATCATTGCGATCGACGCAGCGGTCGGAGCAGGGGACGATATCGGCTTGATTAAAATTCTGAATAAAGGACTAAAACCGGGGCTTGGTGTGAATAAAGAGTTAGGGGAGATCGGCGACGTAAGCGTGATCGGAATCGTTGCAACGAAAACCTTTCAAAATTACAGTTTATTCAACACAACTCGTCTGAATTTGGTGTATAAAATGGCAAATAAAATTGCAGACGGCATATCCGACTATCTTATAAAATACAACGCTTCCGAATCGTCCGTCGGTTAATTCTAACGATTTGGCGCAATCTATTTTTTAAAAATATTATGCGCTGTCACTCTTAAACACGACAAACGACACCCAAAAATCTTTCTAAAAAAGAGCGAGTTCCGTATCAGAGAAACTCGCTCTTTTTCTTTTTTGAGAAGGATCGCACCTTAATGCGATTTATGTCTATCTTTCCTTTCCTAGATAAAATATCATTTGAAAAAGTTTGAAAACACGAACTTTACTCGTTGCGATATTCGGAATAACGTTGCCAACCGCTATTAACACATATTTCATCCATGCGTTCATCCATTCTGAATACTTTTCGCAAAATAATTGCTAAGACCATAAAGATTATTGTTCCGACCCAACTTAATATGTAAGCGTATCCCGCAAACTCAAATGCGGGAAAAAAGGCATCACCTAACATCGTTAAACCCAAAGTTATCGGTATCGCAAGGATCGCCAATCTGCGAATATAACGAATAATAAAGAGAAAAACTGCTACCAAGCCCAATAATATATTGGATGGATATTCTTCATGTCTTTGATAGTAAGCATATTTTTCGATATGAGATTTGTGTTTTAATCCGGTTAATTCTCCGTCATTATTTCTTTCGGCTTCATAACCATCATCTACTTCTGTTGCACTTTTTCCGCACGTTCTGTATCCAAGTGCTTTAAATTGAATATCGGTGAAAAATTTAATTCCCCAATATCTTTCAGTAACAATTTTTAATCGATTTGCCATTTCTTTTTCTGTTGCCTTTGCTTGGCAAAGCCCTCCTCTTTTGCCTAAAATTTCATTTGTAAAACCGTTCTACTTTTTTAGTATACATCACTTAATATGCGATTGTCAAGTAAAATATCGCATAATATGCGATTGTCAAGTAAAATATCGCATAATATGCGATAATTTTTTTGTTTGAAATCGTACTTTACGGTAAAAATATTCTTATAAAAAGGAGAAAAAATGGAATTACAGAATATTCAAGAAAGATTACGCGAATGTATCAAAAATTCAAACTACACGCAATTGGAAATCGCAAAGGCAATCGGCGTATCGCCGCAAACGGTATCGAAATACATGAAACAAAATATTTTTCCGGCTCTCGATACCCTCGCGAAACTTTGTAAACTGTTGGAAGTGAGAGCGGACTATATTCTCTGTTTGACCGACGAATTTTTTTAAAAAAATCGGAACATTTAAGAAAAAATAAAACGGCTTTGGCAAAAGATTCTTCCGACGATAGAGAACTTTCATAAGGCGAAACCGTTTCCTGTCCTTTTCAATTTTTACGGCGTTAAGAAGAAAATCCTTTTTTCCGAAAGCGAAAAAAGATTGATCATTTCTTGTCCCTGTCCGCCGAACGTGATATAATACAAGCGAAAAAACTTACCTGCAAGAACATTTTTACGGACGTTTGTTATTCGATTTTAATCAATAACCATTACGGCAGCAATGCAAAAAAATTTTGCAAGTCGATATCATAAAATCGAGGAATCTTATGAAAGCAATCATAAAACCAATCGCTATTTTTCTTGCCGCGCTTCTCGGCTTTTGCGCGTTAACCGTCGGAGGGTACGTTTTGTACGTCGTTTTTCAGTATAACCGTATCCAAGATTTTCTGCAACTGGACTTTGTTTCCAATGAAGAAACCGTCAAAAAAGGAGAACGCTATACCGCTCTGACGTATAACATCGGATTCGGTGCTTACGATCAAGATTTTTCGTTCTTTTTGGATTCGGGCGTTATGGACAACGGCACTGCGGTAACCGGGTATTACGGAAAAGCGGTATCGAAAGAACGCGCAGAAATCAATACCGAAGGTTCTTGCGATATCATTAAAAAAGCAAACGCCGATTTTATTCTTTTACAAGAGGTAGACGAAGATTCCGATCGCGCATGGCACGTGCATCAAAAAGATATCATTGCCGAACGTTTTTCCGAATACGGCAATACGTTTGCCGTAAACTTCCATTCGGCATACTTATTTTATCCTTTTCACGATCCGCACGGAAAAAACGTCAGCGGTTTGATGACGCTTTCGCGCTTCAAAATCACAGAAGCAGTACGGCGACAATATCCCGTTGACGACGGCTTTGCGAAATTTTTCGATCTCGACCGTTGTTTTTCCGTCCACCGTATTCCCTTGGAATCGGGAGAAACTCTTACGCTGATCGATTCTCACATGTCCGCCTACGACGAGGGCGGTATCATTCGGAAGCAACAACTCGTGCTCTTAAATACCGTTTTGGAAGCAGAACGAGAAGCCGGCAACTACGTCATAGTCGGGGGTGATTTTAACCACGATATCGCAAATTCTGCCGATCTTTTTCCGAGCAAACAACAATACCCTTCTTGGGTTCATACGCTGACCGACGAAGATCTGGCGGACGGCTTTTCCTTTGCCTCCGCAACCAACGCGCCGACTTACCGCGCCACGGAAATCCCGTACGAAGAAGGTGTCAATTACACCATCGTTGTAGACGGCTTTATCGTATCCGAAAACGTCACCGTTCATTCCGTGGTCAACATGGACGAAGCGTTCCGTTATTCCGATCATAACCTCGTTTTTATGGAGTTTTCTCTCAATTAAAATTGACTCGAAACTATGATATTGCTATTTCCGCGTTGTACGCGCTAAAGTAAATATATCGTTGTTTTGATTTTTCATTTCGACGCCATCCTATATACTTTTCTCAATGCGGTTGCGAGCCTCATTCCGTTTAGCACATAGGGATTTTTATATAGACTTTACTATGCTTGAAACGAAAACTTTTTTGGCACCACCGACATATTCGATGATTTTCCTTAAGTAGCGAAATGCACCTCAAAAGGATTTAACCTTTGCGGTGCATTTTTAACATACGGACTATATTTATTTTGAAACGAAACGTTTTTATGAAACGATAAACGACTCTTTTTTTGCTTTACCCGATAAACGGAGCCACAATCGAACTGATTCCCAAAATAAGCAAAATAATCATTAAAACGTAGAATATAAGTGGCAGTATTGATATGATAATCCCGGCGACTCCGAATCCCTTTCCTTTATATAAATTCGGTTCTTTATTGCATTGTGAAACGCCGATGCACGAAAAAATCAAACCCAAAAGCGATGCTAAAGATCCGATGTACGTTACCCAGAAAAAAAACGACATTATAAACCCTAGCAAAGAAAAACCGTTCAACTTTTTTTCTTTCGGTTGTTGTAATTCTAAATCCTTAATCGGGATTCCGCAGTGAGGACAAATTACCGCCCGATCGTCCAATTCTTTTCCACAATGAGGACAAAACATTATTTTTTCTCCCTTAAAACAGCCTATCGGCATTTTCTTTTATTGTACCACAAATAATCGAACGTGACAAGAAATTTTTTTATTTTATTCTGAAATTTTACAAATTATTTCTTTATTCGACATTTTTCGACGAAAAAAGGAAATAAAAAAGACAGAATCGAATTCTGCCTCTTTTATCAGTTTTTTACCTTAATTGTTGTCGTTTTTCAAACTGTTTCCGAGATACGTTCCGAATCCGGACGGCTTCTTTCTCTTCTCCGCGTCCGCAACCGAAGTAAAGCCGGATATACGGTTTCCTCGATCTCTGTTATAGTTGTTACGAACACCGTCGTTTCTTCTGTCACGATTATAGCCGCCGCGTCCGCGGTTATGATTGTTGTTATAATTGCCGCGTTCTCTGTTGTAGCCGCCGTTTCTGGGGCGTTGTTCTTTTTTTTCGTTGAGAACGATCACCACGTAACGGTTTGGCTCTTTTCCCTCGGAAGTCGTCGTAACGAC
>CAYRPB010000003.1:42860-44319 GCA_964426105.1 uncultured Clostridia bacterium | reverse complement strand
AGTGATTTCCTCAACCTTGCTGTTTTAGGCAGTCACTCGCAAAGCAAGTAACTGTCTAAAGCCCATATAGGCGAGGATTCGCAATTGCGATTCCTCGTCCCTTTAGATTATAGCTAAATAATTCTTTAATAGTATATTATAAATAAAACTTCCGTTCTGTCACATGGTAGAGGAATCGTTGCATCGATTCCTCTACCATGTGAATTAAATAATAAATCAAATCGACACGTTCTTATTTTATGGGAAATAACACAACAAATAAAAGATTGCGAGGAATCACGACAGTGATTCCTCGCAATCTTACTGTTTTAGGAATAGAAGAATCACTGCCGCGATTCTTCTAAGGAAAACTAAAAAAAAACAATTATAAGGAAGTGCTGAATTGCAACCGCAATTCAACACTTGGAAGTAGCGGAAATAAAAAACATTATAAAGAACTGAGGAATCGCTACCGCGATCCTTTTATGGATAAAATAAAAAAACACATTATAAAGGAGAGCGGAATCGCTACCGCGATTCCGCTCTCCTAGTTTTTTGGGAAAAAAAGATTTCTTTACAGATTTTCACCTCGCGCGGTAAAAACTTTTTACCGCGCGAAGGAGTTTTAAAACGTCTGTTTTCCTCTTTTTGCAAGGAATTTTTAGACTCACCATTCTCCTTTTGACAGAGAATTTTTTAAGTCGTCTTTCCTTTTTACCAAGTTTTTTTATGACGTCGCTTTCCCACTTTACCAAGGGAGTTTTAAAACGTCGTTCCGTTATACGCGTTTTTAACGATAAACCTGTTCAATCGTTACGATATAGTTATCGCTATCCGAATAATCATACGTAGAAAACACGAACGTTATCGAGCCGCCTGCATCCAACGTAAAGGTGTACGGATTATAAGCATCTGCTGTCAACTCTTCATCGCCGTTCACAAAACAGAAGAAGTTATCGTCTTCGGAAGAAATCTTAAACCGCCCACCCTCTTCGGAAGTAAAGGTAATCGAATTTCCCATCTTAGTTCCCTGAACGTAGTTGCTTCCCTCCGTCAAAGAAGTAGCAAGGATTGCTTCGGAAAGCGTGAGCGTATATTCATGCGTATATGCCGTCTGATTTCCGGACGTCGCTTCAAACGAAATGGATTTGCCTGCTTCCAAGACAAAGATATAGGTCAAAACAGATCCCATACCATTGCCATAGTCATAAACAACTTCTTTATAAGTGCCGGCGATATAGACCGCCGCGCCGCCGAGTTCATCCGTCAAGGTCAACGTATAAGCACCGCCGTTTGCGGAAGTAAAGCCGTACGTAACGGTAGTCCATCCAGTAGCACTATCATATTCTACCTCAATGTTATTGTCGCCAAGCGCGAGTTGCGGTCCGGTCGCCGCCCCCGATTCTACAATCGTAAGAGTTACCGCCGCGTCACCGAGATCGGGTTGTTCGTATGAATACCCCGTCGGCAAGCCGCTCAC
>CAYRPB010000003.1:0-42760 GCA_964426105.1 uncultured Clostridia bacterium | reverse complement strand
ACTTCCGGATCGAGTATACAACACAACGATCACGCCCTCGAGTTTCTTATCTGCCGATTCTTGTACGACGATCGTTTTTACGACTTGTTGTTTCAAGACGATTGTATAATTCCCCTCGCCGTCGGTTTCGGGCTCATTCTCACCCCACTGCGTATATTGCTTGGAATAAATCAACGAAGAATCGTAACCGAAAAGTTTGATCTCGTATTTGCCGGGAACGAAATTTAACACAACCTTGCCGTCCGAATCGGTTACGCCGCTGACGTCGTTTACGGTAACGGTAACGCCGGAAATCGGGTTCCCCTCATTATTCGTTACGGTAAAGGTATTATTGACCGCCACAAGCGGCTTAGTCGAAGCGGTAATCGTATAAGACTCTTTGTTTTCGTTTCCGACAACAATCCAAACGATATCGCCTGCATTCAACCACGGCATGCTGTAATATTGTTGATAAACAATCGCACCGGTCCATCCTGTATCTTGATAGTAAACAGTATAATCGATACCGTCCGTAATATCGATCGTCAAACGACCGTCTGCAGAAGCGGTAAATATATAATGTCTCTCTACGTTAGTATGCGAATAAGGATTATTTGACAACAGGCTAATCGCATGATCATAGGTATCGCCGACGCCGGGGATTTCTTGCGTCAACTTAAATGCGTTCGCAGTATCGAATCCGACGCAAATCTCATACGTCGATCCTTCGACAACGTCCACCTTCGTGTAACGGGTATTGGTATATTGATCCCCCACATAAATCGACACATCGCCCTTATCGCAAACAAGCCACAGTTCTTCGGTAGCGTCCGCGGTATAAGTATAATAAACGTAACCGATCGAGTTATACAGCGTGTTTTTCCGAATGGAAATCGGGTTGTCGTACGAACCGTAAACGTTCTGCATTGTGAACGAAATGTTGCCGTCCGTCGCACTTGCGCGGAACAAACAGAAATACGGTTTTTCATTTTCTTCGTTCAACAAAGTCATATTGCTGCCGCTCTCGATCGCCGTATCCTCTATATAGTATTCCTCGATATCTTTAGCAGAATAATACTCTTTCGAATACGCATAAAGATATTCGAGCGTAGTCGTATCGCCGAGTTCAAACGAAACCTCTGCCGGAATATCCCACCCCATATAAGTAGTATTGTCATAATACCCTGCGATATAATAATAAACAGGGACAGTCGATTCAACGGTTACTTCTTGCCCGAATTCGTCTTCACGAGGAATGGATTTTATGACAACGGATTTTCCGCCTTTATAATAGCAGAAACCGTCTTCTTCGCAGGTCAACGTAACCGTACCGTCTTGACCGCTCACAGGGTCGAACTCCAAATCGGAAACTTCAAAATAATGCTCGTGGCAATGCGTTCCGCAACCGTCGCAGAGATCGTCGCCGTCGGTATCCTCATGATTTGCTTTCGAGGATTCGTTAACCGCGCCGCAAGAACATTCGTTCCAGTGCTGCGTTTCGTTTCCGCCGACTACGTTATAATTATGAACGTGTTCACCGCAAACGTCGCACTTTCCGTTTCCGTCGTTATCCGCGTGATTCGTTTTCGAAGATTCGTCAACCGCACCGCAAGAACATTCGTTCCAGTGCTGCGTTTCGTTTTTACCGATTTCGGTATATTCATGATCGTGCGGAACGGTATGCTTACAAACGTCGCACTTACCGCTTTTATCCACGTCTACGTGAGCGGTCTTCGTAGACTCGTCGATTTCGCCGCAAGAACACTTTTTCCAGTGATAATCGTCGTCGCTGTCCCATTCGGTATAACTGTGCTCGTGCGGAATAGGAACGGAGTGATCGCATTCGTCGCACTTGCCGTCCTTGTTCGCGTCTACGTGAGCGGTTTTCGTGGACTCGTCGATTTCGCCGCAAGAACACTTTTTCCAGTGATAATCGGCGTCGCTGCCCCATTCGATATAACTATGCTCGTGCTCGGACGCAACCGCATGATCGCAAACGTCGCATTTCCCGTCGCCGTTCGCGTCTACGTGATTCGCTTTCGACGACTCGTCGATCGCATTGTCGTCTTTGCAGTAATTCCAATGCTGCGCGTCGTTACTGCCGATTTCGGTATAACTGTGCGTGTGTTTGCACGCGACGAACGAACACGCGCAAAGAACGCAAAGCGCCATACACAAAACGACGAGAAGTCTTTTCTTGATGTTTTTCATAATCTTACTCTCCTTTTTTATTTTCTACGAGCGAAACGTCTCTGAATCGTTTCGTCCGCGAAGTCCGATTTTTATTTCGTTCGGGATTTCCCGTTCGATTTTTCGCTATTCTTCTTCCGCACGGAACAGCACCGCTCGTTCTCTTCCGCTGCCGAACCCGGTCGGGTTGACTAATTCCAAACGATACGCTTCGTTCAATTCGAGTTTTACGCCCAACGTCGCGCCGTCCGCATGCTCGCATACGAGGATCCTGTTCTGCTCGTCGTAAGAAACGGTCAAAATTTCATACCCTTTATCGGTGGAAACCTTTACCCGAACCGTTCCGTCCGAAGAAAACTCCTCAAAGGAAACCGTCGCGTCGAATTTTTTAAAACGCCCTTCGTATTCGCCGCTTAACAGCGTTTGAATCGCAGGCGGCTCGGTTACCGTAACCGTCACGGTCGCGTAAACCAAGTCGTTTTTCAAGGAAGTCATTTTCACGACGTACGTCCCCGCCTTTTCCGCAACGAATCGCACGTTCCGCGAATCGGCGATTTCGGTCACGGAAGCGGAATCGATCGAACCGCCGTCCGTCGCGCTTTCAATCGTCGCGACGTAAGAACCGTCTACATACGACGTTTTATCGGCTTCGACGGAAGCCCTCAATTCTATCGATTGCCCGACGTACACCTCGGTTTGCAGATACTCTTCAGTCGTTGTCTTCCAAGAATATCCGGCGTCGCTGTATTCGTTTGCCGACGGATACAAAAACTGCGGCGAAGCGGCAACGCTATCGATCACAAACGTTCTTTCGTATCCGCTTTCCGTTCTCAGCATTAACGTCAGATATCCGATGTAACGCGTCCAAATTTTCAAGTTCGAATTATCCAAAGTGTACCACACGTCAACCCCCGTTCCTCCGGAAAAACTGAGTTTTACCACTCTGCCCGTATCGGTAACGCGATACAACGTAACAGGATCGAACTCGAATGAAGCCGTACTCGGTAAAATATTCTTTAACGTTAAGTTCAAAGAGCCTGAATCCGACTGCACCGTCGGCGCGTTTTCCTTTTCGTCCGTAACGACGGTATTTCTCTTATAAATCACGTCGATATTTGAAATTTTGAACGCGTCTTCGGTATATTCGTGCGTCGGCTCTTCGGGAGAATCGGATTTCATCGTCTGATAATACGCGATATATTCGTCATACACGGGATCTCCGCACCCCGGAATCAAACTGCAGACGGTTACGTTTTCCATATCGAGGGACACCTCGAACTGATTAACGTCCACCAGTTGCCCGTTTTCGACCACTTGATAATTCGCATACGTATCCGTGGCGAACTTGATATAATCGACCGCAAAATCGTCCGTTAACGTAAATTCAACCTTTATAACGTTGAAATACTTCGGCGCGTTGTAGTAACCGAATTGAAACTTGTACAGTTTTCTGCCGTCTTCCGTTTCCGAAATACTCTCTTTAAAATCCCGATTGCCGTTTCTCTTGCCCCATTCGTAAGAATTTTTCAAAAGACCTTCCGCACCGAAGAACGTCTGATTGCCGAACGCGCTCGTAAACGAATAACCGTTGAGATGCTCCTTTCTTACGCTCACGTCCTTTTCGATCACCTCTTTATAGACGGCAAGACCGTTTTTATCGTACCCCGATACTTCCAGCCGCCGCGTAACGCCGAACACCTTGTTATCGCTCGTCAGAGAAACCCACAGATCCGATCGACCGTCGTCCGTACTCGTATGCACGTAATTCTCGCCGTATTCGTACGAAACCGTCGACGGAGTTTCCTCCTTCGAATCGACTTTATAAAAAGATAAAATCTCCGCCGTTCCGCCGCGCACCGAATCGCGATTGCTCGCTCCGATCGAAACGGCGTCTTCCACCGTACCCGTTTCAAAATCGAACTCCTTTTTTTGGACGGGAACGATGAACGCGATTTCTCCGTATTCCTCGCTTTTATAAACAGCCGTCGCCTCGCCGTCTTCCAAAACGGTCGGTTGCTTGGTTATTTCGTAAGATTCATACCCCGCGCCGTTCGCGGTAAGCCGCGGCAACGTAACTGAAATTTTATGTTCCGCATTTTCTCTGCAAATTTTTTCGGCAAGTCCTGCGCCGTCTCGCGAAGACGTAGGCAGTTTGGTAATCGTCCATTCGCCGTAATCGTGATTTTCCGGATTGACGGGAATCGATTCTTCGATCACTTCTCCGCATTCCAGACACGCGCCGCGCCGTAAGCCCTCCGTCGTGCAGGTTGCTTCCCGAACGATCTTCCATTTCGTCACCTCGTGCGCATGACCGCACCCGACAGACGACGCACACAAAACCGTCAGAAGAAAAGCGGCGCATATTCGATTGATTGTTTTCATTCCGTTTTCTCCTTTCGTTTAAGCATAGTAGCCGCACGCCCACAACCATTGATTGCTTTCGGTAGACTTATATAACGACGTTCCGTTGCCGTTATCGTCATATTCGATCTCCGCAACGCCGTTTCCGTCGTTGAAAAAACGCTGAGAAACGCTGTAACGTTGCAAGAACAATTTCAACTCTTCCGTAACGGGATAAGTATCGTCTTGATAAAGATTTTCTCCGTACTGTTCCCGAATAAACGTTTTGTAATTATAACATCGATTCGTCCCGGATTCTTCGTCGTACACCAAAATCTTATTCAACCGAACCAACGAAAATAACAACCCCGAATTATCCTCGGTAGACATACATTCGCAATCCTTTCCGATCCGCGCGTACAAACGCTTGTACTTTTCACCGTTTCCGTCAACAATGTAATAATATCCGTCGTCAAAAAGTTTGACGAGATTACCGTTCAGCAAGCCGTTGTTCGATCCGTAATAAGCGAAATACGTAAATTTGCCCGAAACCCCCTCGAAAGCGGTTTCTCTCGCAGCCTCGAAATCATGTTGCGCGATTACTTCTATTACGTCGTAATCATCGTCGTCGCTCGTAAATTCGCCGTCCCGTTCGAGGATAAAATCCACGTTGACGGGGAACACGCCCTCATCCAAAGTCGTCGCATAAATACGGAAGTTAAACACATTACCGATATGGATGATCGAAATTTCCCAACGGAAGTTTTTTGTGTACGTATTCTCCTCGCCGCCGCCGTCCATCGTTTCGCAAATCGGATTAACGTATTGTCCCGATCCGCCGTGCATATCCAAATACGGGTTCAACTTATTTTCCGTAATATCGATCATGGATTCGATCGAATAATCCCCGGCATATTTGGGGATATAACGAAACCGAATTCCGTTCTCGAAATTTTCCTCCGTCAAAGTCGCCCGATACGCACCCGTTTCCGAAATTGCGCAAATATCGTTATACCAATCGCTCCCTTTTTTAGAGGAATCCATTGCGACTAATTTATACAAACGGATCGAAATATTCCGATTATCGTTATTCGCCGAATAGATATTCGGATTATAAGTATATCCGTCCGGCAATCCGCCGAGCGTTACTTTATATTCGCCGTCTAACCCCGAAATCTTCGCAACGCCTTCCGAATCGAAAGAAGCGGTGTAAGAAGCGCCGTTCATACTTTCCGTATTCGTCCATTTCGCACGCATCGAACGAAGTTCGAACGCCGACAACGTTTCGGGCGAATTTAACGTGACAGTAAATACGGTTTCGTCGTCCACCGTGATTCCGGGCGTATTTCCGCCGCTCGAATCGCCGCCGCTCGGATCTTGCGTCGGCTTGTTCCCCGGAACGTAAGTCCCGTTACACCCGACGGAAAGGAGCGCGACCAATACGCATAAAAAGAAAAGCAAACTGCGTTTTATACCGATTTTCATTTCTTCGTTCGCCTCCTTTTACTTTTTCCTCTTTCCGAACAAACTGCGAATGTCTTCCCATTTCAGTTTGCGGATCGCAACGTCCGCCGCGAAAAGAATGACGCACGTAATCAGCAACGGCATGGTAAGATCCAAAACGTAAGTGCCGATCAAATCGTCGTCGTTGACGATTTTCAAGTTATCGTCCCCTTTCATTACCGTTCCCGTCGAACCGACCATCTTGTACAGTACGGAAATATCGAACACGGCAAAACTGTCGTACTCCGAAAGATAAGGAACGTTATACGTAAAATGCGACGAATACGTTTTTCCGCTTTCTAAAATATATTCGATCTCGATATCGTACTTTCCGACGTCGTACGGAGCGAAACGATACGTATAACCGGTGGAAACAAACGTCATGTTTTCGTTCTCGACGTTCTCGCTTCCGCCGTCACTCGGCGAAGTCACGGTTATTTTCACTTCCGCGTTCGTATCGATTTTTGCAGGCGACAGATTGACGTTCAAATAGCCGTCCGTTTCCAACAATTCGACGACGTACGGATAATCGACTTTCTCCTGCGGTATATTCGTCGAAAACACGTTCTTTAAAAACGCTTCTCTCACAAAAGAATACCAATCTTTCGTTTTCTCTAACGAACAAGCCAACGTCGAAACTCTGCCGTTCCCGTAATTCCAATAACTGTAAAGCGGAATTTCGTACGTTCCTTCGTAATTCGCCGCCAATACCGTCGACGCACCCGACTTCGCCTTATTATAAAAGAACCCGTTAACGTAATCGTCCGAACCGAAATCGACTCCGTTCAATACGTTGTCCGAACTTCTCATTACCCTTACGTACGCAGGCTCGTCGATTACGATATCGCTGATATCGTCCAACAAACCCTCTCCGAACATAACGTCTTTCAATTGTTCCGTCGTCGACGCAAAACAGTATTTCCCGCTCGTCAACTCGGCAATGTTTTTCAACCGTTTTTCGGCATTCTCCGCCACGGTCGACGTATCCGCTCCGCGCCCTACGTCGATAACCGACACGGAAATACGATTCTTTCTCATTGCTTCCAACGCGTTAACGATCCGATCGTCCTCATTGCCGCTGGAACCCTCGTTTTCCATCGTCAAACCGTCGCTGATCAACATGATTTGCTTTTGACCGTACGGCAAATCTTTGATCATTTCCAACGCTTTCTCCAAGCCGAAACTGATGACCGTTCCGTGCTCCGCATTGATCTTATCGATCGCGTTCAACGCTTTCTCTCTGGTGGAAAGGCGCTCCGACGGAGCGGGAGTATCCGAAATTTCGTCCGGAGAATAGACGGTATGATAGTTTCCGTTAAACGCAACGATACAAAGGTTATCACCCTCGTTTAATTTATTGACCAACTGCTTTGCCGCGCTCTTCGCGATGGTAAACTTGGAAAGCGTTTCCATACTGCGCGACGCGTCGATTACCAGCGTATAAAGTTTGGATTCGCGATCGGCGTTTCCGAATCGAACGGGAAGCATATTCTCCAACGGTTTCAACTCTTCCTTTTCGTGCGCATAGATATTGCCGTACGTAATCAAACTTTTGCCGAACAACGAAACCGCCGTATCCAAATTGCTTAAAAACAAATTGTAATCGTTGGATTTCGTCAAATCCGCATTGGAAATAATAATCTCGTCGTATTGACAAAGCGCTTCGATACTGCACGGCAACTCCGTTTTCGGATCAAAAACGGAAACGGTTGCCTTTTCGCGATACAACGTTTCGATTTCAAGCCGATCGGACTCGTTCTCCGTAATCAGCATAACGTTCACGGCGGAAGAAACCCGTTGCGTAAAGGTATACCGATTGTTCAGTTGATTTTCGTCCCCGTCCGCTTCTACCTTTACCTCGTAATCGAACGTGCCGCTCTCGTCGGTATTCAACGAAAAATCGACGGTATTGTAACCGACGGACAAATCGACGAAACGCGACGTCACGGTTGCGCCGTTTCTTAACAACAAAACGTTCGCCTTGGTCGCGTAAGTACTTCTCAACGTTACTTCCGCGCTTTCGCTACTCTCTAAATACGTATTTTGCGTCGCCGTTGCGGAAACGATCTGAACTTCTTTTGCGTTCGCCGAAATATTGTTATCCAAATACACGGCGTCAACGAAAATACCGTCCGCACGCAGAGTATCGACCGCTCTCTTTAATGCGTTGGAATCGCTCACGTGCGACTGCTTTCCGTCCGTAATCACGACGATGCGCTTGATCACGTTCTCACGGAACAACGATCCCGCAAAATCGAGCGCGCTTTCGATATCCGTTTCGCTATCTTCCAAATAATCGAAATCCGCACCCTTGACGGATTTCAAATTTTTTCCGAGCGATACGTAAAGTTGTTGATTTTTCGCAAAGCACACGACGCCGAGTTTGGAATTGCGCGGCAGATTTCCGTTCAATTCTTTAATATAAGCGTCGATTGTATCCAAATTTTTCTCGGACGAATACGAAACGTCCGCCAGTACGTAAACGTCCGTTTCGGTTACGGTCGTTTCGATCGACGTACCCACCGCCGAAAACGCGATGATAACCGCCAACAAAACGTGTATTACACCGGACGCGATATTATGCCCGTTTGCATTTTCCTTGCGAACCGCCCAAACGAACGGCACGACAAGCAATATTACAAGCGGTATCGCAAGCAATAATAAATATGCGTTATCGAAGCTGATACTGCTCATAACAATACACCATCCAGTCCGCAACGAAAAATGCGGCAAGAATCAAAAACAATATAGTAAGATCTTCGTAAAGCCCGTCGCGCGCTTCGTCGCTCGGCTCTCCGATTAGAGAAAAAGTTGCCTCCTCTGCAACGGAAACGCTTTCGGAATACGGCGTTTGCGCGAAAAGATATACCGTACGCTCGGTCGCGTTCGCGCTGTTTTCGCCGATTTTCAGCGTAACCGTATATAAACCGACTTGCTTTAAGCGATATTCGCTGACCGACGTATCGACGTTGAGGTACTCTTCCGTTCCGTCCGGCGCGATAACGCGAATATAACTGCAATTGGCAAGTACGTTTATTTGCGCCGTTTCATCGCAAAAGTAATCTGCCTTTTCGATCACCGGCGGAAAAGTATAACTCAACAAATTATTGATCAATGGAAAAAAGTTGTACGTCAACGAAATATCCGTATCGTGCAAACTGAACGCGCACACCGCTTCGCGGTTTCCGTAAGAATTAGAACCTACGAACAACACGGGATTTTCCTCGCAAGAAAGAATCGTCGTAAAATCACGACTCCAGCCGTACTTCGCATACTTGGAGATAAAGAGTTCGTCGTTCGTATTCACCCCTTCGAGCATCTTTCTGACGGCGGTCGAAGAGGACGAATTATACGTCAAAACTCTTTTTGCATGGTCGCCGGAATCGCTTTGGTATTCAAAGCCCGAATTTTCAACGGATGTCGGCGCAAAAAACCAAACGGCACCGTCTTTCGGCATTTTTTCCGGCGTGTAAAGATCGAATATATACAAGCCGTAATTCAGCGAATCCGCCGATTTTTTGTAATCGTCCGGCGTCATCGTTTCCACCTGTCTGTGCCCCAGCGATTCCAATATGGTTTTCATAAAAAAGGGCGTTTCGCTTACGATCAACGTACTGAACGAGGTATCGTGCTTGATATTGTAAAGGACGATCTCGTTATCCTCCGCCAACGCGTCCGTTTCGTCGATCGCCACGCGAACGGATTGATAATCGCCTACGTTTTCACACGTAACGACGAAATCCGTTGCCTTTTCAAACAACCGTTCGGACAAATCATCGACGTCTAAGGAAACCTTTTCCGAAATCCCCTTAACGGAAACCGTTGCCCGTCCCGCGGCTGTTTCGGCACCGTTCACGAAAACGGATACCGTAACCGTTTGATCCGCTCCGTACGCAATGATTTTGCCCTTTATCTGCAACTGCTCGCCGACCAATTCGCTTTCCGCCGTCAATAGAGCGACGTTCTGCTCCTCTTTCGCCAAGTTCACCACTTGAACGTTATCATTGCTCCGATAATCTTTATCCGTCAAGAAATAAACCTTTAACGACGGCGTTTGATTGAAATATTCTTGCGCTTCGCCGAGTGCCGCGGTAACGTCCGCCGTGCCCGAAATCGGCTCCGCCTCATTCAAAAGTTCGATCGCGCGATCGCGATCGGTGACGTTTTCGTAAACGACGACGGCGGTATCGCCTGCGCAAATCAACGTATAGACGCTTCCGTTCTTGGACTCCGCAATCATTTCTTCGATCTTCTGCTTGCCGCGCTCAAAACGCGTCGTCCCGTCGTCCGCAATGCTCATACTGCCCGATCCGTCCAAAACGAAGCAATAATCGTTCGCTTGCCCCGACAACAAAAAGACGGGAGAAGCGATCGCCACCGAAATACAAATCACGGCAAGAATCTGTAAAATCAAACTAATCAGATTATACAGCCGATTAATCGGATTTTTCCGTTTCAAAAAACGTTCGCTGAGCGTCCAGATATAAGTGGACGCAACGGTCTGCTCGGTATATTTATTTTTAATAATATAGATTATGATCAGAACGGGGACTCCGATCAAACCCAACAATCCCAAGGGATAAAGAAAAATCATTTCACCACCCCCATATCCGCAAGTTTTTCAAAAAAGATCTCTCCTGCGGAAGCGCAATCCGAAACGAGCAAATAGTCCGCTCCGCGCGCCAAGCAATAATCGCTGATCCGTTGCCGAACGTACGCCAACGCTTTTTTATACGCTTGCACGATCTCGCGATTGATGTTTTTTCGGTAAGTGCGATTCCCGTCCTCGGAATCGAACAAATGCATTTTCCCGCGCATTTTCGGATTCAATTCCTCCTCTGAAAGCACCTGAACGCAAAACACGTGTCTGCGTTTCGTCACCATGTAATCGATTGCCGATTCGTAATCGTTATCCGTCAAAAAGTCGGAAATCACAACCGACATACCGTCGCCGTACCCCACGTTCAACGGCAAAATCGCTTCGCTTATATTGCTGTCGCCCGTAAATTCGATCTCGTTCAACTTTCCGATCGAATTGAGATACGCTTCTTTCCCGGACATATTTAAGACAATTTCTTCGACGTGCGTTCCGTGAATGGCGTAGATCGAAACTTTATCCATCGCACCGATCGAAAGATAGGCGATCACGGCAGCGATCTTTAACGCCTGCTCCGCCTTTTGCCCCTTTCCGAAATCCATGGAACGGCTTGCGTCGATATAAATTCTGGTATGCAACCGACGCTCGTCCAAATACAGTTTTGTATACAGTTTTTCAAACCGCGCGAACGCATTCCAATCGATCTTCGTAACGTCATCGCCGGGAACGTACTCCCTAAAATCAGCGAATTCACACGAAGCGCCGTAGGATTTACTTTTATGATTTCCGCCGAACATACCCGCGACGTTGTTTTTTACGAGAATTTGCAATAATTCAACCTCTTGCAAAAACTCGTCCGTAATCGCTAATTTACTCATAGAACTGCTTCTCGCCCGTTATTCCTTCGTCTTTTCTCTCTTTTACTGTTTGCAAAGTTTTTTCGTTTCTTCGATCAAGCGCGCGATGATATCGTCCACCGACAACTTCTCGTTGATCGCCGTATAATTCGTTTTGATTCTGTGTCTGAGTACGGGATAAGCCAACGCGTCGATATCCTCTTTCGCAACGTTGTAGTTTCCGTTCATCAAAGCACGAACTTTCGCGCACGTAATCAATGCCTGCGCTGCACGGGGCGACGCGCCGTATTTCAAATACTTTTTCGCAACCTCGGAGGTCTTTTCCAATTCGGGGTGCGTATTCGTAACCAACGCGACCGCGTAATTCAACACGTCGTCGATCACGGGAACAGCCTTTGCCAATTCGCGCATTTCCAAAACGGTTTTTCCGTCGACGATCGTCGTCGCCGTTTCTTCCATCGTGATCTGCGTCATGTTGACGATATCGACCAACTCTGCGGCGGCCGGGAATTTCATGATCAATTTCAGCATGAAACGGTCCATCTGCGCTTCCGGCAACGGATACGTTCCGTCTTGCTCGATCGGGTTTTCCGTCGCGAGAACGAAAAACGGCTCTTCCAACAAATACGTCTTTTTCGCGACCGTTATTTTATGTTCCTGCATGACTTCAAGCATCGCTGCCTGCGTTTTCGGCGTGGCGCGGTTGATTTCGTCCGCAAGAATCAAATTCGCGAAAATCGGTCCGCGTTGGAATACGGAATTGAGTTTTCCGTTTTCGTCCTTTTCTATGACGTTCGTTCCCGTAACGTCGGACGGCATTAAGTCGGGCGTAAACTGGATTCTCGAGAACGGTAATCCGAGAGCCTTCCCCAAAGAACGAACCAAACGCGTTTTTCCGACGCCCGGAACGCCCTCTAACAGAACGTTCCCTCCGGCGATAATGGAGATAATTACGTTATCGATAATTTCATCTTGCCCGACAACGTCTTTGTGCAATTCGCTTTTAATCTTCGCGATTACTTCACTAAATCTTTTTACTTTTTCTTCGTTTCCCATTTTCGGTTCTCCGTTTTGTTTTATATTTTTCCCTTTAATTCGATCCGCTTCCGTTCGAAATATCGCCGTTCAGCGCCGAAATATATTGTAAAATGTAATACCGCATCTCGTCGGACAGATTCGCGTCCGGATCTTCCAACAATTCGTAAAGTTTCGCCATATACGACGCCTGCCATAACGGTCCGTACGAAGTATGCTCGTTGGTATTCGGATCGTACACGATATCGTTGCTGCCGTATATTTCCTGCTCGTCCCCGATACTTCCGCTCTGGGGCGGTTTTTGCTGAGAATCGGAATCTTCGTCCGAAACGCCCGGGAGATCTAATTCTTCGGGGGAAACGCTTACCTTGAAAATTTCCGAAAGCCGATTGCAAATATATTCGTTCACGATTCGGTTATAAACCTGCGTCACCATAACGCCCGACACGCCGGAGAGATACTCTGCGCACGCCGACGAAACGACCTTTTTTAATGATTCCGGTTCTCTGCTACGATATTCGTATATCGGACCTAACGCTTCCGAAAAAGCCGCCAACGCGCGATATAACGAATCGTCCGATAAACTTTCTCCGATCTCATCCGCAACCATGCTTTCGTTAAAAGCGTCCAAGAAACCGATGAGTTTATCGTATATTTCGCTTGACAGAGAAAGCGACGCGATACTTTCGTTCAACGCTTGCGTAAACACGGTCAGTTCCGCACGAATCATGCTTTCGGAATCGTCCGCCAAAGCATTCACCTTGCTCACGGAATCGATCGTTTCGTTTCCTTTATAAGAATTGGACGCTCTCACCATCGCCAACTTAAAATCGTTCAATACGCTGTAAGAATTCAACGCCAACGCAATCTGCCGATAGGTATTCGCCGCAATCACCACGTTGTCGATTTCCTTTGCGGCGGCTTGTACTTTGGCGCGCATCACCGAATTTTGCGTCGTATTCAAAAGTTCTTCTCGTAAAAGCGTTAAACTCGCCACCGCGAACGGCTTCACTTTATCTTCCAACGAAAAGCCCTCGACGTCCGCAATCAACTGCACCAACGCAGCCTCGTCCCACTCGCCGAACGTATATCGATCGTCGTTCGGATCTTGATAGCGCGACGGAACGACGACAGCCATCAAAAACAACGCGCACCCCAAAACGACGATGACCGCGTATTGCCATATACGCTTTACGGAAGTTTTTTTCGGACGAACGTTTTTCAGCGTTTCATCCGCATCTGCCCGTTGCAGCCGCAACATTTCGCCGTCCTGCCCGTCGAATTCGACCATTGTTTGCACCTTTTCGCGCAACGAATAATCGCGATCGAGCCGTTTCGCCAACTTCTTATCGTTCGGCTTCGTCAAGAAAAACGTTACAAAAAAAGCGCATATCGCCACCGCAACGCCGATGAGTACGTAATAAAACCAAGCGAGCCGAACGGCGCACAGTTTTACCGAGAGCATAATTGCGCCCAAGACAAACAGCGCGCAACAAACGCCCGTCAAAGCACCTTTGACGTATGCGGCACAAACAGATTTTTTTCTGAAATTTTCAAATCCTGTTCCCATCTCTTCGCCTCGCTTGCGAAATTCCGATTTCATCTATGCAGATTCTTTTCGCGTATATCGCTTTTCTGTCGTTTTCCCCGAAAAATAATTTTATATTTTAATATTTTATCATAACAAATGCAATGTGTCAAGCAAAAGTGAATAAAAATACATATATCTCGTCACAATACGCCGCAAACAATACCGAGAAAAGCCATTCGCGTCGGGAAAGTTTTTCCGTAAAATCATCTCGACTCGACAACGAGGACAAACAAACGCCCTTCCGAAACAGGATATCTTTTCCAAAGCGCAAGGAAATCCGTTCGATAAAACAACCGAAAACACACCGTCAACGAATTTATTTTTACGGTATTTTCTTTTTCGCGCCTTCAATTTTTCGAACGTCCTTTATCGATACCCAAAAGCATTGCGTTTTCTTTTCGATTTTTATCCTTTTTATAAAAAACGCAACCGTTCCGTTATCCGAACGATTCGTCATACAGATTATAAAAAACAATATTTTTTGCATAGAAAAAAACCTTATTTTTCCATTTCAACAAGCAAATTTAACGTATTTTTCCATGATCGCGGTAAAAAAACAACATACAAAAAGCGGTTTGTTAAAAATTTTTCAACAAACCGCTTTCCATCGGGTTCTGTTTTTCACAACGTTCCGACCGTGCTTTTGCGATGAATCAATCCAATTCTTCGATATAATTAACGTATTCGAGTTGCGCGATCGCGGCAATAATATCGTCGTGCTTTCTGAATTTCTTAAAATCGCCGGAGATAATCGTTAGCGCGATCGAATAGACAAACAAACCGCTGTTGACGTACGCCGTATTAAATTCGATATCGTCCACTTTTAAACCCAATCGCCGAATCGCCGCGATAAAATCTTGCAAGGAATTTTTATTTTTTAATTCGAGATGAATTTCAAAATGATTCGAGCGACGCTTGAATCCGTATTCCATACGAGTAAACAACGTTAAACAAAGCATATACGCAACGAACGCGATCAACGCGGCACAATACAAATCGAGCCCGATCAATACCGACACAAAACACGCGCCCCACAATGCAACGGACGTCGTAAGCCCTTTTAATTGACTTTTTGAACTGTACAAAATCGTATTAGAACTAACGATCGCGATTCCGATGACCGTCGCCCCGATCGCAACCGAAACGGTAGCGCCCAACACGTTGATCACGTAAGCGTCCAACATTCCCGCCAAAACCGATATCAACGACACCAGCATAAACGTTCTCATGCCGGCAGCATGCCTTTTGGTCGCTCGTTCGCACCCGACAATCGTCCCCAAGAACACGGATAACGACACTTTCAACAGCACGCCGCCCAACGTCATGCCTTTACACCATTCTCCCAACAACGTTACAATCATATCGTCCATATAATCACCTTCTGTTTATAAATTTTCGGTTACGGCCGTTTCCGTCCAACCATTCGCCGTACTCCTCCGCCGCGTCGAAAAACGCAAGTTCCTCTTCGCTTCGCGCATAATTTTCACGCTCTATTTCCGCCTGAATGGCGTTCAACCGTTCGATCAATCGTTCTCTTTCGCTCTTTTCTTGCGCCTTTTCTAAAATCGGCGCGTCCTTTGCACCGATCGAACCGGACAAAATAAGCGCCAATTTCGCCATTGCGGGACCGATCAACTCGTATAAAATGCTCGACGACATAATAATCGTTTGAAGAAGAGCACCCGTTTCGCCGCCGATCGTTCGAGCGGCAAGTTCCGAAAGTCCTATCGCAACGCCGGCTTGGGGAATGAGCGCAAGCCCGAACGCGAGCGTCGTTTTCTTCGGCTTTTTGCAAATTTTGCACCCTGCGTACGCGCCGAGATATTTCCCGACGATTCGTACGATAAAATACAAAATTCCGACGACCAATAACGGAACGTCCGAAACGCGTACGGAAAAATCCAACAACGAATCGAGGCGGAACGTCATGCCGGACCGCACGAAAAAAAGCAACAAAATAGGCGGAGAGAAATAATTCAACTGCTTGAACAGCCGATCGTCCCCCGAAACGTTGATGTATACCGCACCCATCACCATACACGCCATCAGCGGAGAAACACCCAACGCCGCCCCGACGCCGCAAATCGCAAACAACAACGCGACCGATACGATCAATCGGTTATCCGTCGACCGCTTCGCCATAAGCAATTTCAACACGTACCCCATTACGCCGCCCAACGCAAGCATGAGAATATTGTAAACAAAGGGAAGCAATACCGTATTCGTATCGACCGTCCCCGAAACCGCCGCCATCGCAACCGCAATCGCAACGGAAAAGGCGAACAACGACACCACGTCATCCAACGCCACGGCCGAAACGAGCGTATCGACGAAATCCCCCTTTGCTTTCGTTTGTCGTATCGTCATCAAGGTAGAAGCAGGCGCGGTTGCCGAAGCAAGCGCAGCCAACACGAGCGAAAACGCAATACCGAGTCCCAGAATACAATACGTAAGGACGAAAACCAAGAAAGATGCCGTCAACGCTTCCGACACGGTCAAGACGATCAATTGTTTTCCCTTGCCCTTAAAGGAAGAAAAGCGAAAAAATTCCCCTGCGCCGAACGCGATAAAGGCAAGTGCGATATCCGAAATAAACGCAGACCCCTCGATCACGTTTTGCGGAACGGCTTTCAAACAAAACGGACCGATGACGATTCCCGCCACGATATACGCGGTGACGTTCGGCAAACGCAACAACTTCGTCACACGCGTCGTTAAAAAGCCGGCGGCAAGCATGATTGCGATCGCAAGAATCACCGCAGATACAGGCGACGTCGCCTGCAATTGTTGATATAAATGTTCCATTTTTACTTATCTCCGACGGGTCGATAATCGCAAACGCGCTTTTCGGCTAAGAATCGCCTTGCTTTTAGAACAAGGATCTGAAAGAATATGATTTTTAACTTTACCAAAGCGTTTTGTTTGCCCGTTACGATTCTTTCCGTTTTTTCCTGCAATCTCCGCAACGGATACGAAGAAAAATTTTTTCAAAAAAATCCGCACGGAAACGGACGGATTTCTTCGGTAATTTTTATCGCGACCAACGGCGATAATCGCTCGGACTTTTCTGCGTTTTGAGTTTAAATACTCGGGAAAAATAAAACTCGTTTTCAAAGCCCAAACTGTATGCGATTTCCCAAACCGGCCAATCGGTTTCCGTCAGTAACTGACACCCTCTTGCGATCTTCTTATTTATAACGTACTGCATGGGCGAAATTCCAAATGCGCGCTTAAAGCAATTTCCGAAATACATTTTATTGTAGGAAAGCACTCCGGCAAGTTCCTGCAAGGTAAAACTCTTGCCGATATTGGCGTTAATATACTTAATGACGGGAATAAATTTATCGCGCTCCTTGTTGTCGTCCGTTTTTCCGTTTAAGCAAAAAGAAAGAAGAAGTTGAACCGCGCCGCTCGCGGCAAACCGATCGCTGAGCGACTTTCCCGCATATCGGTCGATCACGGTTTGAAACAGCATCATGATATGCTCGTCCGTTTGAATTTCAATCACTTTATCGTACGGCTCCAACATATTGATATTCGCAAGATTGGGTGCAAAATGAATAAAACTGTGTTTCAAATATTTTGCCTTTCCGGACACGATTTGAAAGGCAGGGATATAATAAAAACGCCCGGGCAACAGCCTGATCGTTTCGGATTTCAGCGTAATATAAGCGTCCTTACTGTCAAAGATGCAGTAAAGACGGTAATAAGGGAAATACTCGATTCTAGACCAATCTTCCCCGATCTCTCGAAATTTCGCATGATAAATGCTGAAATCCCCTAAGTCATACGATTCTTCCAACGTATTATTATTCGTTAAATTTATTTTATCCATCTGCTTTCCCTCAAATAATCTCCCGCGCTGTAATTTTTACCGAACAAAATACACGTCCGAGCTAAAACGGTATTTCCCCTCGATCAGTCCCGTAAAAAAGCAAGCCTTTATCTCTCCCGACGGAAACCGCACGCCCCTTGCAGCGGCAGTCTGCCGCCAGGAACAAATATCTTTCTCCATGGGGTCCTCCTCGGTAAAAACGAAAAAAACGTCTTCATAGCCGGCACCGTCCCATGAAATGAATCCGTCTTCTTTCAACAGCACAAGCGGAGAAACAGCGCGCCCCTCTCCCTCCGCACGAAAGAAATAACCGCTCTCCGGCTGAGACCATCCCGAAACGTGCCCATGCGGAAAGGAAAGGCGATAGGAAAACACCTTTTCGCCGGCAACGCGATCGGAGGTCCGCTTGCGGTTATTGACGGTAAAAGCACCGTCGTCCGTTCCGGCGGAAAAAAGCATCGGAATCCCGATCTGATGCAAATACGACTGCGGATCAATACGCGCGTTATAATCGTTCAACTCGGCCGCGGAAAAGTCTTTTAATCCGCGATTTTTGCCCCACTCGCTGTCCGAGATAAACGCGCTCGAATAAATCACGGAAAGCGCGCGCAACCGCGAATCGAACGCCGCATATGCAAGCGCTAAAAAACCTCCCCAAGATATTCCTTGCACGAACAACCTTGTTTGATCGACAAAAGAATCCGCACACAATACGTCGAGTGCAGAAAACGCACTCGCCACCCCGAAATACAACCACGACGATTCTTCCTTAAAATCGGCGACAGAGCCATACCCGATCGGACCGCCCAAAGGATTTTTCTTTAACCGATCCTTTTCGCCTGCGGCAAACTGCGCGGAAAAATCGGGAGCAATCGCAACGAACCCCTTGTCCGTCCATTCTTTCACCCATTCGTAATAAGCGCAACCGTCCCCTCCGTGAATCAGCAATACGGCAGGATAACCGATTTCGGGGCATACCGTCGAAGGTTTCCCGTAATAAGCAAAGACGCGATTTTTCGTCCCGACCGAATAATAAATCGGTTTAATATTTTCTTCTTTCGGGAAAAACGCGTCTGACGCTCTTTTCGAAACGGTTTCGCACGTCCGATATTCTCTTAAAAATTCAGATAAACTTTTCATTTTCTCTTCTCCAATCGAAGTTCGTGCCGTTCTGTTACGCGAAGCGCGGAATCCGTAAACAGAACGGAAGCCTCACGACCGTCAAGCGTTATTCCGCAGCCGATAAAATCGCTTAAAACTCCCGTCTGCCACCCGACGGGATTCGCTCCGATAACGACGGGACAACTCTGTCCGAGCGTATCCAACGGCCCACCCGGAAGGCTGAGTTCCGTAATATGCAAATGTCCGCTCAACATCAAATCCGGCTGAATATTTTTAGCAATCAAGGACGCCCATTCCCGATAAAGTTCGATTTCGATATCGAACGGCTTACTTCTGACGTTCGTAAACGCGCAATGCGAAAGGATCAATCGATATTCCACGCCGTCCGCGGCGTATTCCCGATCGGCATCGGCAATTACGTTGCGAATAAACTCCGTTTCCGCTTCTCGCATTACGTGATGACAGACGGCGTTTCCGTATTCCTCCGCATCGTCGGCGCAGTTTTCTCCGCAGTCGAGAACCATACCCCAAATTCTTCCCAAACGAAACGTATAATAAGATTTTCCGCAATCCGTCGGAGTATAATCCTCTAAATTTTCCGCCAATCTTCCCTTGTTATCGTGATTGCCCTTTGTAAAGACAACGGGAATCCGCCCCTCGGTAATTTCGGACAGCATACGGTATAGATAATCGAAATCACTCCCGTCGTTCAAAAAGTCGAACGTATCGCCGTTAATCACCAAAAGGTGCAACGCTTCGCCGAAATATTTTGCCGTCCGCTCCGGAAAACGCGGCTTTTGATGCGCGTCCGCAATCTGATAAAGATTGATCTTTCCGTGATCAGGTACGGGGGTAAAATCAAATTTCCGCCGTTGCGCTCCCCCCGTTTTAACACGAGCACCCGTCCGATCGTCCGCCGTACGCCAACAAACGGCATAAGAGTGTGCCTCGTCTAACAACTTCATCGGAACGATCGCACGGTGCGCGCGCCGTCCGCTGCGCATCACTCCGTTCGAGTGGTCGTAAAAGCGTTTGTCGCCGATCTCCACCCAAAACAGAATATTATCGTCCGACACCGCCATGATTTGATAATTCGTTCCGACCGCAAAAACCGCAGGCGCAGTCAACAGATTACTTTCCGTTTGCATAATATTGATCCACCCAATCGATGACGCGACTTAACCGATTACTTAAAATATAACTGCCTAACGTAAGACAATGCTCGTAATATCCTCTGAATTCTTTCTCCGTCGTGAGAGAAAATTCTTCATACCATTCAATAACCGAATTATGCCATCCGGCACGATCGAACAACGTCGGGCTTTTCACGTTAAATTCCTCTTCGATGATTTTACGCAACTCGTTTGCGTCCTCTTGATTCATCGCCAAGTTTGCATAAAGCATGCAACGCGGCGCATTCAGTTTCCGAATCAATTCGTGAACCTGCTGCCAATACGGATTGTTGACGCCCATTTGAGAAGCGTCGAGCGCGTTCCCTGTCGTCAGATCGCAATGCAAGCGGTCAATACTCAAAAAGCATCTTTCGTTACAAACGCGGAACGCCTCTTCTAACGTCGCGATTTTATAATCGCTGATCTCGCTTCCCGAATCGCTGTAAGAACCGTTCCCGGTTCGTAAATTCAAGCAACACAACTGTTCATACGTCCAATCGTTTACCTTATTCGATGTCGGGAGAACCATACCGTTCACCGTTTTTCCGCGTTTAACCGACCAATCGGTCGTCGCGTTCAATTCTTCGCCGTGATTCAATACCAAAATACCGTCCGAAGTCAACGCGCAATCGATTTCGATCGCATCTGCACCCTTTAATACGGCACTGATGATTCCCTCGATGGAGTTTTCGGGATAACATTCCAAATCGCCTCTATGAGCAAACGCCATCGGTCGCCCGTCCTTTGCGACGAGATCGGAAAGTTTCTGCTCGAAATCGAAAATCCAAGTCGGAGGCGTCCATTCGTATTCCCAAACCGCAGGGAACAAATCGATATTCGCAAGATAATCTTCCCTCGTAACCTCGACGACTTCCTCGTACATCTTGCCCTTTTCGATATTCGTTATCACGTTCGGATTTCCGTGTAAATGCAACTCCGTCAACCGATTCACGGCGTAATACGTGTTTTCCGCAGTGCTTCCGCGCACCACGATCTTCGACTCGTCGCAATAAATCAAATACCCGGAGCGGTCAAAATCTTCCCAAACGGCATCGGCTTCCGCACAATCGACCGAACCGATATAAACCACAAGCGCGTTTTCGGTTTCTCCCGAAAAAGCATCTTGATCGACCAACTCGACAAATCCGTCTTCCTCTTCCCCGAAAAATTCAACAGCCGTTCGGGCGGCTTCAACCTCGTAATTTCTCGCATAAGAATCATATACGACGATACATTTTTCATACGTCTGTTCGATTTTCCCGTTCGCCGTTTCCGAAAAACGAAACTCCTCCGCTTTTACGCGAGTATCCCCGCAAGCACCGCACAACAACATAATAACTCCTCCGAATATTACCGATAATAAAAATAAATTTACAGGTTTTCTCATCATAATCTCCTATTTTTATCCAACCAAAATACTCCGAATCATATTCAGCGTATTTTCTTTTATTCCGACCTTTTCAAACAAGTAGCGAATCGCACTGTCGCAAAGCGACGGCGCGGAATAAACGGACTTCAAATGTTCAAACACCTCGCAATAAGTAAAATCCCGATTACACCTTCCGCGCAAGCCGAAAACAGAAAAAGCAGATAACTCGAAATCTCGCGTGATATCCTCGTAAGAAACGCCGAGTGCCGCCTTTAACAACGCAATCAGCGTTCCCGTGCGATCCGCTCCCGCCCAACAATGCACGTATATCGGGTAATTTTCTCGATTTGCCAAAATTTCAAAAATCTCCCGAACAGTATCGTTGAACTGCTCTCCGAAAAAATCCATGTAGCCCAAAACGGGCTTTCTGAAATAACGGATTTGCGCGCCCAAAGGGCTTTCGGTTAAAAAACCCGATTCTTTTTCGTTTCTCAAATCGAGATCCGTCCGAATCGCAAGCGTTTTTAACATTGTTCGCTTTCCCTCTTCGGTCAGTTCGATCCCGTGATTGTCGATCAAATTCATCTCGCTTCCACGATAAAGCAAACCCTCTCGCAATATGCCGTTTTTCGCTTTCCAACCGCCGAAATCCCTCACGTTGCGGATTCCGTCCACGTACAACGTACACGGAAGTTCCGCTTCCGTACAAAAGGACGACTCCGCCGTCTTCTCTCCCGACCGAAACCGTACGTCGTAGATTCTTCCGGGGTAAAGATTGTAAAAAACGACGGCATCTTCACCCGATTTCCATTCATACTTTCGAATGAAAGAAGGATTGCCTCGCTCGGATAAGAACGCAATTCCCGATCTCGTCATTTCACTCGGAATCCGCAACACGACGGGTTCGGGGCGATCCAAAATATCGGACGGATCGTAATAAGCGTTTAGATCAAGCGTTTCAAAATCATCCGCCAAATACCGGCGCACCTTTTCGGGGTGCAAAAAATACTTTTCCATCGTTCACGCCCTCGTCACGATGCGATAATTTCCGCAAGCGACGGTCAAACGATTGCGTTCTCCCTCCGTCTTGCGGACGATTTCGCCCTCTGTTTGCAAAATCTCGCCGCGTACGACGATCTCCGCCCGTGTGTTGGGAGGAATCGTAATATCGTACGTAATCGTTCCGTCTTTTTTCTCCCACGACGATTTCACCGCGCCGTTCACGGTTTCCGTTTCCGTACGAACGAAGCGCAACGCTTTCGGAACGGACGGAGCAATCTCAATTCGATTCGCCCCGACTGCGTTTTTTGCCAAACGAATTCCGCCGAGCGAACGGAACAGCCACGCGTCGTAACTGCCGAACATCGGATGATTAAAGGAATTCATTCCGATTTTCGGCTCTTTTTCCCACCGTTCCCAAACGGTCGTCGCGCCGCAAGCGATCATATACCCCCACCCCGGATATTCCGGATTCACCAACATTTGATAGAGGATATCGTTATAATCGGCGTCGCCCAACGCGTAAAAAAGGTGGCGATACCCTTGATTCCCGGCGGTGCAGTGAAAATTCATTTTTTCGATATTTTCCGCTACGCGCTTTGTCAACGTTTCCCGATCGTCGTCCTTACACAACCCGACGGAAAGCGCGACCGCATTACAACTCTGACTCCCCGTTCCGTAATTACACGTCTTTTCGCAAAAGAAACGCTCGTTAAACGCTTGCTTGATTTCTCCTGACAGCACCCGATAATAGGCAGCGTCTTTTTCATGCTCGGTAATTTCCGCAATCCGCGCCATCAAAGAAACCTGCCAATAATAATACGCGGCGGATATCAATTCACCCGGCGTCTTTGCGTCGTTCGGCGTATTCGCGTCGTTCGGCGGATACGGGCATACCCAATCGCCGTAATAAGAATAAGACAGAATCCGATTCTCCGTACGCGAACCGAGATAGTCCACCCACGCTTTTAACGAACGATAATGCTCGACAAGCAAACGACGATCGCCGTAGACCTCGTAAGAAAACAGCCCGATCAACAAAAATGACGCGCAAACCGGATCTGCCGGCGTTCTGCCGATTCCGACGGGCGCGGTATCCGAAATCGCGCCGTCCGCTCGCTGCGTGTCGGCGATATCCGACAACACCTTTCGATACGTGCGCGCCATATCGAAGTTGTACGCCTCTTGATATACGCGCGAAGTCAAATCGTTCAGCCAACCGAACCGCTCGTCCCGTTGCGGACAATCGGTTAAAATTCCGTAAATATTCGCGGCTTCCGTCGTAACCGCATTCAAGTGCAAACGATTAAGCGTTTCGTCCGAACTTTCAAAAGAGGAGATCGCCTTGACTGCCGTATGTACGAATCGACCGATCACGGACGTGATTTCGGCATCTCCGTCTACGACGATTTCCGCATACCGAAAGCCGTGATAAGTAAAACGCGGCTCGTAAACCTCGTCGCCCTCTCCGCTCAGGCAATACACGTCCGTCGCGCGTGCCGTGCGCAAATTAATCGTATCCAACGTACCGTCCGCCGACAACACCTCCGCGTGCCGTACGGTAACCGTCGCGCCTCGCACGCCCCTCACGGTAAACCGAACCCAGCCGGCGATATTGGTCGAAAAGTCGTAAACGCTTCTGTTCCCTTCCCGATAAAGTAATTTTCCCGGAAAATCGGAAATCGGCATAATCGGTTCCATCGTCTGCGCAACGAGTTTTCCGCCGGGCGCGTCGGTACAGCAAGAAAACACCCAACCGTTATCGTAATCGGCGTGAAAGTCGTACGTAGCCCACCCGTCGATTTCCCGTTCTAAACGAGCATCGTACACCTCGCCGTCGTAAATGCTGTTTTCTCGGATCGGACCACACCCCACTCGCCAACAATTGGCATTGTGATAGGAAAAAATTTCGGTATTCGTGCCGTCCTCGAAATCAACGTCGATCTGCAAATTAAGTTTGCGTGCACCAAACCACCCGAATCCCAAAATAATACCGACGCAGTTTCCTCCCGTCTTTAAACAGTCGGTGATATCGTAAGTGCAATACAGCACGCGTTTTCCGTAATCGGTCGGAGCAGGACTCAAAACCGCATTCCCGACCTTTTCTCCGTTCAGATACAGTTCGTGATACCCTAAACCGCAAACGTACGCGCGCGCCCTCCGAACGACTTTGTTCGGCAACTTAAACGGACATCTCCAATATTGCGCGCGTCCGGGAAAATGCAAGGGCGCGGCTTGCCACGCACCGTGCCAATCTTCCGCGTGCAGAAGTCCTATCTCGAACGACTGAATTTCGCTTTCCGCCCGATTCCCCTCTGTGTCCGTCACGGCGCAACGCCAATATCCGACGCTCCGAGAAGTCAACGGTTTTCCCTCGTATTCGACGGCGACGTTCCGCTCGTCTGCGACCAAGCCGCTATCCCACAAATCGTATATGCCCTTTTCCAAATTTTCGCGAGAAGAAGCGACCGTCAACCGATATTCTTTTTGAAAAAACCCCGGATAAGCGTGAAATTTCCAAGAAAAACGCGGCTTTTCCGTAAATAAACCGATCGGATTTTCCGCATATTCCGCAGTTAATCCGTAAAGTTCGAAGTTATGTTCCATTTTCTCTTTCCTTTTACAATTTCAGTCCGCCGGCGAAATCTCCGTTGATAAAGAACTTCAACCCGACCGCGCTGGTTATGATCAACGGAATACTGCTGATCAAATACATGGCGTACGTAATACCGGGATTTCCCGTATCTTGCGTCGCCTCGAAAATAATCGTCTTTAACTGCGGCATCAACATCTGCATATCCGCTTTGTCGATTACCAACATCGACCATACGTATTCATTATAGCACCCCGAAAAGGTGTTAATAAACTGTATAATCAAAATAGGAACGGTAAGAGGCAGCGAAAGATAAAAATATTGCGCGAAATCCCCTGCGCCGTCTATCCGCGTGCTCTCAAAAATCTCCTTGGGGTGCTGTCCCATAAATGTTCGGAAGAGAAAAATCGCTCCGACTTGATTTCCGCTAATCCACGGAAGCAGCAACGCAAACCAAGAGTTTTTCAAGTTGAGATTCTGTATCAACAAATAACGCGGCGTCATTGCCAAAATACCGGGAACCATCATCAACGCGATGATTAAGGAAAACAAGACGTTTTTTCCGTAAAAATCCCTCTGCGTAAAAACGTATGCCACAAAGGACGACAGCCCCACTACGAACAAAGACACGATTACGCCCACGCAAACGCTGTTCGCCATATTTTTGAGAACGCGTGAAAAACCGTACGTATAATTGCTCCAACAGATCGTCGAAGGAATCGTCCAAAACCCCTTGTCGAAATCATGGATTCCCTTTAAGGAAAACATGATCGTAATAGCAAGCGGAAAAAGAGCAAGCGCAACCGTAAACCAGAGGTAAACGTGCAACGCCGTCTGGGCGACAGGGCCTTTTATTCCTGTCTTTCTGCCCGTTTTTTGTTTTTTTGCCGTTATTTCCATCTCAGTAACTCTCTTTTTTCGATCTCATATTATACAGCGTAGCACCGAAAATCAAAATAAACAAGATGATTCCCATTGCGGAAGCAACGCCGTAATTCTGATGCGTCGTAATATTTTTGTACAGTTCGAGTGCGGGAATGTTGGTATCGAACGCGCCGTTCGTCGTAATAAATACGCGCGAAAAATTTTGTATGGAAGAAATGAACGTGGTCACGAAGATATATTTAATCTGTGCCGCGATCATCGGAATATCGATTTTTACCAATCTGCCGAACCAAGAAAAACCGTCCAGTTCCGCCGCCTCGTAAATCGATTCCGGGATTCCGCGCAACGCGCCGTAATAAATCAAATATTGTCCTACCCAGGGGAATCCGAAACACACCAACGCCCACTTTGCCGTCGCGTCGTTTCCCAGCCAATCCATCTGCGACAAATGCTCGACGCCCAACACGCCGAACAGTTGACTGACCGCGCCTTCCGTTCCGAAAATTCCGTCCTGCCACAAAAGCGTCGCCGCAACGCCGGGCAGAATTCCCGGCAGAAACATGACAAGACGCGCCACATATTGCGCCCGCTTGCTGTTGACGGAATGAATCACTTCCGCAATCAAAAGGGGCGGCAAAATCGCCTTAAACAGATCGGTCGCCAAAAAGATCAACATATTGAGCGTACCCGACCAAAATTGCTCGTCCTTTAATACGGCGACGAAATTCGCCAACCCGACGAAATCCGACCTCATTCCCGGCATATAATCTTGAAACGCCAGCGAAAAGCCCCAAATAATCGGATAATAACTGAACAACAGCAACAACGCGAACGTCGGCAACAAATAAAGATAACTTCTTTTACTTTTGTTCAACTTGCCCGCTATCGCACGGAGTTTCGCCTCGCCCTTGGGAAACAAAAACACCACCGTCAACAAAAAGACGATTCCGAGCAACACGATCGAAACGGTCAGATACGTTGAAGCCTTTTGAAAAAAGGAAACGACCGAAAGACGATCCAAATCGAAAAGTTGCGGCAATGTTCCCGTTTTGAACACCATCACCCTGTCTTCAGAAAGGGAAATTCCCGTCGAAGAAGAGATCGAACGGAACGTCCGAACGGTTTTCTCTTCCGCAACGTCGTAAAGAATCGCCGCGCCGGCATAATCGATTACGGCGATTTTTCCGTTTTCGTTTTCTGCAATCAAACCGCCGCCGTTTCCGAACGACGCGACCGTTTCCGCAAGATAATCGCTTCCGCTTCTCGTATTTCTTTCCAACACGCCGTTGTTCAAAGCGAGATAAACAACCTCGCGCGATTTCGCATATAAGCCCTCGAACGAGAGATGCGCATCGAAAAGTTTTACCGCCGTATAGCGATCGCCGGACGCACTTTTCGCACATTCGAACACCGCGCTTCCCGTTCCGAACAAAACCGCGCCGTCCTCTCCGACCGACACCTGCAAAATCTTTCTGTTAAAATCCAAATCGTACGTCTGTTCTACCCTTCCGGAATCGCTCACGCGATAAACGGACAACACGTTTTTTGTCGTGGAAACGGAAGAGGTAACGGCGATCGTATCGGAATTTCCGGCCATTCCCGTCGGAATATAATCCAAAGAAAACGAATCTCTCAAACTCCCCGTTCGATCTAATATGAAAACCGATCTGCCCGCGCCGACGTAAACGTAATCGCCGACCGCGGAAAGCATGGTGAGATAATCTTCCAGTTCATACGACCAAAGGATTTCTCCGTCCGCGTCGTAAGAAACCAACCGATATTCGGACTCGTTCTGCCGAGCCGTAATCAATTGATCTTGCAACAATACGGCGGCTTTTCCCGTATCGACGTTCTCCGAATTCAATTGAAACGCAGACGTAGAACGTATGCAAACAAAACCGACGACGCCGAGCGCAAGAAGCGCGACAAACAACGCTCCCGCCACCGCCGATATAATCTTTTTTCTTTTCATTTTTTCTCCGAAATCAGATAAACGGATTTGCCGATACGTTCTGCAAACATTCCGCGTCATATCCGCGCAGAGCGAGATACCGATACAGATTATCCTTGATATCTTTCTGCATTTTTACCGAAAATTGATTGATATCGCTGTATGTAAGTTGCGTTTTGAACAGCGCGGTCACGTTTCGCTGATACGCACTCATGCTGTAACTTTCGTTTTTGATTCCCCGTGCGAACAATTGCGCCGGATTACTCTCCGCCGATCCGCGGAAAGTTAACGGTTCGAAACCGAACAGCAGCGATTCCGGTACTTCCACGCCCTTAACAAGCGGCACGGTCAGCATCGGTGCTTCGATGGCTTCACGCATAGCGATATCCGCCTCTTGTCCCTGTTTAGAACTCCAAAACATCATAAAGTCAATGCAAAGTTGCGTTTGCGCGGTGCTTTTATTGACGATTCCGTAGTTTCCCAAAGATCCGCCGATCGAACGCGTATAATTACAGTCCGGACCGTAATCTTTTAATTCTTCATATCTTTGATTAGAGGACATTGCCGGGAAATCGAAGAACCCGATATTAAAGGGTTTTCCTCTCTGCAAATAGGACGAATACGTATAATACGCTTGTTGTAACGTAATTGCGGCGTCTTGGTTCAAGAATTTGGAAATCGTACTCGGGCTATCCGTCGAAGTAAAGTTCGGCAACGTATATTTCGGAAAAACTTCCGCCAAATTTGCCAACATATTTTGATATTTTTTACTGATCGGTCCGAGTTCCCCGTCCTGCATCGCTTTCAACGTTCTCAACTCGTTTGCCGTATAGGTCGTAAAACTGTCGTTATAATACGCTTCGCGCCAAGCAGCCGCCGTTTCCTCTTCCGTCATGTCGCCCGTCAACGTCGGATACGGCGCGTACTGCCAAACGGAATCCAAACGCGAATCGTAATTCCAATCGCTCGATTGTGCGTGAACGTCTTCCGCAACGCTTCTGAAATATTGATCGACGTAGGCACTGACGATCCAACACATCTGTCTGCCGTAAAAACTGTCCATATCGCCCGCAATCGCCAACGGCGTTACGCCGGACGCCGCAATCTTCTCGCAAGCGCCGATAAAACCGTCCCACGTTTCAAATTCGGATTCGTCCACTCCGGCAGCATCGATAATATCTTTATTGTACGCAAAGACGACGTGCGTATTGCCGAAACTGAGACTGTATATTTCTCCGTGTGCCCCTTTCGGCTGATAAGCGATCTCGTCCATCGTATCCGCCCAAATCTGATTGTCGTAATAAGGATTTTCTTCATATAAATACTGTGAAAAATCCACGAACTTTTTGGTATTCAAAAAGGACGGTATCACGTTATTCATGACGATATCGAACGGCACGCTGCTCAAATCGTCCGAAGAAAGCGGCGTTTCGAGATAACTTTTATAATCGTCGTTGGAAATCGCCTTATATTCGATTTTAACTTTCGGATTGATGCTCGTATACGCGTCTATGACCGCCTGCGTGATCTGTTGATCCTTGCCCGCCAACGGAAGCGCGATTACGATTGAGCCTTTCAACTCCTGCTTCCCCGAAACGGGCGGTACTTCCGCGTCGCCGCATCCGACAAAGCCGAACGCAAAAATCAAGCACAGTATCAAAATCATCTTCTTTTTTAAAAATTTCATATCGAATTCCTCGTTTTAGTATTTTCTGATTTTTTTCCGTATCAAAAGCACGACGGCAAACCCGATCGACAAAGCGCAGATAATCGCGATATCGCCACCAAAGGACGCACCGCAACCGCCCGTCGAATCGTCTGTTTTTCCCGGATTCTCCGGTTCAATCGGGTTATTCGGATTATTCGGCGTTTCGTCCGCAACCACAAGTTTGTGCCGCGGCGCGGAAACGGTTACCGCCCAATTCTCGGCGACTTCGCTGTATCTTTTTATTGAAAAATAACCCTGCAAGCCGTCTGCCGAATTAAAATTTCCTTTGGTCAACAAACCGACGAGCAACCGTTCGCCGTCGATTGCAATTTCAGAATCGGATCCGTTCCAACCGAACGAAACGGTAATCCGTTCTCCCGAAACGGCAATTGTTTTCGTCGTCGTTTCGCTGCCCATCTTACAATAAACGGACAGTTTGCTCTCGCTATTCCTTCTGAGAATCAAAGTAAACGTCGATTTTTCTTCCGTCGGATTAGTCGTTCCTCCCGGACACGCGGAGAAGAACAACCCGATATAAGAATCGCCGTTCTCGCCGTAAACGGGTAACGCGCCGATTCCGAGCGTCATCTCTAAATTCGCGTCCAATCGGGAAAACAATTTCACCGGAACGGTCGCGTAAATTTCTCCGCCGCGCAGTCCGGAATGCTCGCCGTCGGAAAGCGTAAGCGTCTTGTTTTCCTCAATGATTTGATACGTTCTGCCGTCTTTTTCCACCGTATTTTCGCGATATTCCCCCGAAACGGAAAGCGCGATATCTCCCGTCTGAACGTAGCCGCTCTCGTTTGACAGAACGGTTGCGTCTTGCAAGGCGATTTCCCATTTCCCGAGGTACGTTTGGGGATATCCGTCGTCCGCCGTATAATACAGTTGCATATTATCCCGATCCATATTTTCGTTCATCTCGTATAGCCCGTTATCCGTCGCGATTTCGACGAAAACGCTTTCCCCGTCCGCAATCAAACGGAACCACCCGTCTCCGGACAAAATCGAGAACCAATGCTCTCCGATCGCATTCACGCCGACAAGGAAACTCTTTAACGAATGATATATGCCGTTTCCGAGATAACCGAATTCGATTTCGGTACGACTCTCGCCCGTTTCTTCCAACGGATACCACGTAATGCAAAAGCCGTTTCCGTCCGACAATCCGGCAACGGAATCCTTAAAATTCACACGGAACCAAGTTCTTGCGGACGAATCACGTTCCTCCTCCGGCACGCCCTCGTATACGTAAGCAGGGACGTTCTGTATCGCAAACGTACCCTGAATCAAATCGGAAGCGTCGTAAGTTTGGAGTGCATAAGCACTGCCGTCCGTCAAACACACCGAGCCGTTCCGTTCGGAAAGCGCGTCCTCGTCCCCCTCGAAATTGCCCACCTTTACGGTATTATCGCCGTCCGAAACTTTATAAACGGTCACGTCGCCGAATCCACTGTTTAAGAATCCGAAATAAACGGACGGATTTCCCTCTTCGTCCAAAAAATCGGATAACGTCCAATTAGCGTCTTTCGCCTTTTGCAATTCGTAAGCAGACGTAGTATTATCGTCGAATGTAAGCGGTTGCCCGTCAAATTCCATCGTCAAACGCGTTTCCGTAATCAGATACCGAAGCGTATGCTTGGTTTGTAATGTCGGGCTAACGTTCCTGAAACGGTTCGCGGTTTTATAATTGCCATAATCGCAAACTCTGAACAAAAGTCTATTCGCCTGATACTGCTCTAAGTTTTGATAATACATCCGCACTCCCGCCAAATGACTGGAATTGCCGAGATAAAACGAGCCGTTCTCATCAAAGACGTCGCCATTCCAACTCGTCAGCGGACGATTGGAAATAAAGGGAATCAAATGATTATTCAAAACCGCGTCGGCAAACGAAAATTCCACTAAAACGGAAAGCATTCCCGTCTTTTCCAACGTCTCGCGTTTCGCGACGTTCTTCGTATAATACGCGCCCGTCGTAAGAGGCTTTGAGTCCTCGTCGAACGCCGCATTTGCGGTTATGCTTCCGTCCTCGTTAGCAACGATCGCCGTGTTCGCCGTATCGTTCCAAAGGGAACCGCGCGCACCCTCTTCATCGGCAAACGAAATTACCGCACTCGCGAAAAGAGATAAACAACACACCGATAACAATAGGAAAAAAATTCCTTTTTTACAAAACCGATTATTTACCGTCACAATTTTTCCTCCAATCCGTTTTTCTTTATTATAACATTACTTTAACTAAATGAGAATACAGAAAAAGAGAGATATACATACACAAAACATACTTTTTGCACCGTTTCCCTTTCAAAAAACAATAAAATCGCGCGAACGGATTTCTATACAAAAATGTATATCGCCCTTTTTTCGGTCGCTTCGCGTTTTTCCTTTCGTCAAACGTTTTTTCATTCTTGTCGGACGACAAAAACGCCTTGTGATTCCGTCGGCTTTTCAAAAAATTTTTTATGATAAATTTTCTCGTCTTCGAACTGTTTTTTACACATTCTTGTTTCAATCCTTTTGCATTAACTGTTTCTATATCTAAACACGGTATGCCGAACCGTTTTATTGAATGACACGATATGCCTTGACGGGAATTTTCTTCTTATTGTCCCCTCGCAACGCTCTTCCCTTCGTAACGCGATTGTCGATACGAATCTCCTCCGAATTGACGACAAACACCACGCCGTCCGAATCCAACACGGCAACGTCGTAGGGATCTTGTACGAAATCCGCAAACACGACCTTGTCTTTTGCGTCGAGATCGACGATCTTAACGCCCTTGCGGTAGCGCGCCATCGGCTCGAAATCGGATACCAAAACGCGTTTGTACATACCCGTATTCACGACGACGATCAATTCGCCGGCATCGTCTACCTGCTTTGCCATTACGACCGAATCGCCGTCCGCAAGGTTGATTCCTTTGACGCCGCCGGCAACGCGCCCCTGAATAGGAATATCGTCCATCAAAGCGTTTAAGCACATACCTCTTTCCGTAACAAACGCAAGCGTCATGTCGAACAGTTCGGGTACGACGGCAATTACCTCGTCCCCTTCTTTCAACTTTATCGCTTGATAGTAATTCTTTAACAGATTGTATTCGCTCCAATTTGTCTTTTTGATCATGCCCTGCTTGGTCAAGAACAACAAATTGCCGAGCGGAAGTTCTTCTTCCAACGGATAGAACGCGATCGGATATTCGTTCGGAAGCGCGTCTTTCGCAATCGAAGAAAACTTCTGTCCGCGATCGCGGAATTTCACCGTTTGAACGATTTCGGGATCGATCTTAAAGGCGTTTCCTAAATTACTGAACGCCAAAAGAATTTGATTCGAACGAACGGGAACGGACAACGTAAGGACGCTGCCTGCCGATTCGCCGTCTACGCCGCGATCGGACATTCTGTAATTTTTCTCCGCAATCAACTTAAATAAGCCGTCCGCCGTATAAGCAGCGACAAGACTCTTTACTTCTTTTTCTTCCGCCGCCAACTCTTCGATAGAAAGTTCCGCCGCACCGCCGATTCCCGTACGACGAACGCTCTTATACTTCTTTTTCACTTCAAGCAGTTCGCCTTTTACGACCTCCATTTGAAGTTTTTTGCTGCCGATGATCGCAGTCAACTCCTTAATGAGTTTGCGAAGTTGTTCGAGTTCTTCTTGCAACTTCGTAATTTCCAAACGCGTCAAACGCGCCAAGCGGAGATCGAGCACGGCGTTCGCCTGCACTTCGGAAAGGTTGAACCGCGCACGTAAATTTTGCCGTGCCTCGGGGGTATTCGCCGAATTTTTAATGATACGGACAACCTCGTCGATATTCAAAACGGCGATGATCAATCCTTCCAAAATATGCGCGCGCTCCTTTGCACGTTCGAGATCGAATTTAGAACGGCGCAAAATCACCTCGCGCTGGTAATTGATATAGTAAGAGAGGATCTCCAAAAGCCCCATCTGCTTGGGTTTGCCGCCGGCGATCGCCACCATATTGATGCCGAACGTCGTTTCGAGATCGGTATACTTTAACAGCATAGCGCAAATTCTGTTGGCGTCCGCGTCCTTTTTCAGTCGAATGACGGCGCGCATACCCGTTCTGTCCGACTCATCCACCACCTCGGCAATATCGGCAAACGACTCGTCCTTCTTTTCCTCTTTTAAGTCGGCGATCTTCTTTAAGAGGTTCGCCTTATTGACCTGATAGGGAATTTCTTTCACGACGATACTGCGTTTCGCGCCTTCCGATTCCAATGAAATATTCGCGCGAACACGAATCTTGCCCCGTCCCGTCGCATAAGCGTTTTCCAGTTCTTCTCCGCCAATAATCTGCGCGCCCGTCGGGAAATCCGGTCCCTTGATATGCTTCATCATCTCTTTCAAAGTAATCTTCGGATTGTCGATCATCGCGACCGTTCCGTCAATCACTTCTCCGAGATTATGCGGCGGAATATTGGTCGCAAGACCAACCGCGATTCCCGTCGCGCCGTTGACGAGCAAATTCGGAAACCGCCCCGGAAGCGTATTCGGCTCCATCAAAGAATCGTCGAAATTCAAAGAAAAATCGACCGTATCTTTATCGATATCGCGCAAAAGTTCAAGCGCAAGTTGCTCTAACCGCGCTTCCGTATAACGGTAAGCGGCGGCGGAATCCCCGTCCACCGTTCCGAAATTTCCGTGCCCGTTCACGAGCGGCATACGCATATTGAAATCTTGCGCCATGCGCACCAACGCGTCGTAAACGGAAGAATCTCCGTGCGGATGATATTTACCGAGACAGTCGCCGACAATCTTCGCACACTTTTTATGCGGCTTGTCCGGTGTTAAGCCAAGCTCGTACATCGTATAAAGAATACGACGTTGCACGGGCTTTAAGCCGTCCTCCACACGCGGCAAAGCGCGATCCAAAATAACGTGCTCCGCATAGGGCATCATGGAATTGTGAAGAACCTCGTCTAACGAAACCTCAAAAATCGGTTGTTTGTTTTCACTCATATTCGTTCTCCCCTTACCGTTTCACTTCTTTTATGAAAGTATCGACTTTATTGAAATTCGCGTGCTCCGCGATGTAACGCTTGCGTTCTTCCAGTTGATCGCCCATCAAAACGGTGATCATGCGTTCCGCCTCGGCGGCGTCTTCCACCGTCACTTGCATCATGCTGCGCGTTGCGGGATCCATCGTCGTTTCCCAAAGTTGCGCGGGATCCATTTCGCCAAGTCCTTTATAGCGTTGAATTTGATATCCCTTTCCGACGCGCTTGATCGCCTCTTGCAACTCGTTGTCGTCGTAGGCATATTCCACGACGTCCTTTTTGTAAACTTTATACAACGGCGGCATACCGATATAAACGTGTCCGCGATTGACCAACTCGCGCATGTAGCGGAAAAAGAAAGTCAAGAGAATCGCTCGAATATGCGCGCCGTCCTGATCGGCATCGGACAAGATGATTACTTTATGATATTTCAAATCTTCGGGAGAAAAATCGTTTCCGATCCCCGCGCCCAACGCAGAGATAATCGTACGAATCTCCTCGTTCTGTAAAATTTGATCCAACTTCTTTTTTTCGACGTTCAAGGGTTTGCCGCGCAACGGAAGAATCGCTTGAAACTGCCGAACGCGCGCTTGCTTTGCAGAACCGCCTGCCGAATCGCCCTCCACGATGAACAACTCGTTCAATTCCGGTTTTTTCCCCGTACAAGCAGAGAGTTTTCCGACGAGATTTTGCGCCTCGATTCCCTTTGCCGCACGGGCGATCTCTTTCGCCTTACGCGTAGCGATACGCACCTTTGCGGCGGAAAGAGCCTTTTTCATTACCGCTTCGAATACGGAAGACAATTTTTTATTGCGAGAAAGCGCGTCCAATCCCTCGACGGTCACCGCTTCGACCGCAGGGCGCGCTTCGGGGTTGCCGAGTTTTCCCTTCGTTTGCCCCTCGAACTGCACATTCTTCATTTTGACGGACAAAATCGCGGTAAGTCCCTCGCGGAAATCGTCCCCCATCAGACTTTCGTCCTTTTCTTTCAAATAATTTTCCCGACGCGCAAAATCGTTCAGAATCCGCGTAAGCCCGGATTTGAACCCCGTTTCGTGCATACCGCCGTCCGCGGTTGGAATATTGTTGACGTACGATATCACCGATTCGGTATACGTATCCGTATGCTGAATCGCGAACTCGACCAATATATCGTCCTTGACGGCGGAAACATAAAGCGGCTCTGCGTACAGAGCGGATTTCCCCTCGTTCAAGTATTTTACGAAATCGTTCAGACCGCCGCCGAAGCAAAAGGAAATCGGCTCGGAATTCGCGCGGCGCTGATCCTCGAACGTGATCGTCAACCCCTTATTTAAAAAGGCAAGTTCCTTTAATCTGCGCAAAATCAATTCCGGCTGAAAGATCACCGTTTCAAACACCGTCTTATCCGGTTTAAAACGAATGAACGTTCCCTTTTTATCCGTCTTTTCCTTGGTGTTTACGAGATGCCCCTGCGGAATTCCCGAAAGCATCTTTCCCGTTTGTTCGTCCCGATAGGAACGGAACTCCATTTTATGAACCGTTCCGTGATAAACCTCCACTTGCAACCATTCGGACAGCGCGTTCGTTACCGACGCGCCGACGCCGTGCAAGCCTCCAGAATAATTATAGTTGTGCGCGTCGAATTTCCCGCCCGCGTGCAACTGAGTAAAGACGACCTCTACCGCCGAAACGCCCATTTTGGGATGAATATCGGTCGGGATTCCTCTGCCGTTATCCTCGACGGAAGCAGAGCCGTCCGTATATAATTTGACGTCTACGCGATCGGCATAGCCGTTTGCCGCCTCGTCGATCGCGTTATCAACAATTTCCCAAAGAATATGGTGGAGTCCGCGACTGCCCGTCGATCCGATATACATACCGGGACGCAGACGAACCGCGTCCAACCCCTCCAAAACCTTGATATCCTCTGCGTTATACGATTGCGTTACCTTTTTAGCCATAGTCCGAATAAACTCTCCTATCTGCAAAAAATGCCGAAATTTGAACTGATACTGTTATTTTACAATATTTTGCAAAATTTTTCAAGAATTTTCCGTCCAAATCCACAAGAAAAAGTGGCTATATCGAAATATAACCACTAAATCTTGTTTTATTCGTTTTTTATAGACTCGGATTCTTCCGTCCGGTCCCGTTCGTGCCGTCGATGATAATACATATAATAACGACATTCTTTATTGGAATTATAAAGTTTGCGGTTTTTATCCGCCTTTTTTCCGAAATGCGCCTCGAAAGACGGCTCGGACGTCAGCACGAATACCGACCAATTATCCAACCGTCGGCAAACCGAACCCAACGTTCGATACAGTCCTTGCGCCCCCTTAACGTCCAACAAACGCTCGCCGTAAGGGGGATTCGTCACGATCACGCCGTCGCCGAGATCGCTCTTAAAATCCTTGACGTCTTTCACCTCGAACCGAACCGCGCTCCCCACGCCTGCGCGTTCCGCATGGCGGCGCGCAAGTTTAATCGCCCGCGGATCGATATCCGATCCGACAAAATCCAATTTACGGGAACGGCACTCGGTATCCCTTGCCTCTTCCAACGCGAGCGCATACGCGTTTTGATCGAAAAAACGCCAATTTTGATAATCGAACGACCGATTGATTCCGCTCGCGATATTTTGCGCAATCCGCGCGCCCTCGATCACGAGCGTACCCGAACCGCAAAACGGATCGGCGAACGGTCGCGCGTGATAAAAGTCGCTCAACAGCAAAAGGGACGCGGCAAGCGTTTCTTTTAGGGGAGCGCGCCCGACGAGATCGCGATATCCGCGTTTATGCAATCCTACTCCCGACGTATTGAGATAGAGCCGAACGACGTCCTTTAAGATAGAAAACTCCACCGTAAAGCGCGCGCCCGTTTCGGGGAAATCCGTCCGCCGATATGCGCGTGAAAGGCGCTTCAAAATCGCCTTTTTCACCACGGACTGACAAGCGGATAACGCGAATAATTTGCTTTTCACGCTCTTACCGTCTACCAAAATTTGCGCGTCGGGCGGTAAAAAAGTTTCCCATTCGATCTCCGCAACGCCGTCGAACAGTTGATCGAAAGTTTCCGCCTTAAAACTCCCCGCGCCGATATAAACGCGGTCCGCCGTTCTCAAAAACATATTGCAACGCGCGACCGACAAATCGTCCCCCGGAAACGTAATCGCTCCCGAAAGCGCGCGCGGTTCTTTTACGCCGAGCCGAACGAGTTCGCGTTTCGTCACGCTTTCCACGCCGGACGCAGCCGTAACCGTAATTTCGTAATTCATGGTTTTATTATAGCGAATTCTCGACAAAAACACAAGCGGAAACAATAAAAATTCCGTCGTTCCCCCTTTGCTATAAAAACGCGAAAAAAATCCGACGTGTATTGCGTCGGATTCATAAAGGCTTCGGGGTTCCGAACCCGTTGTTTTTCCCTTGTGCGTTCTTAAAACGCCTCCGTTTTTTAAGACAACAGATTGCAAATCAGATCCGCCGCCTCGGTGGGCTTCTCGACGGGCAATCCCTCGATCAACTTCGCCTGCACCAACAACACCTTCGCGTAAGATTTTAATTTCTCCGAATCCTCTGCATAAAGGGTTTTCAACTTTTCGTAAATGGGGTGATTGCGGTTGATTTCCAAGACCTTTTCCGCCTTGACGCCGCCCGTACCGTTGGGCATTTTATTGAGCACTTTCTCCATTTCGATGGAAACCTGTCCTTCGCTGGTCAAGCAAACGGGGTGCGTTTTCAAGCGCGCGCTCGCACGTACTTCTTTTACTTCATCCGCCAACGCTTCTTTTAAGAACGTCATCAATTCCCGATCGCTCTCCTCCGCGGCAGGCTCTTCCAAATCGGTATCGCCCGAAACCGAACGGAATTCTTTCTCTTCGTATTTTTCTAAAATCTTGATCGCAAATTCGTCCACGTCGTCCGTAAAGCAAAGGATATCGTACCCCGCCTCCAAGACTTTTTCGCTCTGCGGCAACGCTCGGATCGCGTCTGCGGTGTTGCCCGTCGCATAGTAGATGTATTTTTGATCTTCTTTCATCGCGGCGACGTATTCGGCAAGGCTCAGCATTTTATCCTCTTTCGCGGAACGGAACAAAATCAAATCTTGCAACACGTCCTTATGCGTGCCCCAATCCGAATATAAACCGTATTTCAGTTGCAAGCCGAACGCCTCGTAAAACTTCTCGTAATGCTCGCGATCTTCTTTCAACATATCGAGCAAATCGTTTTTGATCTTCTTTTCCAAATTATTGCGAATAAGTTTGAGTTGACGGTCGTGCTGAACGGTTTCGCGCGATACGTTCAACGTCAACTCGCTGTCTACCAAGCCCTTGACGAAACTGAAATAATCGGGAAGCAGATCTTCGCAACGCTCCATGATTAAAACGCCGTTCGTATACAAGCGCAATCCCTTTTCGTAATTTTTGGTATAGTAATTATACGGCGCGTGCGCGGGGACGAACAACAGCGTTTTATAATCCACAGCCCCCTCGGCGCTCGCATGCAGAACGCGAAGCGGCGCGTCGTAATCGTAAAACATATCTTGATAAAATTTATCGTATTCTTCCTTTTGGATCTCGCTCTTCTGCTTCTTCCAAAGAGGAACCATGGAGTTGACCGTCTCGATCGTTTCGGTAACGGTGGGGTCTTCTCCCTCTTTTTCGGCAGGCGTAGTCTTTTTTACCGGCATTTTAATGGGATAGCGAATATAATCGGAATACTTCTTAATCAAACTCTTGATGAAATACTCGTCCAAATAACTGTCGAAATTTTCCTCTTCCGTATTCGCCTTGATATAGAGTTTGACGATCGTGCCGCGATCGGCTTTTTCCGTCTCTTGCACGTCGTAACCGTCCGTTCCGTTGCTCGTCCAAAGATTCGCTTGCTCCGTTCCGTAAGCCTTACTCAAAACCTCGACTTTGCTCGCGACCATGAACGCGGAATAAAAGCCGACGCCGAACTGTCCGATCACGTCAACGTCCGTCGCGTCCTTGTGCTCTTCTTTGAACGCCAACGAACCGCTCTTTGCGATCGTTCCTAAATTTTCTTCGAGTTCGGCGCACGTCATGCCGATTCCGTTATCCGATACCGTAAGCGTACGCGCTTCCTTGTCGATCGTCACGTCGATGGAAAAATCGCCGCGATCCAAGCCGCTCAATCCGCCGGTCAGCCCTTTATAATACAGTTTATCGATGGCGTCGCTTGCGTTGGAAAGCAATTCTCTCAGAAAAATCTCCTTATGCGTATAAATGGAATTGATCACCATATCCAATACGCGTTTGGATTCCGTCTTAAACTTTTTCATAATTTTCTCCTTTAGCACTTGTTTTTGCAAAGTGTTAGCACTCTTTTTGTTTGATTGCCAATATTTTAGCGCGAATCGAAAAATTTGTCAAGAATTTTTCGGGGAATTTCAAAAGAAAATAAAAAAACGACGAAAAGTCGTTTTTTAACGGTTGAGAACCAGCAATTTATTCCGTTTTTCTCCGATTCGAACGGCGGAATACGCGCCGTGACGAATCGAAAACGAATTACAGCACGAAAAGGGAAGTTTCAAAAGCCACACCATCGCCGTGGCGATCGCGTTATAGTGCGCAACGATCAACGCGTCCTCGCCCTTAGCGACGATATCCGAAAGCGCAGCCCCGACGCGCGCGTATAGATCTTCAAAACATTCTCCTTGCGGCGGTGCGTTGACCGACCAGTCTTCCAAAAACGCGCGAAAAGACGGATCGTTTGTGATCATGTCGTCCATACTGCGATTTTCAAACGCGCCCAAAAACTGCTCGTTCAGTCGTGCGTCGCATACGATCGGCAATCCTTTCCCGTCCACGCAGATCTCCGCCGTATGACGAGCGCGCCGAAGACATGACGCGTAGCAAGCGGAAAAGCGCACCTCTTTTAATTTTTCCGCCGTTTTCCAAGCCTGCTCCTCGCCTAACAGAGAGAGCGGCGTATCCGTATGCCCGGTCGCAATGCGCATACGATTCGCTTCCGATTCTCCGTGTCGAACAAAATACAATATCATTTCTTATTCTCCGAAATTAAAAATCAATGAGATTATATCATACTTCGACGGTATTTGCAAGCCGAATTTCCCAAAGAACCGCATGCAATTTTCTTGCGGCAAACGAGCATATTCCTTTTTCATCGGACGAAACGCTCTCGTTTAATCTTGCGCGACGGGCTTAATTTCGGCGCTTGCCGTTGTTTTTGCGGCGTACCCGTCGTAAACGATCACCACGTCGACGAATACCCGATTCACCCCCTTTTCGAGCGCGTCTTCAAAAATATTCCGATTCGCGTCGTAAACCGAAGTTTGAAAATGCTCGTCATCGCCCAACTTCGGAAGCGTGACGCCGATATAGGTATCCTTTTCCGATTCGCCCTCGACGCGCGTCCCCTCGCCCGTCGCGTCGTCTATCCGAAAGAGATATCCGCCCCAATATTTATTTTTCGCCTGCTTAGACGTTCCCTTTACCAACAAAACGCGCTCCGCGCCGTCCATATAGTAAAACGCGGTGATCACGTCGTTTTTGATCTTCTGCGCGGCGGCTTGCGCCGTTTCTTCGTCCAACGAAAGGACGTCTTCATAAATTTCGGCATATTCTTCCGCCGTCGTAAATTCGGTTTCCGCAAAGGTAAAACCCTCCGCTAACTTAAAATCGGCGTAAACCATCGCGCCGCCCTCTACGCGAACGGTCAAATCGGTCGCGGCAAGCGCGACGCCCGTCACCGTAAACTTCGCCGTCTTGGAAACGTCGCCCTCTTTATACGAAACGATCACGTCCTGCTCGCCCTTGGAAACGATCTTAGGCGTAATCATATCCGTCGTTACGGCAAGTTCTTTTTCCGAACCGTCCGTATACAAAAGCGTCAACTTCGCCCCAGAAACGTCGATTTCCTCGTTGACGTAATAAACGATCTTGGTCGGCTGTTCCTTTAACGCGACGTTCTTTAACGTCACCCGTTCTTCGGGCTGCCCGTTACACGCAATCGTGCCAGACGCGAGCATTGCGACGAAAAAGAGCAGCAAGCCTTTTTTTATTTTTTTCATAAAATTCACCTTCCTTTCCGTCAGTATCCGCAACTTTTCTCTTTTTATGCAAAAAGCACGCCGCATTTCGCCGAACGCGAAAAACAGCGTGCCTTTCTCGATTTGAATTTTTATGAACGATTCTTATTTTTTCAATACCGTTTCGATCATCGCGGCGGCGTCGTCCAGCCAATTTCCCTCGAAAAGTTCGATCAAACCCTTATCGCAAAGCGACGCAAGATCGGGCATAATAGGAATTTGCGCCAAAACGGGAAGAGAATATTTTTCTGCCGTTTCCACCGTCTTTCCCTTTCCGTAAAGATAAATTTTTTCCTGACAGCACGGGCAAGCAACGTAACTCATGTTTTCCACCAATCCGAGAATGGGGATATTCATTAACTTCGCCATCTTTACAGCCTTTTCCACGACGTCGGACACCAATTCTTGCGGCGACGTCACCATAATGATCCCGTCCACGGGCAAACTCTGCAATACCGTAAGCGGAATGTCCCCCGTTCCCGGCGGCATATCGACGAACATATAGTCAACGTCCGTCCAAACGACGTCCGTCCAAAATTGCGTGACGACGCCCCCTAAAATCGGTCCGCGCCAAACGACCGGCTCGGTGGAATCTTCCAAGAAATAATTGATCGAAACCGTTTCGATCCCCGTCTTGGTATCCAACGGCTGAATTCCGGCGTCCGTACCGCTCACCTTTTTCCCGGAAAGTCCGAACATCTTCGGAACGGACGGTCCGGTGATATCCGCGTCCATAATCGCGGTTTGATGCCCTCTTCTCTGCATCAGCACGGACATCATGGCGGTGACGAGCGATTTTCCCACGCCGCCCTTGCCGCTCATAACGGCGATGATTTTCCGTACCGTAGACGCCGCGTTCGGCGCTTTAATCAAACTTTCGCTCTTTTCTCCGCAATTTTCGTTGCAAGAAGAGCAATCATGCGTACAACCCATATCGATTTTTAATAACCTCCT
>CAYRPB010000002.1:43365-45978 GCA_964426105.1 uncultured Clostridia bacterium | reverse complement strand
CGTCGGTAGTCGAAAGCGTATCCATCTTGACTCGTTTTAACCGTTCGTCATAACGAGCCTCCGCCGTGATATCTTTCATTACGGCAAACAACATTTTTTGTTTCTTCAACAGAATAACCGAATATTCCACCCAAGAATCCCTCTTTTCAATATGCAGTTTCTTACGGTAAAGATTTTTCTCTTCCGTCTGTGCCAACACAAAATCGGTCGGATCGAGATAATTAAAGATCAATTCGCCCTTAACGCTTCCGCTCAACCCCAAAAGGTCCAATGCTCTTTGGTTGATTTCCGCAATTTTTAGGTCGTTATCCACCAAAACAATACCGTTCGGGCTGTTTTGAATTACTTCATAAGACATCGACTCGGCACGTTCCCTCATATACGGAACACACATTTCGATCGCCGCATAACCATTCAATACAGCCCAAGCTTTTTCCCGACAGGTATTATAACCGCAAGCACCGCAATTCAATTCGTCCTCCGGCTTTAATTTTCCCGTTTTCGCCAAAACCTCGTTGATCTCACGCACGGACGGAGCATATTCAAGCGGACTAAGGCGCGTATATTCGCGACCGATCGGAACACTCTTCTCCGCAGAAACAGCCGTTCCGTTTGCAAATTCCCGATTGGTATACTTACGGATATCCGCATTTGCACGCACGGCACTCCCCGGCGAAATCAAACTGCATGGACCGTTAATACAAGCATATTCACACGAATTAAGTTCTAAAAACAATCCCGAAAGATGGTCGATATTCTCTAACACCTCGCGACATTTTTCCACACCGTCAACCGCAACGTATTCGTATCCGTCTACAAAGCCGTCAAAGGACTTAATAATTCCGCGACTGATCGGGTAATATTTTGCCCGATTTATCTCGCCCGTCAACGGAACGGATTCGACGTCTTCCACGGAAAAGGAAATTCGTCTTTCGTCTAAAAGTTTTTTCAAATCTTCAAAAGTCAAAACTCCGTCGATTATGCCGCTTTCCGCGCCTTCCCGTTTTTTCGCGATGCAAGGGCCGATAAAAACGACTTTTGCGTTCGGATGCGCTTTTTTAATAATTTTCGCATGCGCAAGCATGGGAGAATCGACCGGCGCGAGATATTTCAACGCTTTCGGATAATAAAGTTGAATCATACGGTTAACGGCAGGACAACAAGAGGTAATAAAATTATCGAATTTCTTCTCTTCTAAAAGTTCTTTATACCGTACGGTAACAGCCAACGCGCCGACCGCGGTTTCCTCCGCATCCGTAAAGCCGAGTTCCTTTAATGCCTTACGCATCTGCCCGAAATCAAACAACGAAAATCCGGAAACAAACGACGGTGCAACCGAAGCATATACGTCATGTTCGGAAGAAAGCAACGCCGACACGCTGTCCAATTCGGAATGAACGTGCTTAGCGTCTTGCGGACAAACCGTCGTACATTTTCCGCATAAAATACAACGGTTTTCGATGATTTTTGCCTGATGATCGACCACTTCGATCGCCTTTACGGGACAATTCCGAAGGCATTTATAGCAATCCCTGCAACGAGCGGTCTTAAATTCAAGATAATTCATTGCGCCTCAACTGTCCCCAGTACCGTACGTTCAAAAAATTCTCGCGCTTCTTCCGGCTTAACCGAATAGCATACGCCGTCAACCGTTACGCTAACGCCGTCGCCGCAGCACTTCCCCAAACAAAACGTACCGCTCATATCCACCGAATCGGCAGCATTTTTCTCTTTCAGCAGATCTTGAAACGCATTCACCACTTCCCTCGCGCCCTTCAAATGACAAGCGCTTCCGATACAGACAGAAACTTTAACCATCGTTTTCTCCTTATTTACCTTTGTTTATTCACTAACGTGCGCCCATTCGAAAAACATTTTCCGATCGATCGCACGATTTCGATCCAAATTTGCGCAAGCAACGATAGGAATCCACCTTTTGATATATTCTTTCTCCGTTTTGCTTTGCTCGGAATAACGGGCTAAATACCGCTCTGCAAATTCTTCCCCGTCTGTTTGACAAAGCAAAAGATAAGAATACGCAACGTCCGCAGAAGCACACCCCTGCGTCGCGTGTGCCCAATCGACAATATACGATTCCCCCTCAGACGTAATCAACACGTTAGAAGGATTAAAATCCCCATGACAAACTTTATAGTGCATCGGCATACGCTCCAAACGATCGATCAAATCGTAACGTATAGTTGCTTCAATCTCCGTTTCGGCGATTTTCCTTCTCAATTTATCGCGCAAACGAATCAACAACGGACACTTTTCTTCATGAATTTTTCGTTGCAAATCAATAAAATAATCGAGATACTCACTCTTTTTCTCCGGATTTTCATCCATTAATACACGCAACGTTTTCCCTTCTATATACTCGGAAACAATCGCCCACTTACCGTCTCTCTTGGTCACTTCGTATACCGTCGGAATTTTCAGATTCGTTTCTTCCACGCGCGCTTGATTAAGCGCCTCGTTCAAAACGTCTGCCTTAGAATAATCTCCAGAAAACATTTTTATAATGCGGTTACCGTCTCTGATCACCGTTTTATCCGAACGCAAAAATAATATTTTCTCCATGCAACAACTCGCCTTTATTCGTTTTATTCCTTA
>CAYRPB010000002.1:0-43265 GCA_964426105.1 uncultured Clostridia bacterium | reverse complement strand
TTCGACGAGCAGCCGTGCGAGCAACAAGCACAATCACAACCGCAACTCGTTTTACCTTTCTTTTTTCTGATAATCGGCACAATAATCGCCGCAGCCACGCAAGCAACCGCAAGAATAATCGCGATGATTTCTATCGGTCCCATATTACGCAACTCCCATTCGTTTCGATTTCTTACCGATGACGCCCTTTGCTTTCAGCACGCACAGCGTTACGATCACGGCAACGACGACCAACCCGACGAGCAAACCGGCAATCCAACTCAATTCGCAAAGCATTCCGAACCAATAAGTAACGGCAGACACTACGTACGCAGTTCCCAACCAGAAACCGATTGCCGTCCAAGTGTATTTCCTCTTAGACATTTCGCCGGCAACCGCACCGACCATTGCCATACAGGGAATCGCCAACAAATTGAACACCATGAAAGAATACGCCTCCGGCGCACCCATTGCAGACACCATCGCTTCAAACCCGACGCCACCAGCCAAAACTTCCATCGTACCGATAACCTCTTCTTTCGCAATCAGTCCGGTAAACGACGCAACGACAAATTTCCAACCGTCATCCCCCATACCGAAACCGACGGGATAGAATATGTATTTTAATACGTTGCCGATTCTTCCGAGAATACTGAACTCGATATCGTCAACCATACCGTTCCAGAAAGCAAATCCGAAATTGGAAAGGAACCAAATCACAACGATCGAACCCGCAATAATCGTAGCCGCCTTAAAGAGGAAGTGCTTTAATTTTTCCCAAAGATGCAGCATCAAGTTCTTGAACTGCGGCAGATGATAAGCAGGAAGTTCCATGATAAACGGAGGCGTTTCCCCTTTCATAACCGTCGCTTTCAACAAGATTGCCGCAAGAATCGCAACCACGATACCGATCAGATACATCGAGAATACAACCAAATCTCCGAACTGCCCGGCAAATAAAATTCCGCCGAAAGCAAGCCAAATCGGTAATTTCGCTCCACAAGAGAAGAACGGAGAAACCATCAACGTCATTCTGCGTTCTTTTTCGTTTTCCAACGTTTTGGTCGCCATCGCACCGGGAACGCCGCAACCGAAGCACATAATCAACGGCATGAATGCCTTTCCCGAAAGTCCGAGTTTACGGAACGCACGGTCCATAATAAACGCGACACGCGCCATATATCCGCTGTCTTCCAAAATCGAAAGGAACAAAAACAGCAACAAAATCTGCGGCAAGAACGAAAGAATGGAAGAAAGTCCGGAAAGAATACCGTCACAAATCAATCCCGTCGCCCAATCGGCAACCTCTGCGCTTTCCATAGCCGTCTGAATATTGCCGATAATGACGTCATCCATTAAAACGCCTAACCAACTTTGCAAGAATACACCCAAAGACGGAACACCGGCAGAAGCGTATTCATATTCTTCTAATCCCTCCTCTCCGACAACGTACGCTTTTCCGTCCGTTCCGTAAACGGGTTGAATGAAATCGCCGTCCGCATACGTCGCAAGCACGTTGCCGTTTTGATCGACAAGTTCAAGCGTTTCGCCCTCTTCTTCCGCTTCAAAATAAGCACCGTCCGTCGTACAGAAGAAGTTTGCCGCCCCCTCGCTTGCAGCCGTATTGACGCCCCAAACACCGTTTAACAGCAAGAAATCCGAACTAAACGTAAAATGAAACACAACCAGCATGATCAACAAGAAAATCGGAATAGACCAAACCTTATGTGTCAAAACCTTATCGATTTTATCCGAACGAGTCAATTTATCCGCCTTATTCGCCTTTTTCACCGTATTCGAAAAATGCTTGTTTATGTACGTATACCGAGCGTCGGCAACAACGGCTTCGTAATCGCCGTCAAACGCATCTTTCGGCGCGTCCTTTTTCAACGCTTCCGAAAAAGCAACGACCTCCGCGTGCATTTCAAGTTCGACCTCATCCTTTTCGATCAACTTAACGGCATGGAAAATCGGACTTTCGATCTTGCCGTCCCGCATCTTTTCCACCACCTTTTCCACGATGCCGCCGATTGACGATTCGGAAAGAACCGAAAAACCTTTTCTCGGCTTTTTCGCCGCCTCGTACGCTTTTTCCATCAATTCTTTCGTGCCCTTCCCTTTCAGCGCACTGATCGAAACGACAGGGACGTTCAACGTTTTTTCAAGATCGGAAATTACGATGTGATCCCCGTTTTTTTCCACAACGTCGATCATGTTAAGCGCGATGACGACGGGAACGTCCATTTCCAAAATCTGCGTCGTCAGATAGAGATTTCTCTCTAAATTAGTCGCGTCGATAATGTTGATAATCGCATCCGGTTTTTCATCCAAAATAAAATTACGGGAAACGATTTCTTCCGGCGTATAGGGCGAAAGAGAATAAATGCCGGGCAAATCGACAATCTGAACTTTCTCGGAAAGTTTTTTATACGTTCCCTCTCTTTTATCGACCGTTACACCGGGCCAGTTTCCGACGTGCGCAGTGCTTCCCGTCAATTGGTTAAAAAGCGTCGTTTTACCGCAGTTCGGATTTCCCGCCAAAGCAAACTTCATATTAAACCTCCATTAAAACCGTTTCCGCTTCGGATTTCCGAACGGAAAGTTCGTAACCGCGTATCGTCACTTCAATGGGATCTCCCATCGGTGCCGTTTTACGCATTGTGATTTCGACGTTTGGCGTTACGCCCATGTCGAATAGCCGACGGCGGATTTTTCCCTCCGCCTTAATCGCCTTTACCTTACCGCTTTCGCCGGGGGTAAACTGATTCAGATACTTCTCCATGATATCTCCTTTATGCTACTAAAATTTTCATAGCGATTTCCTTATTTAACGCGAGTCTTCCGTCTTTCACGACAATGATAACGTTCCCGTTGTTCTGCGAGATTGCCGTAACCGTCGATCCTGCCAAAATCCCCAAATTTTCAAGATGCCGTTTCGTCTTTTCATCGACGGCAACTTTCAAAATTTTTAACTCCTTGCCCATAGGCGCCATAATCAAAGGCATATGCTTCTCCTTTCGCCGCAACGCGGCAACGATATTCGGACGAGTTTGCAATTAGCATCGGCAAACAACCGCCCTTAAAAAAAGAACGATCTCTTTCATTCCGTGGAAAAGTTTATCACTTTTTATTCCTTTTGTCAAATAGTTAGCGTATGCTAATTTTATTTTTTTAAAAAAATTTTTCTACGCCGCATTTGCACACCTTTACAATTAGCAATGGCAAACAATTGCTCTTAAAAAAAGAACGATTTCTTTCATTCCGTGGAAAAGTTTATCACTTTTTATTCCTTTTGTCAAGCAGTTAGCGCATGCTAATTTTATTTTTTTAAAAAATTTTCCGCCGTCCGATTTCGGACAGCGGATAAATTCAAACTTTCTTTACCACCGATTTGCATATTTCGTCACTAATTCATAAAATTCATTCTTTAACGCGTCACGCCACAACGGAAGTCCACTCAATCGTTCCAACACGGAAGCGCAAGAAGCCGTTCCCCTATAATCGGACTCGCGCAGAATTAAGCCAAATTCCGCCACGCAAGAAATAAACGTAAGATCGCGTTCGGCATCCTCGGAGAAAGTTTCTCCCTGTATAGCCGAAACGCTCAGTTCTTTGTTCTCCCCACTCTGCGGAGATTGATAACGAACCGCCGCCACCGCAATTTCCGTTCCGTCGGCAACGACATCCTTTAACTGAATCTCAAATAATGCCGTAACGGTCAACCCCGAACCGATTTCGCCCGTATCCGTCTTTTCGTTCTCCCACTCTTCGATTGAAATCCGTTTCGTATCATATCCGATCAAACGATATTTTTCAACGGAATCGGTAAAAGCAACGCTCGCTTTTGCGTTTTTCATCACGACGTTCAACGTTCCGTCAATATCCGTTACAACCGCCTTTTCCGCCTCCAACAAACTGTCGATATACGCATAATTACCGTTCCCGTCACGCGCCAACGTTTCCAAAAGATCGTCACGCGTATTATTCATGCCGTACCCGAATACGCTCAAATAAACGCTCTGCTCCTTATTTGCATTCTCGGAAATCAACTCGCTGACGCCGCCCTTAGAATTTACGCCGACGTTAAAATCGCCGTCCGAAGCGATAATCACGCGATTGTTTCCGTCCTCGATAAAATGCTTCCGCGCAACCTCGTACGCACGCTTTAATCCGTCGCCGCCGGCAGTCGCGCCTCTCGCTTCCAAACGATCGATTGCCGCCATGATTCTGGTCTTATCCGTCAACGTATATCCGTCGAACAACGTATTAACGTTGTTCGCATACGTTACAACCGAAATCACGTCGTTTTCCCTTAAATGTTCGACTAACAGACGGAAAGTTTCTTTTACAAGACCGATCCGATCGTCACCCGACATTGACCCCGAAACGTCGATCAAAAAAACCAAATTATTCGGGACGTCGCCTAAGGAAATTTTTTCGGTACGCAACCCGACGGAAAGCAAGCGATGCGATTTGTTCCACGGACAGTCGGCAAGCCTTGCAGTCATGGCGACGGCTTCACCGTCTGTCGGATACGGATAACTGTCGTAATCGAAATAATTAATCATCTCTTCTATGCGAACGGAATCCGAAGAAATGCGCAATCCGTCGTTAATTTGACGGCGCACGTAAGAATACGTCGCCGTATTGCGATCGAGCGAAAAATTGACGGACGGCTCGTACGACTGCAATTGAAATCCTCTTTCTTCAACCGCGTCGTAACGATAGTTTTCGTCATACTCGCCCTCTTCGTTCGTAGGAAAACCGAATCCAGAATCCCACGGATCAAACGAATTGTCTCCGCTTCCGGCAGAACAAGCGCAAAAAAACACAACGGAAAGAATAAAAACAATAACGGAAACCCACTTTTTTTTCATGATTTTTCTCCTTTTACCGAAAGAACGACTCCGAAAACGCATTTGTCCCGCAATTAAACAAATTCTTCCAAATAATAATCCAAACTCTCTTGAATACTCGACATTATCTCGATATAAAACCGCCGTTCCTCTTTCATAAAATAAGCGGTTGAAACGTATTCCCCCTCTTCTTCCAGACTAAGCGTCTTGTAATTTACCTGCAGATCGCCCACGTCTATGCAACTTTCCAACACACGAAAGGACTCCAACGCATCATACTGCTTTTCGGAAAGTTCGATAATCACAGAAACGTCTTCCCTGCGCCCGTTCCGCAAAATTCCCGTCTTTGCAAAAACAAACATCGCTTCTTCCGTCGTCTTATCATAATAAATATAATAAGATTCCGAAACGACCGTCAATTCTTCGTTCTTAACAAAAAAGTCAAAAGACGCGACGTTTACGGCATTGTTCCGCTCAACCGAACGAAATTTCAAGGAACTACTTGAATATGTTCCGACGTTCAAAGAATCGTTCGCAGGCTTTTGCTCGTTATTTCTCTTCGGAAAAAACGCAATCAGCATTACAACCGCCAAAACGACGCACGCAAAGACGGAAGCAAATCGCATTACAGGCATCCGCCACGAGCGACGCGCTCCTTTTTCTTTCAAATATGATTCGCCTTTTTGCAGTACAAAAGAAAAAGGTTTATTCTCCTCAAAGTACGCGTCGAATATTTTTGATAAACGTTCGTCCTTTTTTTCCATTGTTTTTTGCCTATTCATGACAGAAAACGTTTTTAACGTCCTATTTGTCCCTTTCTAAAAGAATTTTTTTCAGATTTCCTTCCGCAGATTGGATCAATCGCATAACCGTCGATTTCGAAATCCCCGTTTCCTTTGCGATATCTCGCACCGTATAATCCAAATAATAACGATAATAAACGACGGTACGTTGATCGGACGACAACTTTTTCAATGCGTTTTCTAAAATAATCGCGTTTTCCGATCGTTCCAATCCGACGTCCGCCGCACCCAAATCAAAGCAATCGTCTATATTGACCTTGGTTATCTTTTTTTCGCGTTTCAGATAGTCAAGGGCGGTATTTCGCACGATTTTGCAAACCCATGCGATTCCATTCGTATCCTGCTTAAAACGGTGTGCATTCTTCGCAATTTTCAAAAAACTATCCTGCACGACGTCCTCGGCAAGATATCGATCTTTCAACACGGAAAAAGCCACCGAAAGCATTCTGCCCCCGATGTTCTCGTAAATCGCTTCCAGCGCTTGCGGATAGCCCTTTGCCACATACAAGATAAAATTGTTAATCTTTCGCAATTCGTCTTCTTGCATACCGTACTCTGCCGACGGCTATTTCGCCGTACAATAAAAAGATAGCACGCAAAGAGACTCCTTGTCAACGGAAATATAAAATTTTTTCGTTTTTCCCCGTTTGACATTTCAAACATCTTTCGTTATAATGGCATTATGAAAAAAATAATTCTTTTTCTTCTTCTTTTTTCCATTCTCCTCTGCGGCTGCGGCGGAACGACCGATTATCGCTCGGAAACCTTTTTTTATTTCGGCACTTCCGTAAAATTAGTCGTAGTCCACCCATCCGAAGAATACGACGTTCTTATCGAAGAAACCCAAAAACTGCTTACCGAAATCGAAAACACGGTTTCGCTTGAAAAAGACGATTCCGATTTGTCCCGATATAACCGTCTTTCTTACGGCAAACAAATCGAAATCCACCGAATTACGGCGGAATTGATACAAAAAGCGACAGACGCATATCTCCTGACAAACGGCGCTTTTAATCCGGCGGTTTATCGGTTAGTGGATCTGTGGGGTTTTTCCTCCCGTATTTACGGTATCAACAACTTTTCTCCCACGCTCCCCTACGACCGAGAACGAACGGATGAATTTTACCCCCTACCGGACGAAAAATATTTGCAAGCATTTCTCTCTTTAACCGATTTCACAAAAGCCGAATTATCGGAAGAAAACGGACGGTTTTATTTGAAAAAAAACGCCGAGCCGATAACGGTCGACGGAATAAAATACGAACAACAACTCGATTTCGGCGGAATCGCAAAGGGCTACGCCTCAGACGAGATCAAAAAAATACTAAACAAATACAAGGTTACGGAAGGATATCTCAACATCGGAACAAGCAGTATTCTCTTACTGGGCGGCGCGGACGGCGAACCATGGAACCTCACGATCAGACACCCTCGCAAAAACGGTGATTATCTCGGCATAAAAATCGAAAACCGCTCGGTTTCCACGAGCGGAGATTATCAGCGATATTATGAAAAAGACGGGAAACGTTATTGTCATGTAATAAATCCCTTTACGGGATACCCTGTTGAAAGCGACGTCGTTAGCGCAAGCGTCTTAATTCAAGACGGCTGTCTTGCAGACGCGCTATCCACGACCTGCATGGTTCTCGGAAGTGAAAAAGCGATCGAATTATTGAACTCGTTAAATTACGATTACGCAATCGTCGCGAGCAGTCAAAAGTTACAACTTTTAACCAATCTTTCAGAGTACCAAACGATACTTTCTCTTTAATTACAGACGATTTACGAAAACAACAACGATAAATACAAAAAGCGAGGAAAACAACGTTGTCCTCACTCCTTAAAAAACGTCGAGCAAAAACGAACGCGGCGTTTTTTATTTTTCCAACATAATCGTAAACGGACCGTCGTTTAATAACTCTATCTTCATATCCGCTCCGAATATTCCCCGCTTAACGATCAGTCCGTACCGACGCAAGCAAGAACAAAAGAACATATATAACGGCTCTGCCAAGGAAGGAACTTCCGCTTCCAAAAAATCCGGACGGTTGCCGTGCGCGGCGTTTGCAAGCAACGTAAACTGAGATACCGCCAACACTTCTCCCCCCACGTCTGAAATCGAACGGTTGATTTTTCCGTTTTCATCTTCAAAAATGCGAAGATTGGCGATTTTCTTCGCCAACTGCTCTGCTTGTTCTTTCCCGTCGCCCTTTTTTACCCCGAGAAAAACGAGATATCCCGCCTGAATTGCCGATATTTGTTTTCCGTCTACTTCTACTTCCGCGTGCCTTACGCGCTGAATCAATGCTTTCATAAATATGATTGTACCATATTTAAAATCATTTGACAACCGATTTTTTTTCGTGTATGATAAAAAGAATTCTCCAAGGGTGGAAATTTACAATGAATATGCCGGATACAAAAAAAATAGCAATGAACGTATCAATCGTAACGTTGGCTATCAATCTTTCTTTAACTACGCTCAAACTGCTCGCCGGAATTTTCGGACATTCCGCTGCATTGATTTCGGACGCCGTTAATTCTGCGTCCGACGTCGTTTGCACGGTTATCGTGATAATCGGCGTTACAATCTCATCCAAGCCACTGGACGAAGATCATCCGTACGGACACGAACGATTGGAATGCGTTGTATCAATTCTGCTCGCCGTTCTTCTTTTTGGAACGGGATTATTCGTCGGTTATAACGGCATCGTAAGTCTAATCGACGGGACATACCGACAAGCAGAAAAGCCGACGGTTTTGGCGATCGGCGCGGTCGCAATCACCATAGCAACCAAGGAAACACTCTATTGGTACACAATGCGACGCGCAAAGCAAATCGATTCCGTATCGCTAAAAGCGAGCGCATGGGATCACCGTTCCGACGTTTTTTCTTCTATCGGCGTTTTAATCGGTATCTTGGGCGGCATGTTCGGTTACCCCATTCTCGATATTATCGCATCGCTTGTCATTTGTTTGTTAATCGCAAAAGCGGCAATCAATATTTTTCAAGAAGCAATCGGAAAAATGGTGGATAAATCATGCGATAAAAGTTTTAACGAAAAAATTAAAAAAACACTACTCGATATTCAAGGCGTTTTACAAGTAGACGATATCAAAACGCGCGTATTCGGGAATCGCATTTACGTCGATATTGAAATCGGCTGTTATCAAAACCTTCCGCTAATTACGGCGCATCGCATCGCGCAAAACGCACACGACGCAATAGAAGAGTTAGATGAACGAATCAAGCACTGCATGGTTCACGTCAATCCCGTCGATATCGAACTGCTCGAACAGACGAAAAACGCCTTACAATCAAAAATCGACGAACAAATAAACGAATAACGCAACGTCATTATATTCCTTTTAATAATACTTAACTCAAGCAACGACGACTCGTGGAATTTTATTTCAGAATTTTTCCTCTAGTTATTCAAAAGAACGTCCTTTTTACAAACAAAGAGAATTTTCATCTCCGCAAAAAACGGTTTTGTCGCTCTGTCAATTTTCCTTCTTTTTATTACGGTATATTGCAATAAAGCAAACAATGCTAAAACCGATACAGACCGCCGCTCCGACAAAAAACAAAATTTGCGGAAGCGTATTAAATTTTGAATAGGTTATCTTCTGCGGATTATCGGGTAAATATAATATCGTTACCATATCTCCCTCACTCAAAAGATCGGAATAATAATCCAAACGACCGGTATATTCGGTATTCTCGACGATATATTTTACATAAACGGTAATTTCTTCTTTATCTTTTTCGTCTTGATTCTTTTCAAGCAGCACAATCTCTGCTTGCGTCGTTATTCCGTTCTTCTGAAAATCCGCCGTTTGCAAATACAGATAAACGCCAACCAATAAAAATATTACGCCGCTAACCAAGTAAAGAAAGAATCATTTCGTCTTTGATTTTTTCACTTTTATCCCCTTGTTTTATAAACGAGTTTCTTTAAGCATTGTATCAAATCGCTTTCAAAATTACAACTGTTTTTTCTTACGACACCCATTTTCAGCATTTCAACAAAATTGTAAAATGACGCGATAGGCATCGATCAACTTTTCCAATGAACACGAGCAATTCGCAGGACTGGTAGACGGCAACGCCGTAATGGAATTTCCCGTAAAGCGACGATACAACTTCGCCGCCGCCTGTCCCGTTGCATAGACGGCGCGAATCTCCGCCACGTCCGTAATCCGCGAAAAGTCATTCACGGAAGCGTTGCGAATGGAAGAATCGGACGCCCCGTCTATCTCGCAAGACGACAACACGTCCCAAAGCGCAATTCCGTTAAGCAGCAACATTTCCCTTTTCTCCGATACCGTTTTAGGCTCGCGCACACTTAAAACAGCGGATAAAACTTTCCAAAAACGATTTTGCGGATGTCCGTAAAAAAAGCCCGTTTCTCGCGATTTCGGAGACGGAAAACTTCCCAACAACAATACTTTACTGTTCCGATCAAAGACCGGCTCGATCGTGTGATACAACATATTTCTCCGTAATAATTCCCTTCGGACGTCAATCGAAAATAAAAACTTTCTCTTTCCTATTTTTATATGAAAACTGCCCCGAATCGGGGCAGTCGATTTCTTTTATTCTTCCGTCGGTTGCAGCGCTTCTTCCGCAACGGGAACGGGTTCGCCGTCGACGTTTTCTTCCTCATCCTCGCCAGCCGGAGTAATCGCAACACTCGCTACCTTTGCATCCGTCAGCCTCATGATGCGAACGCCCTGCGTATCTCTTCCGATTTTGGAAATTTCACGCGCATGAATCCGAATAATCGTTCCGTTATCGGCAATCGCCATAACGTCCTCATCCTCGCCGACCAGTTTCAAGTTAACCAAATTTCCCGTTTTTTCATTCAAAACGCTCGCCTTTGTTCCCTTTCCTGCACGCGATTGTAAGCGATATTCGGACAAATCGCAACGCTTTCCGAAACCGTACTCGGTCATCGTCAAAACGGAGCAACCCTCTTTTACAACAAGCATATCAACCAAATAATCGCCGTCCGAAAGTTTCATACTGCGAACGCCTTGCGTATCTCTTCCCATCGGTCGGATATCTTTTTCCGAAAAACGAATTACCTTACCGTGATAAGAAGCCATCATGATTTCGTTTTCCCCGTCGGAGAATTGAACGGAAATCAAATCATCCCCCTCAACGATATTGATCGCGATCTTTCCGACCTTACGAATACGATCGAATTCGGAAATCGCCGTCTTTTTAATCAAACCGCGTGCAGTCGCCATAACGATATATCCGTCCTGGCCCTCTTTCCGCGGAATAACGGCTTTTACCTGTTCTCCCTCGGAAAGTTGCAAAAGGTTGACGATCGCTCTTCCGCGCGCCGTACGCGCCGCTTCCGGGATCTCATACCCCTTGATACTGAACACCTTACCTTTATTCGTAAAGAACAGCAAATCGTCATGCGTGGAGCAAACGAAAATATTCGACACGAAATCCTCTTCTTTCGGCTTATGTGCCGTCACGCCTCTTCCGCCGCGACGTTGCGAATGATATTCCGCAACGGGAATCCGCTTGATATAACCGAAATGCGTCATACTGACGACGATATCCTCTTTTTCGATGAGATCGGCGATGTCGATTTCACCGTAATCATAAGAAAGTTCTGCTTTACGAGGAGACGGATATTGCTCTTTAATATTAAGAAGATCTGTTTTGACGATTTCTTTTAATCGATACTCATTCGCCAAAATATCTTTCAAATCGGCAATTTTGCGATCAAGTTCGGCGAGTTCCGCATTCAAGTTCTCTACTTCTAACGAGGTAAGCCGATGCAATCTCATATCCAAAATCGCATTCGCTTGCTTATCCGACAACAGAAACTCTTCCATCAACTTAGCAGCCGCGCTCGACTTATCGGGGGATTGTTTGATAATCTGAATAACGCGATCGATATTTGCAAGCGCGATAACCAAGCCCTTAACGATATGCTCGCGCTCCTCCGTCTTTGCGAGATCGTAACGCGTACGACGTACGATAATTTCTTCCTGATGCGCGATATACGCCGCAAGGATCTGTTTCAGATTCAGAACTTTCGGCTCGCCGTCCAAAAGCGCGAGTAAAATCATTCCGTCCGAAGTCTGCAAACTCGTGTGCTTATACAGTGTGTTCAACACCACCTGCCCTTGCGCGTCTTTCTTTACGTCGATCGCAATACGCATACCCGAACGGTCGGATTCATCTCGAATATCGGAAATCCCCTCGATCTTCTTATCCTTAACCATATCGGCGATCGTTTTGATGAGATTCGCCTTATTTACTTGATACGGAAGTTCCGTAACGACAATGCGCTGACGCGTTCCGTTATTAAATTCTTCGATATCGCACTTTGCACGCAAAACGATTCCGCCGCGCCCCGTTCTGTACGCTTGGCGAATCGCAGCACGCCCCATGATAATGCCGCCCGTCGGATAGTCGGGTGCGGGAATATATTGTAATAAGTCGTCTACTTCCAAATCGGGATTATCGAGAAGCGCAACGCACCCGTCGATTACCTCTCCCAAATTGTGCGGAGGAATATTCGTCGCCATACCGACGGCAATACCGTCCGATCCGTTGACCAAAATATTGGGAAAACGCGACGGAAGCACAACCGGTTGCATTTCCGTATCGTCGAAATTAGGATAAAAATCAACGGTATCCTTATCGATTTCGCGAAGCATTTCCGCAGCGAGTTTAGAAAGACGCGCTTCCGTATAACGGTACGCCGCGGCAGGGTCTCCGTCCACCGAACCGAAGTTTCCGTGTCCGTCAACCAACGGAAAATTGATTGAGAAATCTTGTGCAAGACGAACGAGTGCGTCATAAACGGACGAATCCCCGTGGGGGTGATATTTACCAAGCACTTCACCGACGATCTTCGCGCATTTTTTATACCCTTTATCGTTATACAGCCCCATCTCGTGCATTGCATACAAGATTCTGCGATGAACGGGTTTTAAGCCGTCCCTAACGTCCGGAATCGCACGCGATACGTTAACTGCCATCGCATAGGCGATAAAGGATTTTTTCAATTCGTTATCGACCTCGATGTCGATTACGGTAGTCTTATTTAATGTATCTTTGAATGCCGCCGTCAATTCGGGGCTCATTTCTTTTTTCGCCATCTTTTCCTCTCCTTATACGTCGAGCTCGGTAACGAGTTTTGCGTTCTGTTCAATGAAAGCGCGCCGCAATTCGGGCTTTTCTCCCATCAAAACGGTGAACATTTCGTTCGCCTCAACGGCGTCTTCCATGTTGACGCGCAAAAGCGTTCTCGTTTCCGGATTCATCGTCGTTTCCCAAAGTTGCTCGGGATTCATTTCGCCAAGACCTTTATACCGCTGAATTTCGCATTTTCCCGCTTCCGCAAGATAATCTTTCAACTGCTCGTCCGAATAAAGATACTTTTCTGTTTTACCCTTTGTCGCCTTATAAAGAGGCGGCTGTGCAATATAAACGTGCCCTTTTTCGATCAACGGACGCATAAAACGGAAGAAAAACGTCAACAACAGAATTCTGATATGGCTACCGTCTACGTCCGCATCCGTCATACAGATAATGCGGTCGTAACGAAGTTTTGTTTCGTCGAAATCATCCGAAATGCCGCCGCCGAACGCTGTGATCATCGCTTTAATCTCTTCGTTTTCAAGCACACGATTCAAGCGTGCCTTCTCAACGTTCAAAATTTTACCTCTTAACGGCAAAATTGCCTGAAAGCGGCGATCTCTGCCCTGTTTTGCAGAACCGCCTGCGGAATCCCCCTCAACGAGGTAAATTTCGCAAAATTCGGGGTTCTTTTCCGAACAGTCCGCAAGCTTTCCCGGTAAAGTCGCCGTTTCGAGCGCACCCTTGCGGCGCGTATTTTCGCGAGCGGCGCGAGCGGCTTCTCTCGCCCGTTGCGCCGTAACGCACTTTAAGAGAAGTTCTTTTGTCTTCGTCGGATTTTCTTCAAGGAACGTTCCGAAATAGTCGTTCATCGCCTTAGTGACCAACGTTCTCATCTCGCTGTTTCCGAGTTTCGTCTTGGTCTGTCCCTCAAACTGCGGTTCGGTCAACTTTACGGAAATAACCGCCGTGATTCCCTCTCTCACGTCATCGCCCGTCACTTTATCGTCATTTTTCAAAACGCCCAACTTCTTCCCGGCATCGTTAATGAGTTTTGTAAGAGCGTTCTTAAACCCATCCAAATGAGCGCCGCCCTCTTCCGTATTGATGTTGTTCGCGAAAGAAAAGACGGTTTCCGAATAACTGTCGTTATATTGGACGGCAACTTCCACCTCGCTGTCCCCGTAAGTCCCGTCAAAATAAAAGGGCTTATCGAAAAGAGTTTCTTTATTGCGGTTAAGATCTTCTACGAAATGTGCGATTCCGCCCTCGTAATAGAAAGTATCGTTCCGCTCTTGTCCTTCTCTCATATCCTCGATTTTAATCGTGAGTCCCTTATTGAGATAAGCAAGTTCTCTTAAACGGGTTTTAATCGTATCGTAATTAAACACCACCGTTTCAAAAATTTCGTCATCCGGATAAAAAGTGACCTTCGTCCCCGTGTGATCCGCAGAACCGATCACTTTCAAAGCCGCTTGCGGAATCCCTCGATTATAAATCTGCTTATAGTGATTTCCGTTTTGGAACACCTCGACTTCCAGCCATTCGGAAAGCGCGTTGACAACCGAAAGACCGACGCCGTGCAATCCGCCGGAAATCTTATATCCCCCTCCGCCGAATTTGCCGCCTGCGTGCAGTTTAGTCAATACAACCTCAACCGCGGAAACCTTTTCCGTATGGTGCATGGCGGTCGGAATACCTCTCCCGTTGTCCGTAACCGAACAAGAACCGTCCGCGTTAAGAGAAACCAAGATCGTATTGCAATAACCTGAAAGAGCCTCGTCGATCGAGTTATCGACGATTTCTTGCACGAGGTGATGAAGCCCCTTTACGTCCGTAGACCCGATGTACATTCCGGGACGTTTACGAACGGGATCAAGCCCTTCCAGAACCTGAATTTGACCTTCGCCGTAATTGGAGGTTACTTTTTTATTTTCGTCCATTTCGACTCCTTGAATGGGCATAAATACTACCCGTTTTTTTACTTTTTCATTATACCACAATTCGCGCGATTTTGAAAGCAAAAACCCGATATTTTAAAATTATTTATAATTTTAAAGGAGCAATTTTTCAAAAACGATTCATACTACGGCGCATAATTCGGAAAGAAACGCGCATACTGCGCTTAAAGGAGATTTCTATGGCAAAATCCGAATGTAAAAATTGCAGAAAAAATTTCGACGGAGTAAACGAACGCGTCTGCCCGTCGTGCGGTGCGGTGATCTGCCCTGCTTGCGCAAGCACGCTCAACGGACTTTGTCCGTACTGCTTTACGCCGCTCGGTTTTATCGATTAGCGACACGCTTAACGTTTTCAAAATAAACGTAACCGTTTCTTTACAACGTGTTTTTTCGAAAAAAGAAAAAGACCGATCACGTTTTCCATGAGAAATGGCGACCGGTCTCTGTTTTTCTATATTACATTTATTTTACCCTATCCGAACGATTACAATTCGGAAACGGGCGTTTTTACAGTCAGTTCCGCAACGTTTTGAAAGGACGGAACGGTATAATCGAACGCAAATAAGCCGCTTACCGATAATTCGTTTAACGACATCGAAAGGGATGCGGACGCTAATTTCCGATCGGCATTATATACGAGTTTTACGCTACCGGTCAAAGAGTTTAACATCGCGCCGATAACCTCAAGCACGGGAACAACCGTTTCGCGCAACTGCGCAACGTATACGCCGACGGGAAAATCGGAAAATTTCATTACGGTATCGCCATCCGTCGGTAATCCGATTTCCATAATTTCTTCCAAATATTCAGAAACCGTCTTATCGTCTGCTTCCGGCAACGCGATCATATATCCTACCGCAGACAATTCCTCTTCCAAAAGCGCTTTCAAATCAGCGGCGGAAACGTCCTCTAAAACGGAGAGAATCATTCCTTTCACCGTTTCCTCGGCGTAGAGCGATCCGACCGTTGCTGTTTCCGGTATCATCGCAAGAAAAAACTTTACGGTAGAAAATGCGGTATTAACCTTGTCTTGAATCATTTTTCCCAAATTCACGCTTACGTGATATTCCCGTTCGACGATTTCGGGCGTGTTACAATAAGGCAATAGTTCGAAAGTGCCCGATCCGCTAAAATCAAGTTGCCCGAAGATTCCGTTCAACAATTTTTCATAAACAGAACTTTCTTCCGACGCGTCGTTCAAAGACTGTTCAAACAACGTAAATTCGTCTTCGCCGTCTACCGCATAATAAACTTTCGCACTTTCTGCAGTTGTGCGAAGATACGCGGCAATACTTCCGACTTCTCCGTCCAAATCACGCACTTGCGCGGAGAAATCGGCGACAACCGTATTTTCCGATTCTTTCAATTTAACAGTCCCCTCAAAACAAACCGCAGGTTCGTCTGCCGGTTGATGCTCTGCAGGAGGCTTCTGCTCGAAATCTTCTATTAACCTTTCGGGCATCAAAGAGGAAACCCCGTCAATATTCAACGAAAAATTTACCGTCGCCCCTTCTTCCAAATTCATTTCCGCAACAGAAAGAAGTTCTTCTGCGGTTGCAGGTTCAAGGGGCTTTTCGCACCCCGTCATTACCGTCATGCCAAGACACAGAACAAGCGCGACAAACATCGCAATCCATTTTTTCATTTTATATCCCTCCTATTTTTACAAGTGAACAACTTGTTCGCAAAAAATGCATATACTGCACTTTATACGATTATTATATCATATTTTACGCCGTCTGAAAAGTGTTTTTTCTTAAATTTTATAAGCGAACGGAATCGGCGTTTTATTCCGCATCAAGGACAATTTCATCCAATTCGGCAAGCCAAGCGGCACGCGACGCATCCGACGGCATACGCCAATCTCCCCGAGGAGAAAGCGTAACCGATCCCACCTTTACCCCGTCCGGCAAACAACTTCTTTTGAACTGTTGCGCGAAAAAACGACTGTAAAAAGTCTTTAACCAACGATAAACCGTTTCTTCGGAATAAACCCCGTCGAACGTACGAATCGCCAAGCGATATATTTTTTTAGGCGAAAAGCCCATGCGGACAACGTAATATAAGAAAAAATCGTGAAGTTCGTAAGGGCCGACGATTTCCTCCGTCTTTTGTGCAATCTCCCCGTCTTTTGCCGGCAACAGTTCCGGACTGACGGGCGTATCCAATATATCAAACAAAATATTCTTTAACTTAGGTCTTCCGCTCATTGCCTCGTGCCGCACAAGATAACGAACGAGCGTTTTGGGAACGCCGGCATTGACGGCGTACATCGACATATGATCCCCGTTATACGTAGCCCAACCAAGTGCGAGTTCAGAAAGATCGCCCGTCCCGACCACCAAACCACCCACGTCGTTCGCAATATCCATAAGCACTTGCGTGCGTTCGCGCGCCTGTGCGTTTTCATACGTTACGTCATGCACGGACAAATCGTGTCCGATTTCTTTTAAATGTCGCAAAACGGATTTTGCAATATCGATCTTTTTTAACGTAATTTTCAAGGTACGAGACAGCCGAACGGTATTATTAAACGTACGATCCGTCGTTCCGAAACACGGCATGGTAACGCCGACAATATCGGAAAGCGGTCTGCCTGCCGCACGCAACGCACGAACGGAAGCAAGCAACGCCAAGGTAGAATCCAAACCGCCGGACAAACCGATCACGAGTTTCTTTGCGTTTGTGTGAAGAAGCCGTCTTTTTAATCCTGCCACCTGCATGGTCAAAATCAATTCGGCGCGTTCCCCCAATGCCTGTTCTCCGCCCGGAACAAACGGAAAACGCGCATAATCGCGTGTAAGTCGCGTTTCGGTTTGATCAAGCGAAAAACGCACGACAGAATAGCCGTTGCCGCGCTCATACGGATAATTTGCCAATTTACTCCGTTCGGTCAACAATGCAAATACATCGATTTCACTGACGGCAACACCGTTTGCGAACAACGACGTTTCGGCGAGAATTTTACCGTTCTCCGCTACCAAATTATGTCCGGCAAACACCATATCGGCGGAAGACTCTCCCTCGCCGGCATCCGCATAAATATACCCCGTAATCAAACGAGCCGACTGCATAGCGACCAAATCCCGACGGTATTCCGCCTTGCCGACCGTTTCGTCCGACGCTGAAAGATTAACGATTACCGTCGCTCCGTTGACGGCATGACGAACCGAAGGCGGTTCTGCCGACCAAAGATCCTCGCATATTTCCACGGCAACCGTCAAGCCGATCGGCGCGTTTGCCTCAAAGAGCAATTTCGTTCCGAACGGAACGGATTCGCCGAACAAATCATACGTCCCGTTTTCGGACGGCGCAGGCGCAAAATGACGACGCTCGTAAAATTCATTATAATTCGGAAGAAAAGTTTTCGGAACTAATCCAAGTATCTTTCCCCGTGCAAGTACGGCGGCGCAATTATAGAGCAAGCCGCCCACGCGAACGGGAAGCCCGACGAATAAAATTAAGTCCAATTTTTTCGTTTCTTCCTTGATTCGAGCCAAGCCGTCTAACGCGGCGGAAAGCAACGTTTCTTGATAAAAAAGATCTCCGCAGGTATATCCCGTCAAACAAAGTTCGGGTAAAACCACCAATTTTGCCCCCGCGCTTGCGGCATTGCGCACGGAAATAATCGCTTGTTCCGCATTAAAAGCGGGATCTGCAACTTTTATTTGCGGCGTAACAGCGGCAACTTTGACAAATCCGTCTTTCATAAAAAAATTCCTTTACCGTTTTTCTATATTATACGCATTTTTTTGAAAAAGTGCAATTTTTGAAACAACAAAAAATGCGAAAAATCAAAATTTTTCGCATTTTCACACTTTTTATTTCTTAAAAATCAGAACAAACCAATGATTTTTCCGTTTTTATCTACATCGATTTTTTCCGCAGCGGGAGATTTCGGCAATCCCGGCATAGTCATGATATTCCCCGTAAGCGCAACTAAGAATCCTGCGCCCGCGGAAGCCTTGACCTGCCGCACCGTCACCGTAAAACCGTCGGGCGCACCGAGTTTTGCGGCGTCATCCGAAAAACTATACTGTGTTTTTGCCATACAGATCGGAATACGGTCTAATCCCAACGCAGTCAACGAAGCGATCTGTTTTTCCGCTTCCGCCGTGTATACTACGCCGTCGCCGCCGTAAATCTTTTTCACGATCGCCTCGATTTTATCCTTTACGGGCGCAGTTTCATCGTAAGCAAAGCGGAAATCGTTCGGCGTTTCGCAAAGGCGAATCACCTCTTCCGCGAGCGCTTCGCCCCCCTTACCGCCTTCCGCCCAAACAGTGGAAAGTTTCACATTGACGCCGAGCTCCTTGCACTTTTCAATTACAAGCGCAATTTCCGCATCCGTATCGGTCGGAAAACGATTCACCGCCACCACGACGGGAAGTCCGTATACGTTTTTCATATTAGAAACGTGGCGTAAAAGATTCGGCAAGCCCTTTTCCAACGCAGCGAGATTTTCCGTATTGATTTCCGATTTCGGAAGTCCGCCATGCATTTTCAGTGCGCGCACCGTGGCAACCACAACCACCGCGGCAGGTTTTAACCCTGCATAGCGACACTTGATATCCAAAAACTTCTCCGCGCCCAAATCCGCGCCGAACCCGGCTTCCGTCACGGCATAATCGCCGAGTTTCAACGCCGTGCGCGTCGCGATTACGGAATTACAACCGTGCGCGATATTCGCGAACGGTCCGCCGTGCACGAACGCCGGCGTTCCCTCTAACGTCTGAACCAAATTCGGCTTGATGACATCCTTTAAAAGCGCAGTCATCGCGCCCGCCGCTTTCAAATCTCCTGCCGTAACGGGACGATCGTCATACGTATATCCGACGATAATGCGAGCAAGGCGCGCTTTTAAATCGGACAGAGAATCCGCAAGGCACAAAACAGCCATGATTTCGGACGCAACGGTGATATCGTAGCCGTCCTCTCTCGGAACACCGTTTACCTTACCGCCAAGCCCGTCGACCACGAAACGAAGTTGACGATCGTTCATATCCACACAACGACGCCAAGTGAGCTTACGCGGATCGATATTCAAAGCGTTACCCTGATAAATATGATTATCCAACATTGCCGCAAGCAGATTGTTTGCCGCACCGATCGCATGAAAATCCCCCGTAAAATGGAGATTAATCTCTTCCATGGGAACGACCTGCGCATATCCGCCGCCGGCAGCACCTCCTTTCACGCCGAATACCGGCCCGAGCGACGGCTCGCGCAACGCGACGACAACCTTTTTGCCAAGGCGTTTCAATCCGTCCGCAAGTCCGATCGTCGTAGTCGTTTTCCCCTCTCCTGCCGGAGAGGGCGAAATTGCCGTAACCAAAATCAATTTTCCATCCTCGCTGTTCGGCAAGAGGTTCGGATCGATCTTTGCTTTGTAATTGCCGTACGGCTCGATTGCTTCCTCGGGGATTCCTGCCGCAGACGCAATCTCCGTAATCTTGCGCAGTTTTGCCTCCTGCGCGATTTCGATATCCGTTTTCATCTTTTTCCTCACTTAAAATATTTAACCGCAGAGCGGAATAATCCCATATCGTAATTTCCCGTTACGTTCTGATACAGATCGCTTGCCCAACGCTCGGAATGCCCCATCTTACCGAACACTCTGCCGTCCGGTGAGGTAATTCCCTCGATCGCGTCCATCGATCCGTTTGGATTAAACTGAACGTCGTACGTAGGATTGTCTGCAAGATCGACGTATTGCGTGGCGATCTGTCCGTTCTTCGCAAGAGCGTCGATAACGTCGCTGTTTGCGACAAACTTTCCCTCTCCGTGCGAAACGGGAACGCAATAGATTTCTCCCGGCTTGGTCGCCGAAAACCACGGCGACTTGTTGGACGCAACGCGCAGACGCACGATCTTCGATTGGTGTCTGCCGATATTGTTATAGGTCAACGTAGGCGCGTTCGGATCAGATTCGATAATTCTTCCGTACGGAACTAATCCCAGTTTGATCAAAGCCTGGAAGCCGTTACAAATACCGCCCATTAAGCCGTCCCGATTATTCAATAGTTCGTTAACCGCATCCTTGATCGCGGCATTGCGGAAAAACGCCGTAATGAACTTGCCCGATCCGTCCGGCTCGTCACCGCCCGAAAAACCGCCGGGGATAAAGACGATTTGACTATTTTCGATCTTCTCCGCACAGATTCGTACAGACTCTGCAACGGCGTCCTTCGTAAGGTTTTTAACGACGAACAACTCGGGTAACGCCCCTGCATCCGCAAACGCTTTTGCGGTATCGTATTCGCAGTTTGTTCCGGGGAATATCGGAATCAAGACGCGCGGACGCGCACACCGAACCGTCGGCGATTGCCAAGAATCCGCACTATATCGGAACGTACGCGCCGCCGCACGATCGGTTGAAAGATTGCACGGAAAAATAGGCTCTAATTTCTCTTCGTACCCTTTTTCAAGTACCGAAAGCGAAACAACATCTTCTCCGTACGCGATCGCGGTGTTTTCCGTCGTTTCGCCTATGACGACACCGACATCCTCTTCTTCCCGTAATTCCACGAGATACGAACCGTAAGCATATCCGAAAATTTCATCTAAGGAAAGAGCATTATTAAACGCAAAGCCGATCTTGTTTCCGAATGCCATCTTCATGACCGCTTCTGCAATTCCGCCGTAAGCAGGCGTATAAACGGCGACCGCCTTTTTCTCTTTTATCAAGCGAGAAACGACGTCGCTAATCGTCCGATAAGAAGAAGGCACGGGGAGTCCGTCCGCATCCGTTTCCGGCTTTAACCAGACCACCTTATGTCCCGCAGACTTAAATTCGGGAGAAAGAACAGCCGAAGTCTTTCCCGTCGTAACCGCGAACGAAACGAGCGTAGGCGGAACGTCGATGTGCTCGAACGTACCGCTCATGGAATCTTTACCTCCGATTGCGGCGATTTTCAGATCCATTTGCGCCTTAAACGCACCGAGCAATGCCGCCAACGGCTGTCCCCAACGAGCACGATCGCCTTGCGGCTTTTCAAAATACTCTTGAAACGTAAGATACAGATTTTCATACGAGCCGCCTGCCGCGATCACTTTGGAAACCGATTCGATAACGGCGAGATACGCGCCGTGATAGGGACTCTTTTCGGTAATAAAGGGATTATACCCCCACGCCATAAACGAACAGTCTTCCGTATGTCCCTTTTCGACGGATATCTTGTGAACCATCGCTTGAACGGGTGTTCTCTGATATTTTCCGCCGAACGGCATCAACACGCTGCCTGCACCGATCGTAGAATCGAACCGCTCGGACAAGCCGCGCTTGGAACATACGTTCAAATCGGATGCAAGCGTTTCTAAATTTTTCTTAAAGTTTCCCGTTGTTTTACGAGCAAAAGGCTGCGCCTTTGCAGGAGCGATTTCAATATGCTTCTCCGCACCGTTGCTGTTTAAGAACGCGCGCGAAAGATCTACGATCTTCACTCCGTTCCAAAACATCGTAAGGCGCGGCTCTTCTTTTACTTCCGCAACCACCGTCGCTTCCAAATTTTCTTCCGACGCCAATGCGATAAAGGACGAAACGTCCTCCTTTGCGACGACAACTGCCATACGTTCTTGCGATTCGGAGATCGCAAGTTCCGTTCCGTCTAAGCCCTCGTATTTTTTCGGAACGCGATTGAGGTCGATTTCCAACCCGTCGGCAAGTTCGCCGATCGCGACGGACACGCCGCCCGCACCGAAATCGTTACACCGTTTAATCATAGCCGTTGCCGCAGGATTGCGGAACAACCGCTGTAATTTCCGTTCTTCGGGCGCATTTCCTTTCTGGACCTCAGCGCCGCACGTTTCCAACGAAGCGAGCGTATGCGATTTCGACGATCCCGTCGCGCCGCCGCAACCGTCGCGCCCCGTTCTGCCCCCGAGTAAGATAACGACGTCCCCCGGTTTCGGACATTCTCTCCGAACGTTTTTTGCAGGCGTAGCCGCGATAACCGCGCCGATCTCCATGCGCTTTGCGGTATATCCCTCGTGATATATTTCGTCCACAATTCCGGTAGCAAGTCCGATTTGGTTACCGTAAGAACTGTACCCTGCGGCAGCCGTCGTAACGATTTTCCGTTGCGGAAGTTTCCCCGTAAGCGTTTCGGAAACCGGCTTCAACGGATCGCCTGCCCCCGTAACGCGCATCGCCGCATAGACGTACGAACGCCCGGAAAGCGGATCGCGAATCGCACCGCCGATACAAGTCGCCGCCCCGCCGAACGGTTCGATTTCGGTGGGGTGATTATGCGTTTCGTTCTTAAAGAGCAACAGCCAATCTTGTTCCTCGCCGTCTACGGTTACTTTGATTTTTACCGTACAAGCGTTAATCTCTTCCGACTCGTCCAAATTCGGCAAAAGTCCCTTGCGATTCAAATATTTCCCGGCAAGCGTTGCAACGTCCATAAGATTGATCGGCTTCGTTCTGTTAATCTCTTTTCTTGCCGCGAGATATTCGTCGTACGCGTTCTGCAACGCGACGTCCTCGAACGTCACCTTGTCGATCGTCGTCAAAAAAGTCGTGTGCCGACAATGGTCGGACCAATAAGTATCGATCATTCGAATTTCGGTAATCGTGGGATCTCTCCCTTCTTCCGCAAAATACGACCGACAGAAACGAATATCGTCTAAATCCATTGCCAAGCCGTAATCCCGAATAAAGGCACTAAGCCCCTCGTCGTCCAAAGAAAGGAAACCGTCCAACGTCTTTACTTCGGTAGGAATCGCATAAGAAAGCGCGAGCGTTTTCGGCTTTCCCATCGCTGCAATGCGGCTTTCCACCGGATTAACGACGTATTTTTTTATTTTTGCGAGCGATTCTTCGTCCAAATCGCCTTTCATCACGTAGACGCGCGCCGTACGAATCAAAGGACGCTCGCACTGCGCGATGATCTGAATACACTGTGCCGCGGAGTCTGCACGCTGATCGTATTGTCCCGGAAGATATTCCACCGCAAATGCAGTTTCTCCCTCTTGCAATAAAAGATCTTCGTACACGGCGTCTAACTGCGGTTCGGAAAAAACCGTTTTGACGGCAGACGCAAACAAATTCTCCGTAATATTTTCAACGTCGTAACGGTTCAGTAACCGTACGCCCGTCAGACGATCGATTCCGAGCAAATTGACCAACTCGCCGTAAAGCGAGTGCGCTTCGTTATCGAATCCCTGTTTTTTTTCTACAAAAACTCTATATACCATTCCGTTCCGCCTCCATTGCGCGTTTGCCGATATCCGACCGTTTATACACATTTGCAAATTCAACTTCGTCCGCCGCGGCGTACGCTCTTTCAATCGCATCGGATAAGGTTGCGGCAGTCGCCGTAACCCCCAACACTCTGCCGCCGGAAGTAACCAGTTTTCCGTCCTTTTTCTTCACACCCGCATAATAGATACAAGCGTCCGACGGAAAGTCTTTTTCCGTAATTTCAAATCCCGTTTCGTACTTTTGCGGATACCCGTCCGAAGCGAGCACCACGCAACAAGCCGATTCGTTTGAAAACACAACGTCATCGGCGGAAAGCGTTCCCTCCGCCACATGCTTCATGATTACGAACAAATCGCTCTTCAGAAGAGGTAAAACCACCTGCGTTTCCGGATCGCCGAAGCGACAGTTATATTCGATTACTTTCGGTCCGTCCTTCGTCAACATTAAGCCGAAATACAGACAACCGCGAAAGGTTCTACCCTCTGCGTTCATTGCTCGAACGGTCGGAAGAAAAATCTTCTCCATACATTCCCGAGCAACTGCTTCGGTATAATAAGGATTGGGGGCAATCGTCCCCATACCGCCCGTATTTAAGCCGCAATCGCCGTCTTTTGCCCGCTTATGATCCATAGACGAAACCATGGGAACGATCGTATTTCCGTCCGTAAACGTCAAAACGGAAACTTCCGGTCCTTCCAAATACGCTTCGATCACGACGCGGCTGCCGCTGTTTCCGAAAATTTTATCTTCCATCATGGAGCGCACCGCTTGTTTGGCATCTTCGCGCGTTTCCGCCACGACGACACCCTTGCCCAACGCAAGCCCGTCCGCCTTGACGACGACGGGAATCGAACAAGTTTCCAAATAAGCAAGCGCAGCCGCTTCGTCCGTAAAAATCTCGTACGATGCAGTAGGAATTCCGTAACGCTTCATAAGATCTTTTGCAAACGCCTTGCTTCCCTCGATAATCGCGGCGTTTTTTTTCGGTCCGAAGCAGGAAATTCCCTTTTCTTCCAGCAAATCGACCAAGCCGAGCACCAACGGATCGTCCGGCGCGACAACGGCAAAATCAATTTTGCGTTCCAACGCGAACGCAACGATTTGATCTAAATTTTTTGCGCCGATCGGAACACATTCCGCCTCTTTCATGCCGTCGTTTCCCGGAAGCGCGTATATCTTTCCGATGAGCGGAGAAGCCGCGAGCGCTTTGACGAGCGCATGCTCTCTCCCCCCTCCGCCGACTACCATTATATCCATAAAAACACCTCTTTCTCAGTGATGAAACAACCGCATACCGGTAAACGCCATTACCATGCCGTTGCGGTCGCAAGCGGAAATCACAACGTCATCCCGTACAGAGCCGCCCGGTTGCGCGACGAACGAAACGCCGCTCCGTTTTGCGCGCTCGATATTATCGTCAAACGGGAAAAACGCGTCCGACGCAAGCGATACGCCCGTAATTTTCGACAAATATTCTTTCTGCTCTTCCTTGGTAAACACGGGAGGCTTCTTTGAAAAATATTTCTGCCACTTTCCGTCCGCAGTCACGTCCTCGTAATCGTCCGAAAGATAAAGGTCTATAATATTATTCTTCTCCGGTCTTCCGACGCTTTCAAGGAAAGAAAGAGACAACGTTTTTTCGTGCTGACGGAGATGCCAAAGATCCGCTTTTTGTCCGGCAAGGCGCGTACAATGAATACGGCTCTGCTGTCCTGCGCCGACACCGATCGCCTGTCCGTCTTTTGCGTAGCAAACGGAATTGGACTGCGTATACTTTAACGTAATCAACGCGACAATCAGATCGCGCACCGCGCTTTCGGGAAGTTCCTTGTTTTCGGTTACGATATTGCCGAGTAACGCACGGTCGATTGTAAAATCGTTCCGTCTTTGCTCGAACGTTATCCCGAAAACTTCCTTGGTTTCAATCTCCGACGGAACGTATTGCTCGTCGATTTTCACGATGGGATAAGTTCCCTTGCGCTTGCCTTTTAAAATTTCCAAAGCGGCAGGCGTATAACCAGGAGCGATAATACCGTCCGAAACCTCGCGCGCGATCAATTTCGCCGTCGTTTCGTCACAGACGTCCGAAAGCGCAACCCAATCGCCGAACGAGGACATTCTGTCCGTTCCGCGTGCTCTGGCATACGCGCAAGCAAGCGGAGAATCGTCGAGATTAGCAATATCGTCCGCAAAGCAAGCCTTTTTCAGCGTTTCCGAAAGAGGAATCCCGACCGCCGCAGACGTCGGCGATACGTGCTTAAAGGAAGCCGCCGCCGGCAAATGCAACGCGTATTTAATCTCTTTTACCAACTGCCAACTGTTAAACGCATCTAAAAAATTGATGTATCCCGGTCTGCCGTTCAAAATTTCAATGGGCAGTTCCCCTCCGTTCTTCATAAAAATTCTCGCAGGCTTCTGATTGGGGTTACAGCCGTATTTCAATTCAAATTCTTTCATATTTTCCTCCGTTATACGTTGAGTTCGCAAGCGATCTCTTCGCCGCAATAGCGTTCTAAAATAGGTTTAATCACCTGCTCGTTAAACTCTTCTACTTGAGAAGGACATCTTCCGATATAAAGCGAGGGATCGAGTTCCGCTTCGATTTCTTCTTTCGTGAGCGGGAAAGCGGGATCGGCGGCAATTCGATCGATCAAATCGTTCGCACAGCCTTCCAACTTGACCTTTTTCGCCGCCGCATGCGAATGTTCGCGCAACAGTTCGTGTAGGTCTTGCCGATTACCACCCTTTTTCACCGATTTCATCATGATGTTTTCGGTCGCCATAAAGGGCAATTTTTCCATAACGCGACGGCGGACGACTTGATCGTAAACCACCAAACCGTTCGTCACGTTTATTTCGATATTCAAAATAGAATCTACCGCAAGGAACGCCTCCGCTACCGAAACGCGCTTGTTCGCGGAATCGTCCAGCGTGCGTTCAAACCACTGCGTTGCCGCCGTAAAAGCAGGATTCAGCGAATCCGTGATTACGTAACGAGAGAGCGCCGAAATGCGTTCGCAACGCATGGGATTCCGTTTATACGGCATTGCGGACGAACCGATCTGTTTAGATTCAAACGGCTCTTCCATTTCCTCGAAAGATTGCAAAATCCGCATATCGTTGGAAAATTTATACGCACTCTGCGCAACGCCCGATAACGCAGCCAAGAAGTAAGCGTCTACTTTTCTCGAATAAGTCTGTCCGGAAACCGGAACGACGCCCGGGAAACCGAGATCGGAAGCGATCCGATCTTCCAACTCTTTCACCTTTGCCTCGTTTCCGTCGAACAGTTCCATAAAAGACGCCTGCGTTCCCGTCGTGCCCTTAGAGCCTAAAAGGCGCAATTTTCCCAACCGATATTCCAACTCTTCGACGTCTTGCGCAAGTTCGTACATCCAAAGCGTAGCGCGCTTTCCGACCGTCGTCAGTTGCGCCGGCTGCAAATGGGTATAGGCAAGACAAGGAAGCGACTTATAACGATCCGCAAAGCCGGAGAGATTTTTCAAAACCTGCGCCGCCTTTTTGAGAATCAATTGCGTTGCTTCCCGTAAAATCACAACGTCCGTATTATCGCCGACGTAACAAGACGTCGCACCCAAGTGAATAATGCCCGCCGCTTTCGGACATTGAATACCGTAAGCGTAAACGTGACTCATTACGTCGTGACGGACCTCTTTTTCGCGCGCCTCGGCGACCTCGAAATTAATATCGTCGCGATGCGCCTCCATTTCCGCAATCTGCTCTTCCGTAATATCCAACCCAAGCGCGCGTTCCGCTTTGGCAAGAGAGATCCACAGTTTTCTCCAGGTGGAAAACTTAAACTGCTCGGAAAAAATATACTGCATTTCCTTACTCGCATAGCGCGTGGAAAAAGGAGATAAATAAATTTCTTTTTGCTGACTCATACCTTTCACCCGTTGTTTTTATTGATCAAGCGACTCTCCGTCTTTCCTGTTTTCAGGTCGATATAGCGAACGTAGAGCGATATTTTATTTTTTTCATTCAAATTATTCCAAAGTTCGGACGTAAATTCATCGATTTCGTTCGGAATCGCAACGCGTTCCGGCTCGCCTTGGAAAGTCGGAATCGGCGTTCCGTCGCAAACGTAAGTATGCAGAAAATGTCCGATTCCCGCGATCGGTTCGTACGCAAACGAAAAACGATTACAAGCCGTTCCCGATTCGTCCGCGCTCTTTAAGATCGACATCCGATAGGTGAAATCTTCCTTTGCAAACGTCAGCATCGCTGAAATGCGCGGCGTAAAATTAGGCGCGTCCGGCTCGAAACAACGCGTTGCGAGCGCGTCCTCAAAGGTCTTTCCTCCCGCGACGAAATCATACACGGTATCCGTTTGATCGCCGTTCGTGACGATCAAATTTTCTTTTAATACGCGAATCGGCGAGTAAATAATAAGCGACGGATCTTCCACCTTAGACGCATCGTAGGGGTAAATGGTAACCTCTTGCCCCTGTTCCCGAAAAATCCGATTGCGGCTGTTTTCGCTTCTTCCCATAATAAAATAAGCGACTGCGGCGCAAGCGCCGTTCTCGGTTTTTCCGACGACGATTCCTCTGCCGACGTAAGCATTTCCTTTGATCAATTCACCGATATTCTGAATTCGATAAACGTTCATAGCGATTCCCCTTGTATTTTTTTGCAAACCTCTTCCACCGCCGCGGGAAGAAGTATCCATTCCGCCTCTTCCATCACACGGCGCTGTAAGCGTTCGGGCGTATCGCCCTCTTTGACCGCAACGGCTTTTTGCGCGATAATTTCGCCGCCGTCCGTAACCTCGTTAACGTAATGCACGGTTGCGCCCGTGATTTTTACTCCGTAATCAAGTGCAGCCTCGTGTACCTTTAATCCGTAATATCCCGTTCCGCAAAAGGACGGTATCAACGACGGATGCACGTTGATAATGCGTTTTTCATATGCGCGAGTGACCTTTTCGGTCAAAACGCATAAGAATCCCGCAAGTACGATCAGTTCGACGCCGTGCGCGCGAAGCGTTTCAAGCAACACGTCCTCAAACGAATCGCCGCACTCCTTGCGTGAAACGACTGCCGTTTCGATTCCGTTTTCTTTTGCGCGCGTAAGCGCGTACGCATTGGCGTTATTGGATAGAACGAGCACGATTTCGCCGTGCGGAATTTTCCCGACGTTCGCGCTGTCGATGATCGCTTGTAAATTGGTGCCGCCCCCGGATACAAGGACTGCAACTTTTGTCTTTACCATAAAACGACGCCCTCGTCCGAACGCACGATTTCGCCGATGACATACGCATCTTCCCCGTTCTCGCGTAACACGGAGAGCGCGGTTTCGACGTCTTCTTTCGCAACGACGACGGACATTCCAACGCCCATATTGAAAGTGTTAAACATATCCCGTTCGGGAATATTGCCCGTTTCTTTGATATAATCGAAAATCGGCAATACTTTTATCTTGCTCTTTTCGATCTTCGCTCCCAGCCCTTTCGGAATACTTCTGGGAATATTTTCGTAAAATCCGCCGCCCGTAATATGGGAAACGCCCTTAACCGTTACGCGTTCAAAAAGCGCGAGCATGGGTTTTACGTAAATTCTCGTCGGCGTAAGCAGCGTATCTCCCAAACTTTTTCCGTCCAATGCGGCGATCGGCGATTTCAAATCGGCATGATCGACGTCAAACACTTTTCTTACCAAAGAAAAGCCGTTGGAATGTACGCCGGACGACGGGAGCGCAATGATTACATTCCCCTCTCTCATGCTCTTGTTATCCAAAATCTTTTCTTTATCGACGATACCGACGGAAAACCCTGCAAGGTCGTATTCGTCCTCCGGATAAAAACCGGGCATTTCCGCGGTTTCTCCGCCGATCAAAGCAGAGCCAGATTGCAAACACCCCTCCGCGACGCCTTTGACGATCGCAGCAACCTTTTCGGGATAATTTTTGCCGACTGCGATATAATCCAAGAAAAAGAGCGGTTTCGCGCCGCAACAGATCACGTCGTTGACGCACATCGCAACACAGTCGATTCCGACCGTATCGTGCCGATCCATCAAAAACGCAAGTTTCAGTTTCGTACCGACGCCGTCCGTTCCGCTTACCAAAACGGGCGTTTTCATTCCGCCGAGATCGGGCAAAAAAAGTCCGCCGAATCCGCCGAGATCGGACACCGCGCCCGCCGTCATCGTCTTGGCGACGTGTTCTTTCATCAGGCGAACCGCCTCGTAGCCGGCGGTAATATCCACGCCTGCCGCCTTATAACTCTCGCTGAAACTCTTTTCCATTATGATTCCTCCTCTTTTTTCCGCTGCGATATCTTGCAGTCGAATTTATTTTTGAACTGCTCTTTCGGAACGTTGGTCGGATAGTTTCCGTCAAAACAAGCAAGACAGAAACCGTTTTGTCCGTCACCTGCAAGTTGTTTCGCATACTCGACGGATAAATATCCCAACGAATCCACCCCGATCACGCGCGCGATTTCCTCTACCGTATGACTGCTTGCAATCAAATTCTCCTTAGAGTCGATATCCGTTCCGTAATAACACGGATTGGTAAAAGGCGGAGCGGTAACTCTCATATGCACTTCGGTCGCACCGCAATCTCTCAAAAGTTTGACGATCCGCGCGCTCGTCGTTCCGCGAACAATAGAATCGTCGATTAAAACAACTCGCTTTCCTTTTACGACAGAACCGATGACGTTCAGTTTGATCCGAACCAAATCTTCTCTGGATTTCTGTCCAGGAACGATAAACGTTCTGCCGATGTATTTGTTTTTAATAAAACCGATCTCGTAAGGAATTCCGGATTGTTTCGAATAGCCGATCGCGGCGTCTAAACCGGAATCGGGAACGCCGATTACGACGTCCGCCTCGACGGGATAGGTTTTTGCCAAAAATTCGCCTGCGCGAACGCGAGCGTCGTGCACCGAACAGCCGTTAATGACCGAATCGGGACGTGCGAAATAGATAAATTCAAAAACACACATCTTTTCGGGTGCTTTTCCGCAATGATCGGTAATCGAACGGATTCCGTTCTTACCAAACACCAAAATTTCGCCCGGTCTTAAATCGCGAATAAATTCCGCGCCGACCGCATCCAAGGCACAACTTTCAGACGCGATCACGTAAGAACCGTCCAACCGCTTGCCGTAACAAAGCGGACGGAAACCGTTTTCGTCCCGTACCGCGATCATTTTAGACGGCGACATTAAAACAAGCGAATACGCGCCTTTAATGCGATGCATCGCGCGATTAACCGCTTCTTCGATGGAAGGCGCGGACAACCGCTCTTTCGTGATAATATAAGAAATTACTTCGGTATCGCTCGTCGTGTGAAAAATAGAACCCTGTAATTCAAGTTCCTCTCTGAGTTCGGACGAATTAACAAGGTTACCGTTGTGCGCGAGCGCCATCGTTCCCTTGTTATGATTGATCACGATCGGCTGCGCGTTGCGACGCCCCGTCGAACCGGTCGTTCCGTAACGAACGTGACCGACAGCCATATGACCTTGTCCCAAACGATTTAAAACATCGGCGGTAAACACGTCGTTAACAATACCGGAATCCTTATAGGAAGTGAACACGCCGTCGTCGTTCACGACGATACCGCAAGACTCCTGTCCTCTGTGTTGAAGAGAGAACAATCCGTAATAAGCAGTATGTGCGACGTCTTGTACGTCAGGGCTGTAAATGCCGAAAACACCGCATTCCTCATTGATCTTCCGCATACTCGCTTATTCTCCCAAAAGACGCTTTAAAATCTCGTGATAAGCATCTTCCACTCCGCCGAGATCGCGACGGAAGCGATCTTTATCCAGTTTCTCATGCGTCGTCGCGTCCCAGAAACGACAGGTATCGGGAGAAATCTCGTCGGCAAGAACGATCTTCCCGTCCGAGGTCTTGCCGAATTCCAACTTAAAATCGATCAGTTCGACGTTGACTTCCGCAAGATAAGCGGAAAGAATTTCGTTGATTTTTAAGGAATATTCGGAGATAAGTTTCAACTCCTCTTCGGTTGCAAAATTCATGGCGAGAATATGATATTCGTTGACCATAGGATCGCCAAGCGCGTCGTCTTTATAGCAAAACTCCAAAACCGTTCTGCCCATTTTGACGCCCTCTTCCAAACCTAAACGCTTCGCGAGCGAACCTGCGGCAACGTTTCTCACAATGACTTCCAGCGGAACGATCTTTACGCGACGGACCACCGTTTCGCGATCGTTCAACTCTTCCACGAAGTGCGTAGGAATTCCCTTTTCCTCAAGCATCTTCATCAGATAATTGGTTACGCGGTTGTTGATCGCGCCTTTTCCGAGAATCGTTCCCTTTTTCAAACCGTTGAAAGCGGTCGCATCGTCTTTATACGAAACAATGCAATATTCCGAATTTTCGGTTGCAAAAACCTTTTTCGCCTTGCCCTCGTAGAGCTGTTCTTTCTTTTCCATTTTTAATTCCTCCGAATAAATTTTTTATTTTGAAAACTGCGCTTGAATCGCAGCGTTTTTTGCAAGTACTTTTTCTTTAGACGCGGCTCTGGCGGCGACTAACCGATCCGCAAGAGCACCATCGCCGACTGCCAAAATTTGAATCGCAAGCAGCGCGGCGTTCTCCGCGCCGTCGATCGCGACGGTAGCAACTGGAATCCCACCGGGCATCTGGACGGTGGATAAAAGCGCGTCAAGCCCGTCAAGCGTCGAGGATTTGACAGGGATTCCGATCACCGGAAGCGTGGTATTTGCCGCGATCGCACCTGCAAGATGCGCCGCCTTTCCCGCCGCGGCGATAATCGCGCCGAAGCCGTTCTCCCGCGCCTGTAACGAAAACGCGCGCGCTTCCTCCGGCGTTCGGTGCGCCGAATAAACGTGCACCTCGTACGGTACGTCGTATGAGTTTAACGTATCGATTGCCTTTTGTACAACGGGAAGATCGCTGTCGCTTCCCATTACGATTCCGACTTTCTTCATAAAACCTCCGAAAAATAGTTATGGGCAGTCCACAAACGCGAACTGCCCAGACGGTCGACATTGTCAAAAATCTTTGCTTCCATGCGGTGATCCGCGGTTCCGTCAGTCACAAAGATCGCTTTTTGTTTTTCAATCTTATTTTACCAAAATAGCGCCCGACAGTCAAGCGAAAGAAACAGACAAAATTTTATTTTAAAAGAGTTTCGCAATAAAGACAACGCGCCTCGCCGTCCGCACCGTTTGTTTTACGCATCGGAAGCGCGCGTTCAACGTGCGTAATGCACTTCGGATTGGGACATTGTCCGTCGTAAGACGCTCCTTTCGGGAGCGCATACGGCGCTTGCAAGGCATCTTTTCCCGTTAACTTCAAGATTAAAGCCATGCGCATCAACTTTCCGTTGAGCGTTTGACGAAAATACGCCGCACGCGGATCGTCGTCTACCTCTTGCGCGATCTCGTTCACGCGCGGTAGCGGATGTAAAACGCGCATCGATTTCTTCGCAAGCGAAAGTTTTTCGGGCGTTAAAACGTAACAATCCTTTACGCGCTCGTAATCGGTCTCGTTTGCAAACCGTTCTTTTTGCACGCGCGTCATATAAAGCACGTCCAACTCGCTCATAGCCTCTTCCAAATCCGTCGTCACGATATAAGGGACGCCTGCTTCTTTCAACGCGTTTTCCGCATAATCAGGAAGTCGTAACTCGGCGGGCGAAATCAAGACGAAACGCGTCCCCCGATAACGAACCATCGCATGAATGAGAGAATGGACGGTTCTGCCGTACAGCAAATCTCCGCAAAGTCCGATCGTAAGATCGTTCAGTCTGCCGAATTCGCGGTGGATCGTAAGAAGATCCGCCAACGTCTGCGTCGGGTGGCAATGTCCGCCGTCCCCTGCATTAACGACGGGAACGGGAGATTTCGTTGCCGCGACGAACGCCGCACCTTCGATCGGATGACGCATGGCGATGATATCCGCGTAATTTCCGACGACGCGCACGGTATCTCGCACACATTCGCCCTTTGTTGCGGACGAAGAGGACGCCTCGGAAAAACCGAGAACGCTTCCACCTAATTCCAGCATAGCCGCCTCAAACGAAAGGCGCGTACGCGTAGACGGCTCGAAAAAGAGCGTCGCCAATTTCTTTCCGCGCATAGCGTTCGCATACCGCTCGCCGTTTGCGGCGATATCCTCGGCAACGGCAATCAAGTCGTCCAATTCCGAAACCGATAAATCGGCGATATCCAATAAATGTCTCATTTCTTTTCCATCCAACGCTCGTCCGAAGGATTATCGCGGAACGCAATCAGACGCGCAATATCGTCGCGTTCGATATATCCTTCTTCCGCCGCCGCTTCGGCAAGCGCGTCGAAATCCGAAAGCGTGTATAAGGGGACGTTTGCCTCGGCAAGTCGTTCAAGCCCCTTTTTCATTCCGTAAGTAAAGATCGCGACGACTCCTAAGACTTCCGCCCCCGCTTCGCGCAACGCTTCCACGACGTCGATCACCGAACCGCCCGTCGAAATGAGATCTTCCACGACGACGACCTTTTGTCCCGCTTCCAATTTTCCCTCGATACGATTGGTTCTGCCGTGATCCTTTGCGCTTCCGCGGACGTACCCCATGGGCAGCCCCGTCAACCAACCGCAAATCGCGGCGTGCGCGATTCCGGCAGTACTTGTTCCCATTAAAACCTCAACGTCGGGGAAATTTTTTCGAATCAAAGAAACCAAGCCGTTTTCCACGTCTTCCCGCACCTCAGGCGCAGTCAGCGTTAAACGGTTATCGCAATAAACGGGGCTTTTGATTCCGCTTGCCCAAGTAAACGGCTCGTTCGGGCGCAAAAAAACCGCGCCGATCTTTAATAAATCTTTTGCAATCAACTTTTTCATAACGTTATTCTCCTAAAAATTCGCGTTTTGCGCGGCGGTATGCAGCAACGGGATCGACGGCAGCCGTAATCGGACGACCGACGACGATAAAATCAGAGCCGAGTTCGCGTGCCTGTTCGGGCGTCGTGACGCGCACTTGATCGCCCTTTTCCCCATCCGCAAAGCGAACGCCCGGCGTTACCGTCAAAAAGCGTTCTCCGCAACGAGCGTGAACCTTACCTGCTTCCAAAGGCGAACAGACAACGCCGTCCAACCCCGCCAAACGCGCATTTTCGGCATAGTGCATTACCACCTCGTCCAACGGTTTTTCAATCCATAAATCGCGTTCCATCGCCTCTTGACTCGTGCTCGTCAATTGCGTGACGGCAATGAGTAACGGGCGCGTGCCGTCCTGACGGGTAAGCCCTTCCAAAGCCGCCTGCATCATGGCAACCGTACCGCCTGCATGAAGATTGGTTAAGTCAATATCCAAATCCGAAAGAACGGACATCGTTCGTTTAACCGTATTCGGAATATCATGCAATTTCAAATCCAAAAAAATCTTATGTCCGCGTTTTTTTATCGTACGAACGATATCGGGACCTGCCCCGTAAAACAGTTCCATGCCGATTTTGACAAAAGGCTTTTCTTCCGTAAAGCAATCCAAAAAGGACAGCGTTTCTTCTTGCGTCGGAAAATCCAACGCGATAATCACATCTCGATTCATCGATGCGCACCTCCCGTAATTGTATTTAACCGCTCGATCCCGTAACGCTCCATGGCGCGCGGCAGATCGCGAACGATATCCCTGCAAGCATATGGGTTAATTAAATTTTCTGCGCCGACCTGAACGGCGGTAGCGCCGGCAAGCATCATTTCGATCACGTCTTCCGCACAGGAAACGCCGCCCATACCGATGATCGGCAGTTTTACCACTTCGTAAACTTCATACACCATACGAACCGCGACGGGCAAAATCGCACGTCCTGAAAAGCCGCCCGTTTTATTGGCAATGACGGGACGACGCGTTTTTAAGTCAATTCTCATTCCCATCAACGTATTAATCAAACTGATTCCGTCCGCGCCCCCCTCTTCGCACGCTTTCGCGATTTCGACGACGGAAGTGACGTTAGGCGAAAGTTTCATATAAACCGGCTTTTTGCAAACTTCTTTCACCGCTTTTGTTACGGCGTAAGCGGATTCGGGACGCGTCCCGAAACTCATTCCTCCGTTATGGACGTTCGGACAACTGACGTTGATTTCCAAAATACCGATCTGCTCTTCGCGATCTAATTTTTCGGCGGCGTAAACGTAATCTTCCACCGAAAAACCGGAAATATTGGCAATCGCCTTTTTGTGAAATAACGGCTTTAATTTGGGTAGTTCTTCCGCAATCACGCGGTCAACGCCCGGATTCTGCAAGCCGACGCTGTTGATTAAGCCCTCCGTACATTCTGCAATGCGCGGCAACGGATTGCCGTAACGAGGCTCTCTCGTCGTTCCCTTTAACGCAATCGAACCTAACAGATCGATATCGTAAAAATCCGCAAATTCATATCCGAATCCGAACGTGCCGGACGCCGGAATAATCGGATTATCCAAACATAAGCCGGATAACGTTACTTGGGTATCTACCATACGATCTCCTCCTTGGAAAAGACAGGGCCCTCTTTGCAGACGCGCTTAACGCCGTTTTTCGTTTTGATACTGCACCCCATGCACGCGCCGAATCCGCACCCCATGCGCTCTTCCAACGAACAAGAGCCGTCGCAAGACGCGCTCTCGCAAACCGCCTTTAACATGGGAACGGGACCGCAAGCGTAAAAGTAAGTGTAATTTTCACGCATTGCCGCCGTAACGAACCCCTTGATTCCGTAACTGCCGTCTACCGTCGTAACCGCAACCGTACAACCCAAGGCGCGAAATTCCTCTTCGTAAAAAATTTCCTCTTTTCGATTAAAACCGAGAATCACGGACACCGCACTCCCTTGCGCTCTGAGTTTTTTCGCAAGTAAATAAAGGGGCGGAATCCCGACGCCGCCGCCGATTAGGACGGGGGCGTTTCCCGCACGCGTGAGATCATAGCCGTTCCCAAGTCCCGTCAATACGTCCAAACACGTTCCGACGGGCAATTGCGCCATACGATCCGTGCCCTTTCCTACCACTTTATAAATAATGGTGAACGACCGATTATCCGCATCGCAGACGGAAATCGGACGGCGCAAAAACAGCCCGTCCAGTTTGATTTCCGCAAACTGTCCCGCCTTTACGATATAACGCGTATCGCCCTCTAACACCATGCGGTAAACGGACGGCGCAATCGCTTGATTCTCCGTCACCCGAAAGATTGAAGTTCGTTCCATATACATCCTCTTATGCGTCGATCGTCGAAATCGTGATCGTAATTTCTTCCAACACGTCCAACAACACGCGAACGGTGTCTAATGCGGAGAACATGGCGACGTTGTTTTCCACCGCACAACGACGAATCATATATCCGTCCGTCTGCTGCGAAAGAGAATCCACGTCCCTCGTGTTGATCACGTAGTTTACGTATCCTTTCCGAATGGAATCCAAAATATCCGTATACCCCTCGCTAATCTTCTTTTTCACACGCGTACGGATTCCATGCGCCTTTAAGAACCGAGCCGTGCCTGCCGTCGCCTCGATATTAAAGCCAAGGTTATAGAAACGGCGTACCAACGGCAACGCTTCTTCTTTATCCCGATCGGTTACGGATACAAAGATCGTCCCGTAATTCGCGACGTTCATGCCGCTTGCCTGCAACGCTTTATAAAGCGCTCTCGTCAAACTCTTGTCGTACCCGATCGCCTCGCCCGTGGATTTCATTTCGGGCGAAAGGTAAGCGTCTAAACCGACGATCTTAGAGAAAGAAAACGCCGGAACTTTGACGTACCACTTTTCCTTTTCTTTGGGATACAGTTCGCGAAAGCCCTGTTCTCTTAAAGATTTTCCCAAAATGACGAGCGTGCCGATATCCGCTAAGCAATAGCCCGTCGCTTTGGAAAGGAACGGTACGGTACGGGAAGAACGCGGATTGACCTCGATTACGTAGACGTTTTCTTCCTTATCCACGATGAACTGAATGTTGTACAGTCCGACGATGCCGATGCCGAGTCCTAATTTTTTCGTATATTCCAAAATGGTGTCTTTCACCTTTTGGCTGACGCTGAACGTGGGATAAACGCTGATCGAATCGCCCGAATGGATTCCAGTCTTTTCGACGAGTTCCATGATCCCCGGAACGAATACGTCCGTCCCGTCGCAAACGGCATCGACCTCTAATTCTTTTCCCGTAATGTATTTATCGACCAAAACCGGCTGCTTTTCGTCAATTTTAACAGCAGTTTCAAGATATACGCGCAACGCTTTCTCTCCGCCGACGATTTGCATCGCTCTTCCGCCCAAAACGTAACTCGGACGAACCAACACGGGATATCCGATTTCCTCTGCAACACGCACTCCGTCCTCGATATTCGTAACAGCCATTCCGCGCGGTTGCGGAATATTCAACTCGGTCATAATCTTCTCGAACGCGTCGCGATTTTCCGCACGTTCAATCGCAACGCAATCCGTACCGATGATGGTAACGCCGCGCTCGGCAAGTCCTGCAGCCAAATTGATTGCGGTTTGACCGCCCAAGGAAGCGATAACGCCGTCCGGTTTTTCCAAGAGCAATACGTTCATTACGTCCTCTAAAGTAAGCGGCTCGAAATAAAGTTTATCGCTGGTCGTGTAATCGGTGGAAACCGTTTCGGGGTTGTTGTTAATGATAATCGCTTCGTATCCGTTTTCCTTGATGGTTTTAACGGCGTGAACGGTAGAATAATCAAATTCCACGCCTTGCCCGATTCGAATCGGTCCGGAGCCCAACACGACGATCTTTTTCCGATCGGAAACGACGGATTCGTTTTCTTCTTCATAACTCGAATAGAAGTACGGAACGTAACTTTTGAACTCGCTTGCGCAAGTATCGATCATTTTATAGACGGGGAACAACTTTTCTTTTACGCGCAACTCATAAACGGCACGTTCTTCCACGTTCCATAAATGTGCGATAAAGGCATCCGAAAATCCCGTTTTCTTCGCTTCTTTTAAGACAACAAGATCAAACGGACGCGCGGCGACCTCTCGTTCAAGATCGATGATTCCCTTGATCTTTTCCAAAAAGAGAAAATCGATCTTGGTCAAACGATATAATTCGGCAAGCGACGTTCCCCGACGAACCAACTCCGCAAGCGCGTAAAGACGGTCGTCGCGCCCCTCTTTTACGTATTCTTTCAGTTCATTCTCTGAAAAGCCGTCGAATTTTTTCGACCAAATATGCGTTACTCCGACTTCCAACGAACGCACCGCTTTCAAAAGACTTTCTTCAATGGTTCTGCCGACGCTCATGACTTCGCCCGTCGCTTTCATCTGCGTGGAAAGTTGATTGGATACGGTGCTGAATTTATCGAACGGAAAACGAGCGATCTTCGTGACGACGTAATCCAACGCCGGCTCGAACGAAGCGAGCGTATTGGCGAGCGGAATTTCATCCAGCGTCATACCGACGGCGATTTTTGCCGAAACGCGCGCAATGGGATAACCGCTTGCCTTGGACGCGAGCGCGGACGAACGAGAAACGCGCGGATTGACTTCGATCAAGAAATAATCGAAAGACTGCGGATCAAGCGCGAACTGCACGTTGCAACCGCCCTCGATTTTCAGCGCACGAATGATTTTCAGCGCGGAATCGCGCAACATATGATATTCCTTATTCGTAAGCGTCTGACTGGGGGCAACAACAACGGAATCCCCCGTGTGAACGCCGACCGGATCGACGTTCTCCATATTACAAACAGTGATCGCCGTATCGTTTGCGTCGCGCATCACCTCGTATTCGATTTCTTTAAAACCCTTAATGGATTTTTCCACCAAAACCTGACGAACGGGAGAAAGCATTAAGGCTTGCTTCATAATTACGCGAAGTTCTTCTTCGTTATCCGCAAAGCCTCCGCCCGTACCGCCCAGCGTAAACGCCGGTCGCAAAACGACGGGATAACCGATCTCCTGCGCCGCCGTCACGCCCTCTTCGACGGTATGCGTAATGACGGACGGCAAAACAGGCTCGCCCAACCGCTCGCAAAGTTCCTTGAATTTTTCGCGATCTTCCGCCATTTCGATGGATTCGGGAGAAGTGCCGAGCATTTCGACCTGACATTCTTCCAAAATTCCCTTTCTGGAAAGTTGCATCGCGAGATTCAATCCCGTTTGTCCGCCGATGCCGGGAACGATCGCGTCCGGGCGTTCGTAACGGAGAATTTTCCCGAGATATTCAAGCGTCAGCGGTTCCATGTAGACTTTATCCGCCACGGCGGTATCCGTCATGATCGTTGCCGGATTGGAATTTGCGAGCACGACCTCGTACCCCTCTTCTTTTAACGCAAGGCACGCCTGCGTTCCTGCATAGTCAAATTCCGCCGCTTGGCCGATCACGATCGGTCCGGAACCGATCACTAATATTTTTTTAATATCCGTTCTCTTAGGCATGTTTTTGTTCCTCCATCATGCGGATAAAGCGATCGAAAAGATATCCCGAATCTTGCGGTCCGGGCGCGCTTTCCGGGTGATACTGAACGGAAAAAGCGTTGTGGGCTAAATCTTCCATTCCCTCAACCGTTCCGTCCAACAAATTGACGTGCGTAACCGTCAGCCCCGTTCCGTTCAAACTTTCCGGAACAACCGCATAACTGTGGTTCTGACTGGTCATTTCCACCTTTCCCGTAGAAAGATTTTTGACGGGATGATTGCCGCCGCGGTGTCCGAATTTTAATTTATAAGTATTGCCGCCGCGCGCAAGAGCAATCAACTGATGTCCCAAGCAAATTCCGAAAAGCGGATACTTCCCGTAAACTTGTTTTACCGTTTCGACGGTTGCCGTCACGTCCTCCGGATCGCCCGGTCCGTTGGAAAGAAATACGCCGTCCGGATTGAGTCGATCGATTTCTTCAAACGGCGTGTTCCACGGAACGACCGTAACGTCGCACCCTCTCGCGTTAAGGCTGCGGACAATGTTCAACTTAATTCCGCAATCTACCGCAACGACGTTGTATTTCGCGTGCGGCGTGCGAGAAAACCAACGTTTTTTGCAACTAACACGCTTTACCGCGTCGTGCGGAACGTCCGTTTCGCGCAAAATTCGCAAGCCCTCTTCAACCGTCACGTCGATATCGGCAATTAAAACGCGGCGCGAACCGTAATCGCGAATACTGCGCGTCAACTTACGCGTATCGACTCCCGATATGCCCGGTATACCGTAATCCTCTAAAATCTCGGAAAGCGTTTTCGTGCTTCTGAAATTAGACGGCTTATCGTTATAATCGCGCACGATTAATCCGCCGACGGTGGGCGTTTTCGTTTCAAAATCGTCGTCCGCAATGCCGTAATTTCCGATAACCGGATAAGTCATTACGACCGCTTGATCGGTATACGACGGATCGGAAACAATCTCCTGATATCCGACGACGGACGTATTAAACACGATTTCGCACACGCGCGTTACGTTCGCGCCGAATCCGTAACCGCAATAAAACGAACCGTCTTCTAAAATTATCTTTCTGTCAAATTCTCTGACCATACGATCCTCCCGTTTACTTTCGTCATCAAGCATTTTCCCCGAACCGTTCTCCCGTCGAAAGGCGTTGCGCGTCCCATTGAAAGGAAACGGTTTGCATCTATTTTATATTCCTGCGACAAATCCCAAAGCGTTTCGCCCTCATTCGGAATTCCGAACCGCTTCCGCGGCTTAACGCTCATCAATTCAATCAATTTTTCAAGCGAAATCACGCCCGTCGATACAAATTCGGTATAGAGAACGGGAAACGCCGTTTCCAGTCCCACGATTCCCATCGCGCTCTTTTCCAGCCCCTGCGCCTTTTCATGCTCCGCATGAGGCGCGTGATCGGTTGCGATCATGTCGATCGTCCCGTCAATGATTCCGTCGATTAAAGCGAGGCGATCCGCCTTTTCCCGAAGCGGCGGATTCATTTTAAAACGTCCGTCCTCTCGAAGATCGCTCTCGTCCAAAACAAGATAATGCGGCGCGGTTTCGCACGTGACGTTTACGCCGCGCGCCTTTGCCGCCCGAATCAACGATACGCTTTCTTTTGTGGAAATATGGCAAACGTGATACGCCGCGCCCGTCTCCTCGGCAAGCCTTAAATCGCGCTCGATCTGTCGCCATTCGCTCTCCGAAGAAATTCCGCGATGTCCGTTTCTGCGAGCATAATCCCCGTCGTGAATATAGCCGCCGTTTAACAAACGATTATCTTCGCAATGGGCGACGATCATTACGCCTTCTTTTGCAGCCGACTGCATGGCGCTTCGCATGAGCGATTCGTCTTGCACGCCCTTTCCGTCGTCCGAAAACGCGATCGCAACGGACTTTAACGAACCGAAATCGGTCAACGCTTCGCCTTTCTCCCCAACGGTTATCGTCGCATAAGGGAAAACCGAAATCGCGGCGTCTCGTTCGATGAGATCGGTTAACGTTCTCATATGATCGGGCGTATCCGGACAAGGATTGAGATTCGGCATACAGCAAACTGCCGTATATCCGCCGCGCGCAGCGGCGCGCGTTCCCGTAAAAATGCGTTCTTTATAAGAAAAACCGGGTTCTCTCAGATGCACGTGCACATCGACAAAACCCGGAAACAATACGTACCGATGAGAAGAAACGAAAGAAAAAGACGACGAAACATCATATTCGCGTTCTTGCCCGACGTTCCAATCGAAAACCTTCATTTCCTTTCTCCTTTTATGAAAAAATCCCGCCGACGGCGGGAATCGTTGCATGAAAAAAACGTAGGTTGGTCTACCCACCCGATTTTTCATCTTGACGGCATCCCGTACCGTTCTTAAAGACGAAACCGCGGACGCGCCTCTTACGCACTCCCGTGATCACGGTTATTATAATACAATTCCATCCGCTTTGTCAAACGAAAAATACGCGGTTCAAAGATTTTCACGCGCTTTTTTTTCGTCCCGTGCGATACGGTCTAACAGTTCTGCCGTCGCGTAACGACCGCTCCGATTATATCTCCGAATAAAGAAAAGTCGCTCAATATCGCCCTTTTTTATCACGTTAACGCCCTCATTACACGTCATCATCATGGTAAAACCAAGCGAATCAAGCACGTCGCGTGCGATATCGTTATATTTTCCGAACGGATAAGCGAACACGGTCGGATACCGTCCCACCGCGCCGTAAATTTTGTCTTGCAAGCGTTTTACGTCCGCAGAAAGCGACGCGCGATAATCTTCTTCGTTTTCCCCCGTCTTCGGCGCAATTCCGTAGCGCGGCTCGTAATTGTGCATATCGTATGTGTGATTGCCGATTTCGACATAGCCGCTATTCCACAACATTGCTATTTCCGACCAAGTCAGGTGAGAATAATTGGGATTATCTACATCTGACGAGTAAACGACGGGGTAACTTGTAACCGTTAAAAGATTTCGGTTACAAG
>CAYRPB010000001.1:0-47723 GCA_964426105.1 uncultured Clostridia bacterium | reverse complement strand
CGCGCGTCCGCAGCGATCCACAACCTGCAAGCGATTTTTTCGATAATACTCGCGACATGTTTTTTGTTCTGCTTCGCACAGTTTCAAAACGGTATCTTCAACGCTGTCTAAAATCTGTTGCTCCGAAACGCCGAGCGTTACCTCGTTGCTTACTTGATACATATAACAATCGGCGCTACTGCCTTCCCCGTATACACCGCGTATAGTCAAACCGAGTTCCTTGATTTTCGGGACCAATTCCCTCAATCGACCGCTTTCGGTCAATGCCGGCAAAAACAACATGACGGATGCGCGCATTCCTGTTCCGACGTTCGTCGGGCACGAGGTAAGATAGCCCAGTTTTGAATCAAACGCCAAATGAAAGGTTTTTGCAAGCGATTCGTCTACAAGCGATAAGGCTTTATATGCTTCTGCAATTCGTAAACCGCGCATAAAGCACTGCTCCCGAAACACGTCTTCTTCGTGTATCATGATAGAAATATTTTCTTCACGATTGATAAGAACGGCACTTCTTGCACGATTGTCAATCAGTTTTTGACTAATCAAATGCTTTTCTTTTAATGCCTCTCCGATCAATTCCGGAACAGACGACAAAAACAAAAGGTCAAACGACTCTAAGCGATTGACTGCCGTCAACGCACGTTGAACGACGCTCTTCGCAAATGCGGAATCCTCGATAAAAAAACGTTCGCTCATCAAGTTGCGCGCGAGCCGCACACGGGAAGATATGATATTGTAATCCAAATCGTTCGGACGATAAACTTCCATTATCGCAAACCCCGTTTTTCCAATTCTTTGAAAAGTTCCTTTAATTCTTCGCTTATTTCAGCCGCCTTTCTCGTATCTCCGTCTAAAATCGCCTTTTCTTTTTCTCTCAAAAAAGAGTCATACGCATAGATTAACTCGTAATCCACACTGGAAATTCCCGGATTTTTCCCGACGTGAACGATTTTTCCTTGCATTTCTCGCAAAATCGGCTTTAATTCACTTTCAAAAGCGCGATAGCAGTTCGGACACCCCAGCATGGAAGTTTCAAAAAAAACGCTTAGTTTTGTTCCGCAGGACGGGCAAGTTTTTTCCGTATTCATTATTTCATTCCAGCCTTGCTTTTTAACCGACGGATACATTTCTCCGCTTTGCGATAGATTTCATCGATATCTTCTCCGATATCGTAATTTCCTTGATTATAAACGATCTTACCGTTCGCAACCGTCATCAGCACGTTTGCGGTATCGGCAGAATAAACGATATGTTTTTTTACGTCGTTGAGCGGACGGAAATTCGGCGCGGATAAATCCAATAATATCATATCTGCCGGATTTCCGATTTCTAACGTACCGCCGTTCAATCCCAAAGCTCGATATCCGTTGAGCGTTGCGCAAGCAATCGCCTGTTCGGCAGGAACGGCAGTCGCGTCCTTCATCGTTCCTTTTTGCAAACACGAAAGCAAATACATTTCGCGGAACATGGAAAGCGCGTTATTGCTAGCCGCGCCGTCTGTTCCGAGACAGACTCTCATATTATTTTTCAACATGGAATAAATGGGCGCGATTCCGCTTGCAAGTTTGAGATTGCTCCCGGGATTAGAGGCACAATAAACGCCTTTTTCCGCCAACAACGCTACGTCATCCTTATCGAGATAAGTTCCGTGCGCAATGACGCCGCCAAAATCAAAATATCCGATCTTGTGTAAAAATTGAGCAGGCGTCAAGTTTCTTCTGACCGTACATTCTCCCGTTTCCTTTAAAGTTTCGCTTACGTGAGCAGTTGTCGGCGCACCGTATGTTTGCGAAAGGTCAGCCATTCCGTATAGCAACGCATCCGACGCAAGATATTCCGAGTGTACGCCTAAATGATAACGGATACGCTCGTTGTCCCGATATTTTAAATAATACTCCTCTGCATGCTTTAACGCTTCGTTGGTTTTGCCCGTCAAATCGGAGACTCCTGCCCACATTCCCATAGCAAGTTCCGACTTTTCAACAGCTTGAATGATCGTGTCCTCCGCATAGTACATATCCGCAATTGCGGTCGTGCCGCCGCGCACGTATTCCGCCAACGCGAGCATCGTCCCCCAATAAACGTCTTCTTCCGTCAAATACGATTCCAACGGAAAAATACGGTCGTACAACCATTCTTGCAACGGCAGATCGTCTGCAAATCCGCGAAACAACGTCATTGCGGAATGGGTATGCGCGTTTGCGAATCCCGGCATCAAGAGGTTCCCGTTACAATCGATACGACGATCCGCATCAAAGGCTTTTTCTTTCCCGACGTAGATAATTTTTCCGTCCGATACGTGCACTTCGCCGTCTATTATTTCAGAATCTGCAGTAGGGGAAATTTTTGCATGATAAAAAAGAAGATTCATAAGCGTTCGGATATTGTTTTAATAAAATTGCCGATTTCGGCAGAAAGATCGCCTCGCTTTAACGCATAAGCGATATTCGCAGATACGTATCCGGCTTTATCCCCGATATCGTACCGAGTCCCCTCAAAACGCGTCGCCAATAAACGACTTTTCTCCGCAAGAATCTCCAACGCATCCGTCAGATAGATTTCCCCGTTTAATACGCGCGATTTTTTAATGTAATCGAAAATCTCGTTGGAAAAGACGTATCGACCGATGATCGCATAATCGGAGAGTTCTTCTCCTTGTTTCGGCTTTTCCACGATTTTGGTAACGATTTTACGATCCGCCCGTTTATCCTTGATTCCGAGATTGCCGTATTTCGATAAATTCTCTTTTGAAACTTTCATCGTAGCAATTACGCTTTTATTCGTATCTTGATAAACGTCGATCAACTTCTTTATACAAGGCGTTTCCTTTTCTTCATGGAAAATAACTTCATCGCCCAACAAAAGAGCAAACGGTTCTTTTCCGATAATGCGTTCCGCGCATAAAATCGCCCCGGCAAGCCCGTTTAAATCCGTTTGCGTGACAAATTGTATTTTTGCCATTCGCGACGGTTCTGCCGCAGAGCGATAAAGATCGGTCTTTCCCTCTCTTTTTAACTTTGCTTCCAGCGCAGAATTTTCCGAAAAATACGTCTCGATCGCATCGGTTTTCTCGCTCACGACGATTACAATGTCTTTTATTCCTGCCTCTACCGCCTCTTCCACAATATAATGAATGGACGGCTTATCGACAATCGGAAGCATCGGTTTCGGAATCGCCTTGGTAATCGGCAAAAAACGAGTCCCTAACCCTGCCGCAGGGATAACTGCTTTTCTTACCCTCATTTTACGCTCCCGTTGTACTTTTTTTCGATTGAGGCAATCTTTTCAAGGCGACGAACATGTCGCGCTCCCTCAAATTCTGTTCCCAAAAACGCTTGAACGATTTCCAACATTAAACCTGCGCCGATGACACGCGCGCCGAAAGCAAGCATATTCGCGTTATTATGAAGCCGCGTTGCCTTTGCGCTAAACACGTCGTGACAAAGCGCGCAACGAATTCCCGTAACTTTATTCGCGGCAATCGACATTCCGATTCCCGTTCCGCAAATCAGGATACCGTAGTCATATTCTCCGCAGGCAACCGCTTCGGAAACCGGCAAAGCGTAATCCGGATAATCCACGGATTCCGCGCCGTAAGTACCGAAATCACGGTATTCGATATTATTTTTTTCCAAAAACTCGATCAATGTCGGTTTTAAAATCAAACCGCCGTGATCACAGCCGATAGCAATTTTCATAATCTTATACCTCCGTCATTTTTTGCAATAATACGTTACAAACGCGTTCCAACTCGTGAGAAACGCGAATATATTCTTCTTGCGATCCGCCGAACGGATCTGCAATCTCCCTGCCCCCGGCAATTTCAGCAGCCGTATAAACGCCGTCTTTTCGGGAAATCGATTTCTTTTGCGCTTCCGTCATGGTAATCACGAGATCGCTGCGTAACAATATTTTTTCGGTTAACCGTCTGGATCGAAAGGAATAACAAGTGATCCCGAGTTGCTTTAACGCAAGAAACGCATTCGGAGACATTTTTTCTCCGTCAACCGCGCCGATGCCGGCAGAAGAAACAGCAATTCCCCTGATTCCAGCCCATTTCAACTTTTGTCTTAGAATAGCCTCAGCCATCGGGCTGCGACAAGTATTCCCTGTACAAACGAATAAAATACGCTTCATTTTCCGTTACACGCCTTATTTAATCGATTTAACACACCGTCGTATATGCCGCCGCTTTCGGGCATACGAACGGCAATCAAACAAGTAGCGACCTTTTCGCCCTCTCGAAGCAATTCGTATAAATGCTTTGCCATGTCTTCCGCATTTTCACCGAGAACCAATTTATTTCCCGATAGCCGTTCGGCAACGCGCGCAGAACAAAGATAATACGGGACGCCGCCCGAACTCTCGCATTGTGCGTAAAAGACTTGCGCTTCGTCTATTTGGTTTTCTTCAAACAACACCGTATCGCAATTCGGTGCGTAATGCTTATACTTTACGCCGGGCGAACGAACGCGATCTGTCGGCAAATGCCGCGCAACAGCACAATCTCCGGCGACATTCGCAATCATTTCTTGCGTAACTAAACCAAAACGCAAAATTTTGGGAATTGATTCCGTTACGTCTAGAACAGTGCTTTCAATTCCGCCCGAACACTGTCCTCCCTCTAAAATCAAAGGAATTTTCCCTTGTAAATCCTCATAAACGTGCGCACTCGAAGTCGGACTTACGTGTTTAGAAAGATTTGCCGACGGAGCAACGATCGGTCGATCGACAAAACGAAGAAAACGCTGTGCTCCTTCATGCGACGGAATCCGAATTGCGAGCGTATCTCCGCCGCAAGTTGCGACGGAAGACACGACGCCGCGACTGCGAAACACCATTGTGAGCGGACCGGGCGAAAAACGCCGAAACAACTCGTATACGTACGGTTGATCGATTTCCACAAGCGAATCGATATTAAACCCCTTGTGTACGTGCGCAATTAACGGATTATCGGCAGGTCTTCCCTTTACGCGGTAAATTTCTTTCACCGCAGAATCATCCGTCGCAATTGCACCCAAGCCGTATACCGTTTCTGTCGGAAACGCAACGACGCCGCTTTTTTCAAGAATATTCCGCGCTAATAAAAGGCTCTCTTCGGTAATATCCAGAATTTCGGTTTTCATATTACCCCCAGATATCCTCGTCCGGCGAAAGCGGCGGCACTTCTTCCGGTGCAGGCGCGTCTCCGTCTTCCGGGGCGGGAACGTCCTCGATTCCCTGAATCTCATCTCGGTTGTAAACGGGTTCTTCCGGTTCGTTTTCCACCAGGTTGACGAACTTCGTGCATTCACCTCTAAAGTAAAGTTTTACTACGCCTGTCGGGCCGTTACGATGCTTTGCAATGATAATTTCGGCTACGTTTTTCTGGACTTTTTCTTCCAAAATTTCTTTTTCCGTCGCAAAATTATCCGGTCTGTGAATAAACATAACAATGTCCGCATCCTGCTCGATTGCCCCCGATTCACGAAGGTCGGAAAGTTGCGGACGATGCCCCGTTCGACTTTCAACCGCACGCGATAACTGAGAAAGAGCAATGACAGGTACGTTGATTTCTTTTGCTAAAATTTTCAAACTTCTGGAAATCTCCGTAATTTCGACTTGACGACTTTCTGCAGAACGCTTGCTCCCAGACGTCATCAACTGAATATAGTCGACCATAATCAAGTCCAAGCCGTATTTTCTCTTTACGCGCCGACATTTTGAAAGCATTTCCGGCGGAGTAATTAAGGAACTGTCGTCAATAAAAATCTTTGCCTTTTGCAGGGAATTTTTCGCTTTTCCGAGTTTAATCCATCCGTCTTCGCCCAAATCTCCCTTTAACGCCTTTTCCATACTGACTTCCGCAACCGAACAGAGCATTCTCTGAACCAATTGCTCTTTTCCCATTTCCAGCGAAAACACCATACAGACTTTCCCGGTAAGTTTGGTAGCGACGTTCTCGACAATGTTCATTGCAAACGAAGTTTTTCCCGTTGCGGGACGAGCCGCGATGAGAACAAGGTCAGTCGGATGCAGCCCGTTCGTCAAATAATCCAACTTCGTAAAACCCGTTTTCATTCCACGGAAAGCGTCTTTATCTTTGTTAATTTGGTCAAACTTACCTAATACTTCGGGAATTACTTCGTTGATTTCAACGACGGAACTCGTATCTTGCGTCGTCGATAAATCGAATATCGTTTTTTCCGCAAACGCCAGCGCGCTTTCGCCGTCTTGACTGGATTGAGCCTCGCTCACGATCGCCGTCGCGCTTCGAATCAACCGTCTTAATAATCCGTCCCGTTGTACGATTTCACAATAATATTTATAATTTGCGGTAGACGGGACAATACGAGTCAACTCGGTCAGATAAGAAATTCCGCCGACTGCCTCCAACGTCGTATTCCGCTCCAACTGATCGGTCAACGTTACAAGATCGACGGCTTTTTTCTGCTCATAAATCTCGCGCATCGCATTGATAATATACTTATGCGATTCGCTGTAAAAATGGTCCTCGGTCAAGGTCGCGAGCAATTCCAATTGAATTTCGCTATCCAATAGTAAGCAACCCAATAACGATTGCTCTGCCTCTAAATTGTGAGGCATTTCTTTATAATTTTTAGTCGTTCCGTTTTTTTCTTGATTTGCCATTTTCTTTTCTCCCGTCAGGCGGATTTTTTCTTTTTAGCACCGATTCCGTAATTCGAAAAAATCGTCCGAAGTTCTTCCGCGCTTCCTTCCGTGATATTTTTCTTTTCTATCAAAAAAGCGAGCCGTTCGGTAACGTAAAGATAAAATACGTTTTTTCTTTCCTTAACAGCGATTAGATCGTCGTAAAAGACTTCCTTTTGCTCTTTCTTTTTTCTCACTTTCGTAACGATCTCAAAACGATTTTCGTAAAACGTATACGTGTTTTCGATGTTCGAAAAATCGGGAGATTGCTTCACAACCCGATTGACGGAACTACGTATCTTTAACGCAACTCCGACAAACAGCAAAAGCGTTCCTGCCAAAAAGATTAGAAACAAAACAACCGCCGCAGGAAAGAAAAAAGACATTACTCCCAACACGACCGTCAAGAAAGAAAATAAGGTCGGCGTAATAATTTTCCGATTAACCACTAAAACGGTATAGATCAAAAAAGAAGCATATCCCTTTCGATCGTTTTTACAAACTGCTTTGACCATCATTAAAGCGCTTCAAATTCGAAAAGCGTTTCTTTGAATACGTTCATCGCGTTTTCAAAAGCCGCAGGCTTGGTCAGATCGACACCCGCAATTTTAAGTAAATTGACGGGATTATCACTCGAACCGGACGAAAGGAATGCAAAATAATCTTTCACGGCAGGCTCGCCTTCTTTCAAAATCCGATCAACGATCGCCATTGCAGAAGTAATACCCGTCGCATATTTATAAACATAAAACGCAGTATAGAAATGAGGGATTCTCGCCCATTCGTATGCAATTTCCTTATTGGAAACAATGCTTCTGCCGTAATAACGCTTGTTGAGTTCCAAGTATTTTTCAGAAAGATTCTCTTTCGTAAGAGGCTCGCCCTTTTCCGCCATTTCATGCGCTAATGCCTCAAATTCGGCAAACTGCGTTTGGCGGAACAAAGTCGTCCGAATCATTTCCAAAAAATACGACAATAAATACTTTTTCAGTTTCGGATCTTTTGCCTTTGCAAGAATATGCTTCAACAACAATACCTCGTTGACGGTGCTCGCGACCTCTGCAACGAAAATTTTATAGTCTGCTTTGGCATAATGCTGCGCACCGTTGGAGAAATAAGAATGTAAACTATGTCCTAATTCATGCGCGATCGTGAATACGTCGTGCGTCGTTTTTTGATAGTTCAAAAGAACGTAAGGATGCACGTCGTAAATCGCCGTACTATAAGCGCCGCTGCGCTTATTTTCGGTTTCCATAACGTCAATCCAACGTTCGTCAAAGGCACGCTGCAACAAAGCGACGTAATCGTCGCCGAGCGGCTTTAAGCCCTCTTTCACCAAGGCAAACGCCTCTTCGTACTCTAATTTCAAGTCAACGTTCTCTACAACCGGAACAGACATATCGTACATATACATCTTAGAATAGCCGAGCGAACGTTTTTTCGCAGCCATATAGCGATGCAATGCAGGTAACGTTTTGTGAACCGCCTTAATTAAATTCCGATAAACGATCGGATCGACATCTTCTTCGGCTAACGCCATCGAAAGACAGGAATCGTATTTTCTCGCCTTTGCGATGAACACGTTTTTCTTAACGTTTCCCGAATAAATCGCGGTAATGGTATTTAAGAGATCGCAATACGCTCCGTACATTCCCTCAAACGCCTTTTTACGCAAAGCGCGATCGGTACCGTTCATAACAACGCTGTAAGTCCCGTGCGTTAATTGAATCTTCTCTCCGCTCTTCGCTTTAATTTCCGGAAATTTCAGATCCGCATTGTTTAATTTCGTAAAAGCGTTCTGAAATTGAGAATAAACTTCTCCGCCCATGGCGAGTAAATTTTCTTCTTCCGGAGAAAGAACGTGCTGTTTACTTTTGATTACCGTCGTCAAAAAATAATCGTAATCGGAAAAAGCCGGGTTATCCCGATAAGCGACTAAAATCGAAGAATCCAAAGCCGTAAGTTCGGGCAAAACAAAGGATAAATTCGTATTGTAAGCGACTAAAACGCTTTGTGCACGCATAATCAATGCGTCGGCGGCGGAATCAGACGTATCCGAATCTCTCCGCATCATCGCGTAAACGTAGAGTTTTTCCAACTTTTGATTAACGGAATCCTGTTTCCGCATACAGCGAAGAAAGAAATCCGCCTCACCGAGTTTTCCTTGGAACTCACTAAAATTGATTTCCCCTTTTACCTCGGAAAGCAATGCTCCCCATTCTTCGTCCGATTGAAAAATATCCTCTAAATTCCACTTGTATTTTTCAGCAACCGCTTCTCTTTTCATCATACACCTCTTAATTTTTATTACTATGAATGGGCGCAGGCATTCTTCCGCCGCGACCGATAAATTTTTCCGCACTCGCTTGTTGCACCGCCATAATCGGAGCATGACCGAGCAATCCTCCGAACTCCACGCAGTCCCCGACCTTTTTCCCCGGAACGGGTATTACGCGAACCGCCGTCGTCTTATTATTAATTATGCCGATTGCCGCTTCGTCTGCAATAATCGCACTGATCGTGGATGCCGGAGTATCGCCGGGAATTGCAACCATATCGATTCCGACGCTGCAAACGGCAGTCATTGCTTCCAATTTATGGAGCGTTAACTCGCCGGCTTCTACCGCGTGTATCATTCCAATATCCTCACTGACCGGAATGAACGCACCCGACAAGCCGCCCACGTTGGAACTTGCCATTACGCCGCCTTTTTTTACGGCGTCATTTAACATGGCGAGCGCGGCGGTCGTACCGTGTGCACCGACGTGCTCTAACCCCATTTCCTCTAAAATATGAGCAACGCTGTCGCCCATAACCGGTGTGGGGGCAAGCGAAAGATCGACGATTCCGAATTCCGCCCGCAAACGAGCGGAAGCCTCTCTTGCAATCAACTGCCCTACGCGCGTAATTTTGAAAGCCGTCTTTTTAATCACTTCCGCAAGTTCGGAAATAGAACCGTTCGGAATTTTTTCGATCGCGCGTTGTACGACGCCCGGTCCGGAAACGCCGACGTTAATTACGGCTTCGCCTTCTCCCACGCCGTGAAAAGCCCCTGCCATAAAGGGATTATCTTCGACGGCGTTTGCAAATGCGACGAATTTCGCACAACCCAAGCCGTCTTTTTCCGACGTGTTTTCGGCAGTCTTTTTAATAATTTTTCCAAGCAGAGCAACCGCGTCCATATTGATTCCCGATTTCGACGTTCCCACGTTGACCGAACTGCAAACGCGATCGGTAACGGCAAGCGCTTCCGGAATACTTTCGATAAAGGAACGTTCCTCCGACGTCATTCCTTTGTGTACCAACGCAGAATAACCTCCGAGGAAATCAACGCCGACCGTTTTTGCAGCGCGATCTAACGCACTCGCCAAAACGACTTCTTCACCGACAAAATTCGCGGTCAAAAAACTCGCGGGCGTAATTGAAATTCTTTTATTGACGATAGGAACGCCGTATTCGCGCTCCAACTCAGTACCGACATCGACGATTTTTTCCGCTCGTTTACAAATAAAATCATAAACGCATTTCGACGTTTCTTTCGCTGTCGCGCGAATACAGGAAAATAAAGATAGTCCCATTGTAATCGTACGAACGTCGAAATGCTCTTTATCGATCATCTCGATCGTTTCCAATATTTCGCTTTTGTTAACCATATCGCTCCTAAATTTTATGCATTGCGTTAAAGATATCCTCGTGTTGCACGCGGATACTGACGCCGATTTTCTCGCTTAATTCTTGCATTGATTTTGCAAGTTCCGACAAAGCGACTTTACTCGCGCTCAAATTCACGGACATAATCATCGTAAAATTACCGCTCATAATGGTTTGACTGATATCTTCGATATTGACAGACGACTCGGCAAGCAATCCGCTCACGCTTGCAATAATGCCGGGCTTATCTTGCCCGATTACCGTTATTATTGCTTTCATTCGTATCGCACCTCTCTTTTCTTATTTTTGTATTTCGTAACTCAGTAGGATATTTGCCTGCGTAACGTATTTAACCCGTTCGCCCTCTCGAATCGAAGGAAACTCCTTTTCCGCATCGAATAAAACTTTCCGTTCAAAGTAATCCTGCTTTTTATTGCTCCACTCCGAAAAAATCAACGATTTAAAATCCACGCCGTCTTTTACCTCTATCGTTTCGCCGAATCGCAAAAAACTGCCTTCCCATTCCTCTTTCAATCCGAGATCAACATCCTTAAACATGCGATAATAGCGATTTACGCGTCTAAAACGAATTCCTAAAAAGATAAAAGCAAAAATAATATAAATCGCCGTCAAACCGAACGTTATCCACTTTAATCCGGTGATTTCCGACGCCTGATAGGGTAAAAACAAATAATAAACAAACAGCGCGATCGTTGCCGCGGCATATACCCCGGTAACGGAAAAAAAGAATATTAACGTATTTTTACGCTGTTTTTTGCAATTACGAAAATCCTGTTCTTGATAAATATTCGTCATAATATTCACTCCTTATAATCCAAATATCGAACGAAAAAAATTTCCGATCGGTAAAAATGCTTCCGTAAAGAAAGTGACGACGCCCTTAACCGAAACGGACCACTCCGGCACGACTCCGACGATTTGATCCAAAGTACAATATGCGTAGGGGCTACGGCTGTCCGTACTGTTTTCCCGATTATCGCCTAAGTAAAAATACTGTTGCTCGGGTACTCTGTATAAATAAGCGTTCTCTTCTTCCGACCAAACGCCGATTATTGCGCTTCCGAGCGTTTTCCCGACGATATAAGTTTCGTTCAATTTTTCGCCGTTTCGATAAACTTCTCCGTCTTTTGTAATTTTAATCGTATCTCCGCCGATTCCGATTACGCGTTTGATAATCAAAGCGTAACTGCCGTTTTCCATCCGTTTCTTTCCGTCGATCACGACGATATCTCCGCGATCGGGTTTTCTGTTTTTTACCGCGAGCAAAATATCGCCGCCGACATACGTACCGTTTTGCATAACGCCCCCGTATAAGGTGTTATTCATAGACGGACCGCAAACCTGTACTCGTAAAAACAGATTGGAATTTACTAACGTTATAACAAAGACTATGATCAAGAGGAAGCACAAAAACGTGATCCAACTCAATATGCCGTCGTCTTTTTTAGCGTTTAATAACCGATCGTTCAAATAGTTTCCTCCCGACCTTGCGGTACGTATTTTTTTATCGATTTCCGAAATACCGCATAGTCCAGCATTACAACGTGTCCGCACGTTTCGCAACGCATTTTCATATCTGCACCGACACGCACGATTACCCACCGATCTCCGCCGCAAGGATGCTTCTTTTTTGTCACGACGACATCGCCGATTTGATATTCCATACTTATAACCAAAGAACGTTGTTAACCAGAAAATCGCCGTCCACGCGCAAAACCAACAGATTGATGCGATCGGGCGTTTTTAACAACATACCGTCCTCCGTTTTAAATTTATTCAAATAGAATTTCAAAGAATGCCACGTTTCGCCTCCGGGTACTTTTGCTTCGGCAAAATAATGCGTTTCCGCACTTGTATCCGCGTCACATACGACTTCTACCGATAAAAGCGATTTTTCGGGAGAATAAAGATCCATTAACAAAAGCGAATCTTCGGTCAAATATCTCTTAATTTCGTTTATCTTATACGTTTTAAGACCGCCTTCCCCATAAGCCCCCGCAATTTCCATCGGACCGTTTTTTACGCAAACGGCATTTCCGCTTTGACTTAAAAACGTATCGCCGTACATAACGCCCGTTTGAAACATCGGAATAAACAAATCGCAAGAACGCTTATTGTTATATAACAAGCGATTCGTATAGTTTCGACTTTCAGAAAAATTTTTAGCAATTACCTTAGTAGACAGTAAAAAACCGTCATCATATTCTATTTCCGCAAAAAGAAAAATATTGTTTTCCCCCGTTTTCGGCAAAAACGAATACTTATATTCACCCTCGTTCGGTTCTATAACCGCGATCGGCTCCCAACAACGCAGTGCAGGATTAACCTCGTTAAAAGCACCGTAAAGCACTATGCGAGTGATTTTCTCCCCCTGTTCCGGCAATACTTTTACCAACAAGGATTTCTCTTCGCTTTCGGCGACGATTTCCGCAACGCGGTGCAAAGGACATTCTTTCACGAGCGAATTGAAAAATAACGCAAGATCTTTTAACGCTCTGTTATCCAGATAATATTCCGAATTGACGGATAAGTACAAAGAAGACTGCAAATTTCCGTCAAGACGAGCAATCGTATCGCCTGCGCGGTCGCAATCGCAATGAGGATCGTTGGTCGATGCCATAATCAACACAGGACATTTTACGTATTGCGCGTAAGCCTGTATATCAATCCCCGCAAGATAGCGATAGTTTCCCTCTTCAAAAGCAGGCTCCGGATTTTCTCCGTATCGAAACGCTTTCGCATACGCGCGCCATCCGACGCTGTGCGCAACGGCAACGCAATCGATCTCCTCATCCATCGAAGCGAGATACCAGGCAACGTCGCCGCCATAGCCCGTACCGAAAACACCGACTTTTTTTTGAGGACAACTTTCCTTCAAAAATTTTACAGCATAACGAGCGGTACAACCCCATTCGTAATAACAAGTTTCCGCGGCATCCTCTTCCAAGTTGCAAGAATAATCCGCTTGATCAAAATTAGCATAAGAAAGAGCGGTCGGATAACGCGTACCGACGGCACTCCCGGCACCGCAATAATCAACGGAAAGCACGCTGAACCCCATTTTTACGAAACGCTCTATTAACACTTTATCTTCTTTTTTTCCGACCTCAGGCAAAAACAAAAGCGCTGCCTCGCAAGATTCGTTCTCTCGATGTGCATATACCCCCGAAACGGATACGCGACCGTACCCTGTTTCTCTTCCGGAAAAGCGCACGTTTTCCCATACGATTCCATCGCAAACAAAGCGTTCCGTCGACACCTTTTCCAAGGGCAAAACCGCATCCGAGTTCTTCCAAAGCGTTATAGGCGTTAAAATTGCGTTTGACATATTTCACCTTAAATCGAGAGAGAGATGACAGAGCCCTTTTCCTCGGACGCTCCCTCTACGAGTATTTTTGCATTGATTCGATGTTTCAATTCCGCAACGTGCGAAATTAAGCCGATAGAGAAATGTGTGTTTTTTAGTTTTTCCAAACTATCCATCACGATTTCGACAAGCGTTCCGTCCAATGCGCCGAACCCCTCGTCCAAAAAGAAAAATTCAATCGGCGTTTTGGAGCGTTCGCAAATCGCTTCGGATAAAGCAACTGCAAGAGAAAGCGATACTAAAAACACCTCTCCGCCGGACAGCGTATTAACACCGCGCGGCATGCCGCCGTTCAGATTGTCCGCAATGAAAAATTCCTTTTCATAGTCGAGTGAATATCTTCCCAACGTCAACTCGGCAAGCGTACCGGAAGCGGATTGCGCGATTTCTCTCAGATATTCGTCTGCGACAAATTCCATCAGCGACTGTTTTTTTACAAGCGAAGAAAGTTGATCGATCAAGCCGAATGACTTTCGTATTTCCGCACATTTTTTTTCTAACTCTTTCTTCTTTTTTAACTTGCCGCGATAATCCTCGGATTTTATTTTTCCCGCAACGATTGCCGCGTCTGTCTCCCTAAGTTCTCTTTGAAGTTCTTCCAGTCGTGCGCGCCTCTTTTCCAAAGTTGCAACGTCAACCTTTCGATCGCCAATTTTCTCTTTTACAATGCCGTATTTTTCGCGCCAAAAAGAAAAACGTTGTTCGTATTGTTCCAACTCATGAAGATAGTGCGATATCTGTTCTTCCGTTAAAAAAGACTCTTTCGCCTGTGTGATAGATATTATACCACACTTTTCCATGTTTTGTTTCACGATTTCACGATTTTCTTCTATATTTTTGATAAAATATATTTTTCGCTCTTCGAGAGTTGCCTTTTTAGCCCTTAGTTCGGAAATAAGTTCTCTGTTTTTCCGAATGGTTTCTTCCCAAGATTCTTTCTTTTTTACTAAAAGTTCTTTTTTTCGTTCGGTTTCTTTTACGATCTCGGAAATACTTTTTCCGTTTCCAAAGACAGACAACCGTTCTCTTTCTCCCGTTAAAACATTCCGAAGCGAATCGGCAGACCTCATTATTTCAGCCAAACGTTCGTTTGTAACTTGTATTTCTTTTTCTTTCAAGGATCGATCGCTTATTAATGTGGCGAGACGCTTTTCCGTCTTTGTGTGCTCTTCCGCTCGCTTTTTCTCTTTCTCAATCGAGGTATAAAGAGCCTTTTTCATTTCCAAAGTGTCAGTCTTTCCGTCCGTTTGATCAATCAACTTTTCATCAAGGCTACGAATTACGTTTTCGACTTCGCGCTCAGCATCCTCTCGAAAAAGAGATGGTTCATACTGCTTTATCAAAAATAATTTTTCATTAAAATACGAACGCCAACGTTCCGATTCGGTCGTTAACGTCGCTTTTTCAATCGCGTGCTCCAACGCAAAGAACAAATCGTTTTCTTCAAACGACTTTAATTCCGCTTGCAGTTCTTCGATTTTTTTCGTTAACTCTTCCAATCGTTTTTTTGTTTCCGTCAATGACGATTGATATTGCGCTGTTTTTTTCTCCGTTTCGTTGAGGAGTTTCTCTTTTTCCGTTATTTGTCGTTCTGTTTCTATGAGAGCCTTTGCCGCAGACATTTGATCGGTCAATCGATCCAACTCGGATTGGTATCCGTTATAACTATCCGAATCTATTATGTCTAACATAATTTGATTTGAACTTTTCAGTAATTTATCGTTGTTTTTAAGTTCCGACTCAAGTTTTTCAAGTTCCTCTTGAAATGTAAGCACGACCGAATCCGCCTCTATAATTTTCTTAGCAGTTTCCGCGCGAGAAATCTTTTCTTTCCGCCGTTCCACAACGGGTTTTGCTTTTTCAAATTCCTCTATCTTTGCAAGCGCATCCTCTAATTCCGTTTGCAAAGCGGCAATCTCCTCTTCTTTCGCAACGCAATTCTTTAATTCTAAAAGTTCCCGTTCCAAACGAACCTTGCGCTCTTCCGACGAGGCAAGTTCGGCTTCCATCTTTTGCATTATGTCGACTTGATATTCCTCAAAAACGCGATATTCCGCTTCTGCTTGTTCCAACGATCTCTGCGCAACAGCCCAACGAATTTGAACGCGTTCCTGCAACCGAATTCCGTAGCGATCAAGCGAAAATAAACGACCGACGATTTCAAGGCGCTCTCTTCTCGCCGATTTCACAAAGCGATCGATCTCCCCCTGCGGCAAAACAATACACTTCTTAAAATCCTCATAATTTAACCCGATGACATTATAAAGGCGCTCGGAAACACGAGTCATTCCGTCCTCGATCTCGCGTTTTACCCTGTTTTCTTCTCGATACAAAACGGCAGACGCGATTTTTGCCTCGCGATCGTCTTTCAAAGGAAATTCACGAACAACTTCGTAACGGACATCACTTCCGTTCTCTTTTACGTCAAATGCAAACAAAACGCGCCCTTTCAACTTTTTAATGTTGACAAAATCGCCTTTTTGTCCCTTTTCCGAGCGTCCGTAAAGAGCAAGCATAATGCAATCCAAGATCGTACTTTTTCCACTCCCGGTATTCCCGAATATTCCGAACAAACCGGCGTCGATCAAAGGTCGAAAATCAATCGTTTGTCGCTCAGAAAAACTATTGATTCCCTCTATTTCCAACCGTACGGGCTTCATTGATCAACCTCCTCCATAAGTTCCATATAAAGAGCAAGCAATTGCTCTTCGGGCAACTTCCCGAATTTTGAACGGTAGTACTCCGTAAACATCTCTCGATCATTTAAGGATTTACGTGAACTCTCTTTCTGTTTTTGTTCTTCGATCAATTCCAAATTCAATTTCACGAGGTTCGGAAAAAGCGAGCGCAATCGTTTGCTTTCCGCATACTCCAACGGGCGGTCCATTCTCAAATTTAATTCCACGTATCCGTTTTCGATCTCGGAAAGTTGCCGTTCGGCATCTTCCGGACTTTCTGCGTAAAGACGATACAATTGTTTGCCGGACGTCAACGGAATCTCTTTCAAATCGATTACGTTCCCGTCTTTTAAGTCAAAGACGCTAACACTTTTCTCCGATCCCGCCTCATCGAACGCATACGGAAGAATAGAGCCGGAATAACGAACGTTTTTCGTCCAACTCATAACTTGCTTTTTATGTAAATGTCCGAGAGCAACGTAAGCACACTTCGGCATCATTTCCTTTGATACAGCACGAACGCCGCCAAGATCAATTTCCCTCTCGCTGTCCGAAACAACGCCTCCAACAGCAAAAAAATGTCCAACCAAAATCATTGGAAGATTTTCCGTATTGTTTAACGCACCGACGTTTAACCAACGCGTCATTTTATCCGAAAAGTTTTCTCCTTCCGAAACCTCTTCTTTATACCGACTCTCCGTAGGATAAGGAACAAGAGAGAGAAACGCGCGTTCTTCATTCTTTTCGCAAACAAGCCACCCTGCTCCGGCGGAACAGACGCGCACGCGTTCGGTCACAATATGAGAGCAAATCGGCTCGTTTGCATTGCCGACTAAAACAATCCCTAGTTTTTCCGCTAAAGGAACGGCAGCGCAAAGACGCGTTGCATCGTCGTGATTTCCGCTGATAATCACAACCAAACGTTTGCGATCGGCGAGTTTCATCGCTATCTCGTAGAACAAATCTTCCGCCTCCGAACTCGGAAGATAAGTATCGAACACATCACCGGCAACAAGAACAACGTCGACTTCTTCCCGATCCGCAACGGATACAATTTCTTCCAAAACGGCACGTTGCTCTTCTAGTCGATCTCTTCCCTCTAATTTTTTCCCGATATGCCAATCGGACGTGTGCAGAAACCTCATTTGCCCTCACCGTAAATTCAGACACAATATTTTGTGCAGAATAAAAAAATAATTAAAATATCTTGATTTTTTTCACGAAATATTATAATATGAATAAGAAAATAAATCAAGCGTTTCTGACGCAGGGAGCGTTTAGTCATGGCATTTTGCTCGTTTGCAAAAGAATATTCCGGAACTACTTGCACCAGTTTGGAAAATATCTTTATTTATGAATATCTTCCGGAAGCATCCGGCGACGCCGTAAAGGTCTACACTTACGGCTTGTTTTTGTGTCAAAACGCCGAATTCGATATGGAACTTTCCTCGTTTGCGAAAAACGTGAAATTGACGGAAGAAACCATAATCGAATGTTTTCGGTATTGGGAAGAATTCGGAGTCGTAACCATAACATCCGAATCGCCGTTCTCGGTACAATACCTTTCTCTCCGCGCAAACGGAATGGGGCGTCCGAAAAAATTCAAGCCTGAAAAGTACGCAAAATTTACCGCCGCATTGCAACCGTTGATTTCCGGAAGAATGATAGGAACAAACGAATATTCCGAATATTTCAACATTATGGAAACCTACCGTTTAAAACCGGAAGCGCTTTTGATGATCGTAAAGTATTGTACGGATCGAAAAGGCGGCGATATCGGCTTCCGCTACATTGCAAGCGTCGCGAAAGATTTCGGCAAGCGTGGAATCAATACCGAAGAAAAAGTCGAAAAAGAACTTTCCGCTTATATTCTTCGCACGGCGGAATTAGAAAAATTATTGCGCGCCATGAATACCAAACGGCAACCGGAACCGGAAGATCTCAATTACTTGAACAAATGGACGAAAGAATTTGGGTTCGATTACGATACGGTTGTATTCGCTGCCGGGAAATTTAAAAAAAGCAGCATCGAAAAGTTGGACGAATTTATTTCCGAACTTTATGCGCACAAAAAATTTTCCGCACAAGAAATTCAAGAATATCTGGACAATAAGAAAAACATATACGATCTCGCAATAAAAATTAATAAAGCATTATCCGTTTATTACGACGTTTTAGATCCCGTCGTCGATCATTACACTTCCAATTGGGTTAATTTCGGCTATCGAGAGGACGCTCTCCTCTTGATTGCGAACTATTGTTTCAAACACAATAAGAACACATTGGAGGGAATGGATTCGCTCGTACGCGCTCTTTATAAAGAAGGACTGATTTCCCTAGGCAGTATCGCAGAATACTTTAAGCAATATACAAAGAATGACGAATTGATAAAATCCATTCTCGAAACGGTCGGAATCGAACGCAAGCCAAACAATTGGGACAGAAAAAATCTGAAATTGTGGAAGAGTTGGAATTTTACGGACAATATGATCTTGGAAGCGGCAAAAATCGCTTCCGGGAAAGCAAGCCCTATCGCCTACGTCAATGCGATTTTAGGAAACTGGAAGAATATGGGGATTTATACTCCGGAGCAAATTCCGCAACCCGAAAAGGCAACGCAAAAAACAATGCATTTTACAAACGAACATCACTACTCCAAGGAGGAATTGGACGCAATGATCGACGATATTGCGGACATTGAATTCTGATATGGCATCCAATCTTTACAAAATCGAACAGCAATTACAAGCAAGCAGAGAAAAAGCAGAATTCGTTGCATCGCGCAATTTACGGCGCGCATTGCAAGACGAATCCGTTGCAACAGTTTATCGCGCACTGAAAGAAACGGAATCGGAATATGTGCTTTATGCTCATACCGAAAAAGAATTTGAAAATATTACCAAACGGATACGGGAATTATCCGATCGCCTAGTCTCTGCCTTGAAAAAAATCGGCATGACCCCGAATGACCTCACCCCCCGTTATTCGTGCGAGATATGCCACGATACCGGAATTGTCGGAACGGAATATTGTACGTGTTTAAAAAAACGATTGCTCGAATCGGAAAAGCAAAATATCGGAATTCCGGTTCAAGTGCTCCCGTCTTTTTGTGAAGACACAATGAAAAAAGAGCCGAAATTACAACAAACGTATGAAAAAATGAAGCGGTTTTGCCATCAATTTCCAAATGTAACAAAACGAAATTTGTTATTCACGGGAGCAACAGGAGGCGGAAAAACCTATCTTGCCGAAATGACGGCGAAGGAGATTGCAAGCAAGGGGTTTTCGGTTATTGTGATTTCTTCCTTCGCCCTTAATCATCTTTTGTTAAAGCACCATACCGATTTTAACGAATCTCGTCCCTCGCTCGATCCCGTTATCGAATGCGATCTGCTCGTCATTGACGATCTCGGAACAGAGCAAATATACCGAAACGTAACAAAAGAATATTTGCTGTCCGTTTTATCCGAACGAATTGCAGCGCAAAGACATACGATTATTACGACAAACCTCAATCCGCAAGAAATTTTAACGCGCTACGGAGATCGTTTTTACAGTCGCTTAATGGATAAAAGAATCGGCGTAGCACTTCAATTTCCCTCTTTGGATTTACGACTAATTAAATAAGTTTTTATGTCGAAAAAAGAGCACTGAAATAAATCAGTACTCTTTTAATCGATTTTATCAGACATAAAAATAATCAAAAAAAATTGTTTTTTCAGTGCTTTAACGATTCTTTCACAAATTCGCGGAAAAGCGGATGCGCGCGATTCGGACGCGATTTGAATTCAGGATGATACTGTACCCCGACGTAAAAACGATGCGTAGGAATTTCGATCGCTTCCACTAATTTTCCGTCCGGAGATAATCCGGAAAAAATCATGCCGCTCTTTTCAAACGCCGCACGATAGACGTTATTAAACTCAAAGCGATGACGATGACGCTCTTGAATCAACGGCAAATCGTAAGCGCGGTCTAAAAGCGTTCCGCTCTTCACCGCACAAGGGTAAGCACCTAAACGCATCGTTCCTCCCATCTGCACGCCGAATTGATCCGGCATTAAATCGATTACACAATCGGGGCTCCCCTCGTCGAATTCTTTTGAATTCGCGCGAGGCAAACGCAATACGTTGCGAGCAAATTCAATCACGGCAATCTGCATTCCCAAGCAAATTCCCAAATAAGGGATATCGTGCTCCCTTGCATATTTTGCCGTTTGGATTTTTCCCTCGATTCCGCGATTTCCAAATCCGCCCGGGACAAGAATCCCGTCTAACCCTCCAAGCAAATCGTCCGCAGTTTGTTCCGTAATCGTTTCGCTGTCAATCCAAGCAATCTCAACAACCGCATTATTTTCAAAGCCTGCATGCATTAAGGATTCCGCGACAGAAAGATACGCATCGTGTAAACGCACGTATTTCCCGACAATTCCGATCGTGACGCGCAATTTCCGACGATGAATACGATCGACCATTTCAATCCATTCTTTCATATCCGCCTCTTGCGCACAGATTCTCAATTCTCGACAAACAATCTCCGAAAGATTGCTGTTTTCTAACATTAACGGGGCTTCGTATAAAGAAGAAACCGTAATATTATCAATCACGCAATCCTCTTTTACGTTACAAAAATATGCAATTTTTCTCTTAACGTCCTGCGGCATAGGTGCGTCGACGCGAGCAATAATAAGATCGGGGTGAATTCCCAAACCCTGCATTTCTTTAACTGAATGTTGCGTCGGTTTGCTCTTGAACTCACAAGAACCGGAAATATAAGGAACAAGTGTCACGTGCATATAAAGGCAGTTTTCACGCCCGACTTCCCAAGCAACTTGTCGAATCGCTTCCAAAAACGGTTGACTTTCGATATCGCCGATCGTTCCCCCGATTTCCGTAATTACAACGTCCGCGTCCGTCTTTTTTCCGACGTTATAAATAAAAGACTTAATCTCGTTGGTTACATGCGGAATCACCTGAACGGTCTTTCCGAGATAATCTCCGTTACGTTCCTTATTCAAAACGTTCCAATAAACCTTTCCCGTGGTCAAATTGGAAAACTTGTTGAGATTTTCATCAATAAACCGCTCGTAATGACCGAGATCGAGGTCTGTTTCCGCGCCGTCTTCCGTTACAAAAACTTCTCCGTGTTCATAAGGACTCATCGTGCCAGGATCGATATTGATATAAGGATCTAACTTCTGCGCAGCGACCTTTAATCCGCGCGCTTTCAAAAGTCGCCCAAGACTAGCCGCGGTAATTCCCTTGCCCAAACCGGACACAACGCCGCCCGTTACAAAAATATACTTTGTCATTTATTTACTCCAAAGAACGATATTTCTCTATTATTTCACGAGCGACTTGCAACTTGCTTTTTCGCTCGTTCATTGCAATTTTTTCTATCTGCTTGTGCGCGGCTGCTTCCGTATAATAAAGTTTTTCGATTAAAAGGCATTTTGCCAAACCGATTAGCCGCATATCTTCCAAACGACTCTTTAATCGTTCTCGCTCCTCATATACTTGTACGAACTTATAATGCGCCGCATTAATCATTTTTAATACGTTAAAAAAAACGATATGATTGATCGGGCGCTCAAGCGTAAATACACCGCATTGCTCCATTTTATAAGCGATTTCTCCCGTATTTTCACGCACCAATAACAAAACCTGCGTCCGATACCCTGCCGAAACGTCTCGCGCTAGGGCTTCTCCGTACTCATCGGAAAGAGGCGCGTTCACTACCAACAAATCAAACGCACGTTCAAGCAATTTTCTGCGTGCTTCCATACCGTTTGATACAAAAACGATATCGTGAACGCCGTATTTTGCAACGAGTTTCCCGATTGCAACAGCGCTCTGCTCGGAAGACGCCGCTAACAACACACTTTCCATACCGATTAAACCAAATAAAAAAGTTTTTCTCTATACGATCCGACATTTCTTACCGCATCGACAATCACGCCCTCTTGAAGCGAAAAATATGTCTCCGCGCAAGGGACAACTGCCTTTACCACTTTGCTGACACGAGCCGCATCTAACGCTTCCGATAATGTAATCGGTAATTTTTCATTCAAAGAAGATTGTTCTTTTTTTTCCTTTATTCCGTTTAACCCTGCACGAATCAACAATGCAAGCGCAAAGTAAGGATTCAAAAGAGCGTCGGGCGAACGGACCTCTAATTTTACCCCCCCAACGCCCTGCACAATCCGCGTAGCACAATCAGATAGGGCTTCCGACATACCGATTCTTTCGGGAGCGTCAAACTGCCCTAAACGCTCGTACGAGTTAACGGTAGTATTGAGAAACGCCGTAATTCCTTTTAATTCAGACAATACGCCTACCGAAAACGCATCAAACAAAGTCGTCTTATGCGCTATGGATTTCCCGAAAAGATTTTCTCCGTCTTTCCATAGATCGATGGTAATATTCATTCCGTTTCCCTCTTCGTTTAATAACGGTTTCGGCATAAAAGAAGCGTACAGTCCGTTTAGCCCCGCTATAACCTTTACCGCAGATTTGAAAAAAATGAAATTATCACACGATTCTAACGCATCGCTTTCTTCAAAGACAATCTCATGTTGTCCCCTTCCTCGTTCATGATGAGATGCCGTAGGGCGAATCCCCATCGCCTCTAAATTGTAACAAATTTCGCGGCGAATATTCTCCCCTTTATCGAGCGGAGCCATATCCAAATACCCCCCGTTATCGTGAGGACGATAAGTAGGATCGCCTTTTTCATCCGTACAGAACAAATAAAACTCGGATTCCGTCCCGACTTTTAATCGGTATCCTTCCGCGGCGGCTTCGTTTAATACGCGCTTTAATGCCTCTCTTCCGTCTCCGTCAAAGCATTGTCCGTCTTTCCTTTTAACCGAACAGATAAATCGAATTACTCGCCCTTGTTGCGGCCGCCACGGCAAAACATTCATTGTATCGAGATCGGGAAACAATAAAAGATCTTCCGTCCCGAACCCGTCAATCCCGGTCGGCGTAAACACTTTACCCTTTTTGCAAACTTCCTCAATACAATCCGACATTACGGTAATATTTTTGATTCTGCCGAACAAATCGCAAAACACAAGTCGAATAAACTTCACATCGTTTTCTTGAATAAATTCCACAACGTCGGAAATCGAATACTTCATTTTTATACCTCCGTCCCGATAAAACGGGAAAGAGAGTTCTCCCAAACGACTGTGTCTTTTGAGAAGAACCCCCTTGTCCTTTTATTTTTTAATCCTATCACATTTTTATTTCGTTGTCAATAAAATAATAAAAATTTTCTCTTAAAAATCCATTAAAAATGATTTGACAAAAAAAACATCGTTTGTTATAATTTTATAAAAGACAGCAAAGGCGCTGCGGTTTTTTCCGTAACGCTTTTTTCTTTTTTATCGCATACTAAAGTTTTATTTATCTTAACAAAAGCACACTTATCGCGAAAAAATTTCGAAGAGAATTTTTTCGTTCAAATACTATCAACAGGAGAAAAAAATGAAGGAACTTCCCACCTTGTTCGGCAGTCTTGTATTTAACGATCGCATTATGAAGCAACGCTTACCGAAAGACATTTACAATTTGCTGAAAAAATGCATCGCAGAAAACAAAGCATTGGACATCGAAGTCGCGAATGCCGTCGCAAACGCCATGAAAGATTGGGCGATCGAGCACGGCGTCACACACTTTACGCATTGGTTTCAACCCATGACCGGCATTACGGCTGAAAAACACGATTCGTTTATCTCCCCCACATCCGACGGCGGCGTAATCATGGAATTTAGCGGAAAGGAATTAATCAAGGGGGAACCTGACGCGTCCAGTTTCCCGTCCGGCGGACTCCGCTCGACGTTTGAGGCACGCGGATACACTGCGTGGGATCCCACTTCTTATGCTTTTATCAAAGACGATATTCTTTGTATTCCGACGGCTTTTTGCAGTTACAACGGAGAGGCATTGGACAAGAAAACCCCTTTGCTTCGCAGTATGGAAGCAATCAGCGCGGAAGCGTTGCGCATTTTGAAATTATTCGGCAAAACGGACGTTCGGAAAGTTATTTCTACCGTCGGTGCAGAGCAAGAATATTTTTTAGTCGATTTGGCGGATTACGCAAAACGCCCCGATTTAGTCTTTACAGGCAGAACGTTATTCGGTTCTCGCGCGCCGAAAGGACAAGAATTGGAAGACCACTATTTCGGTGCAATCAAACCCAGAGTTGTTGCGTACATGAAAGAACTTGACGAAGAATTATGGAAACTCGGCGTTCTTGCAAAAACAAAACACAACGAAGCCGCCCCCAGTCAGCACGAACTCGCACCCATCTTTTCCAGCACGAATATCGCGACCGATCACAATCAACTAACAATGGAGTTGATGAAAAACATAGCAAGCAAGCACGGATTAAAATGCCTTTTGCACGAAAAACCGTTTGAACGCGTTAACGGAAGCGGAAAACACAACAATTGGTCTCTTTCGACGGATACCGGTATTAACTTACTCGAACCGGGCGAAACGCCGTACGACAACGCACAATTCCTTCTTTTTCTCTCAGCCGTCATCAAAGCGGTTGACGAATATCAAGATTTGCTGCGCATTACGGTCGCAAGCCCCGGAAACGACCACAGATTGGGCGCAAACGAAGCCCCCCCGGCAATCGTTTCTATGTTCCTCGGTGATGAACTCACCGGTATTCTCAACGCAATCGAAGAAGATCGAAATTATTCCAAACGCGCAAAATGCGTCGTAGAAATCGGCGTTCACGTACTCCCTCGTTTGCCGCAAGACAGTACGGATCGCAATCGCACCTCTCCGTTTGCCTTTACCGGAAACAAATTCGAGTTCCGCATGCCAGGTTCTTCTCAATCAATTGCGGATATCAATACCGTTCTCAACACGATTATCGCAGAAGAATTAAGTCTGTTCGCAGAACGCTTGGAACACGCAGGCGACCTTTCTTCCTGCGTTAAAGATATCATAAAGGAAACTTTCAAAAAACATAAAAGAATTATTTTTAACGGTAATAACTATTCGGAAGAATGGAGTGTTGAAGCAGAAAAGCGCGGCTTAATGAATCTAAAAACCACTGTCGACGCACTTCCTCATTTAACAGATAAGAAAAACGTCGAAGTCTTCGGAAAGCACGGAATCTTTACCGAAACGGAATTACAATCCCGTAAAGAAATCTTCTTGGAAAACTACTCCAAAATTATTCATATCGAGGCTTTAACCGCAATCGATATGGTAAAGAAATCGATTCTTCCTGCGATTAACGACTATTTAGGCGAATTATCGGAAACAGCCTATAAGTTAAAACAGCTGGAAATAAAATCGAATACCGAAACGCTCACCAAACTAGTCGCATTGTATTCCGAAATCACAACCAAGACGGAATCGCTTGAAAAAGCAATTGCAAAAGCAGAAAAACTCAGCGGATTTGATTGTGCGAAGAATTATAAGGATTCAATTCTGCCCGCTATGGAAAAACTCAGAAAATGCGTAGACGAAGCGGAATTGTTGACCGCTAAGAAATATTGGCCTTTCCCCGACTACGGCGATTTGCTTTATTATCTCTAATTTTATAAACTCTTTTTATAAGGCGCAAAAGAGGCTATGCTCGTAAAAGCACAGCCTCTTTTCCATAAAAACACACAACGCACTCTAATTTTGAGTTGCGTTTTACTCCTCTTGTTTCGGAGCGTTTAGAAGCGCAACACCCAAAACATCCTCTACCGCCACGGAGAAACATAACCCTTGTCCGACGGTATTCAAGCCGGCAGCCTTAATAATCGCCGACATAATTTCAGACTTTCCCTCTTTTTCGGCAAGAATCAAAACCAACTCTTTTTCCGGCTGAACGGAAATACCGAACAGTTTTTCCGCTTCGTGAGCGCCTGCTCCGCGCGCATTGATAATCGTGCCGCCGCGCGCCCCGACCGCACGCGCCGCATCCATTACAATTTCATTAAACCCGCGATTAACGATTGTTATAATCAATTCGTATTCCATAATTCCTCCTTAAACTCTTCCTGATAAAATCTGTAAAGTGGCGGGACCGCCTACGCTCACGACGGGAATCGTAAACGCAATCCCTTTCCCTGCTTTTTCAAATTTAAAATCATTCCGCAAATATTGATAAATCTCTTCAATTCTACTCTCTTTAACCGTTGCTAAAATCAAAATCTTTTCCGATTCTCCGATTCCTAAAACTTCAAGCAAATCGGTACGAGCAGTTCCTCTTGCATACACGGCGTGAATATAATTCGCTCCGACGTCTTTGATTTTTTCAATGATTTTCTTAGAAAACTCACGTTCCGCAATAATCATCATAACCTTTAATTTCTCATTCATCGGATTTCTCCTTATCGTTTTTTTCTTTTCTCTGCTTCACGATTCGCTTTACACGCTCTTCCGCTCGTTTGATTTTCGTTTTTAGCCGTCCTCTTTTTTCGATATTAACACTTTCTTCAGGATTATATTCCGCTAATTCAATAACATTTCCCTCTTCCGCAAGAAGTTCCTTGAATTGTTTTGCAGCGACTTTCGTTGCTTTTGCGGTATGCAACTTATAAACAAGCCCGAGAATTTGTACCGTCAACAACGGCGTCATCGCCACCAACGCAACAAGTCCGAACGCATCCGTCATGATAGCGGACGTTCCGCTTATCTCCGAACAAGCACCGATCGCAAACGGCAATAAGAACGTTGCCGTCATCGGTCCTGAAGCGACTCCGCCGGAATCGAACGCAATCGCCGTAAATATCTTCGGTACAAAGAAAGAAATAGTCAAAGCAATCGCATATCCGGGCAATATAATATACCATATACTGATTCCCGTAACGACTCGCAACATGGAAAGCCCCAACGCGCAAGCCATAGAGGCTGCAAGCACCATCAACATGGTAGATCGGGTGATCGTTCCACCCGTTATTTCTTCCACCTGCTTGTTCAAGACGTGAACCGCAGGCTCTGCAAAAACAATACACGCACCGACGATCATTCCAATCGGAATAATCAACCAACGATTTGCCTTAGCCAATTCCGCGCCGATATATTGCCCTGCCGACATAAAACCTACGTTAACGCCCGTCAAAAAAATCGACAATCCGATATATGTATAAAGAATTCCGACAATGATTTTCAACAATTGCTTTAACGGCAATTTCAAAACAAAAATCTGAAAAATCACAAAAAAACCAACAATCGGAGAAAGCGCGATCGCTACTTCTCCCAAATAATGTGGCAAACTTTTCATGTAAAACGCCATAACCTCTCCGAAACTGCCAAACGTTTCCGGAACGGAAAGAGCATAATCAAACGAAGATACGTCATGAATCAAGCCCAAAATCAAAACGGCAATAATCGGTCCGATCGAACATACGCCGATCATACCGAAACTGTTATCTTGGCTGTTTTTTCCGCCCAAAACAGACGAAATCCCCACTCCGAGCGCCATAATAAAGGGCACGGTAATCGGGCCGGTCGTAACACCGCCCGAATCAAAGGCAAGCGGAACAAACCCCGCATCGACAAATGCCGCCAATAAAAACAAAACGCCGTAGAAAAAAATCAAAACGAAATTCAGATTGATTTTTAATACCGTCCTCAATACGTAGATTACCATAAAAAAACCAACGCCGAATGCCACTGTCAAAATCAATTCCCATTTATCGATCATGCCGGCGACTTGCGTTGCAAGGACGGTAAGATCGGGTTCGGCAATCGTCACGATAACCCCGAGAACAAAACAAACAGCCAAAATCAACCAAATCTTTTTAGATTCGGTTATTTTCGCACCGATATGTCCGCCAATCGGTTCAACGGACGTATCACACCCCAAGGAATACAACCCCATTCCGAGGATTAAAAACACCGCTCCGATCAAAAAACTATACAACTGATAACGATCCATCGGAGCAACCGAAAAATTCAAAATCAAGATGATGATCGTAATCGGTAAAACAGCAAGCAATGCTTCTTTTAATTTATGTAATAACGTTTTATTCAACAGATTCTCCTTATTTCTCGCATCATGCCATAAAAAGGATCATTCCTTAAAACAGCCCTTCCACAAACGCTTCGGCGTCAAACGGTTCGATATCGTCGATTTTTTCCCCCGTACCGACGTACACAACCGGCACTTGCAATTCTCCGCAAAGAGAAATCACAAAACCGCCTTTCGCCGTTCCGTCCAGTTTCGTTAAAACGATACCGTCCACCCCGACGTCTTCCTTAAACACGTCAACTTGATTATAGGCGTTCTGCCCCGTCGTTGCATCTAACGCAATCAATTTATAAAAATGCGCTTCTGGATATTCACGCGTTACAACGCGATCCATCTTTTTCAACTCTTCCATCAAATTTGATTTTACGTGAAGTCGACCTGCCGTATCGATAATCAAAATATCCGTTTTCTTGGCTTTTACGGAGGCAATCGCATCGTATACGACCGCACTCGGATCAGCCCCTTCGCTATGCTTTACGAGGCGAACCTTAGCGCGCTCCGCCCATACGGAAAGTTGATCGGACGCGGCTGCGCGAAAGGTATCCGCTGCCGCAATCGTAACCGTTTTTCCTTGTTTAACAAAATAATTTGCAAGTTTTCCGATCGTTGTTGTTTTACCGACGCCGTTAACACCGACAATCATTATTACTGCCGGAGAAAGAATTTCCAACTCCTCCGCTTCCGTCAACGTATCGTAAAGTTCTTCTTTCAGCAAATCGATAACGTAATCCTTATCTTTGCATTTCTCGTCTATCGCAACGTCCCGAATATTTTCGACAATATTCATAGCCGTTTTTACGCTGACGTCGGAAGAAACCAAGATATCTTCCAACTCCTCGTAAAATTCATCGCCAAGTTTATTCTTTGCAAATAATTCCACCAATTTTTTGGAGAGATTATCCTTTGTTTTTTTCAAAACTTCCTTTAATTTTCCGAAAAGTCCCATACGTTATACAGCCTCCTCATCGATAATGTCACTCAATTTTACCGAAACGATTTTAGAAACGCCCTTTTCTTCCATTGTCACGCCAAACAAAGAATCCGCCAATTCCATCGTGGGTTTTCTATGCGTTATGACGATAAATTGCGTATCTTGCGAGAATTTTTTCAGATAACGCGCAAAGCGATCAACGTTCGCCTCATCCAATGCTGCCTCTATTTCGTCCAACACGCAGAACGGCATCGGGCGCAAACGTAAAATCGAGAAAAGTATCGCAATCGCCGTCAACGCACGCTCGCCGCCCGACAATAGGGAAATTTTCTGCAATTTTTTCCCGGGCGGCTCGGCAATGATGTCTACCCCTGCTTCCAACGGATCGTCAACGTCCGTATAGTCAAGTTCAAGCATCGCGCGCCCACCGCCGAACAGTTCTTTGAAAATCTTTTTGAAATTTTCATTGATCGTATTAAATCCTGCGTTAAAAGTGTTTAACATTTCCGCCTTTAACGTATCGATCGCCTGTTGCAGATCGGCTTCGCCCTTTTCAAGATCCTCCTTTTGAATCACCATTTCATCATAGCGATCTTTTAAAACCTTACAATCCTCGATAGCATTAGGATTGATTGAACCAAGCGAGTTAATTTTTCTTTTTAAGCGTGCAATTTCCTGCTCGCCGACCATACTGTCATACCCCTCGCTACGCCATTTTACAGCAGTTTCATAACTTTCTTGATATTCTTCCCATATCCGCTGCTGCATGTACTCGATATCCGAATCGATTTTTGTCAGAGCAATCTCTTCTGCGTGTTTTTTCTCCGCTAATTCGTTTATACGAGCGGATAACTGCGAACGCAACTCGTCCGTGCGGTTCATTTCCTCTCTCAAAGCAGATTTTTCGTTCTCGATATTGGAAATTTGATTCCTCAAATCGTTAACGTAATCTTGCTCTTCTTTTGAAAGCGCGACCTGTTCGGCATTGCGTTTCAATTGACCGATAATCACCTCTGTATCCGAAATATTCTTTAAGTAATCCTCTTTCATTTCGGAAAACCGCGTAATTTCAGACTGTCGCCATTCGTTATCAGATTCCAATGCCGCCAAATCGGCATTGACGGCAGTCATTTTAATCTGCAATGCAGTACTTTCTTCCGTCAACTCGTTTTGACGTTTTCTCAATAAATCGTATTCCGTTTGATGCTTAAACGCATCTTGATTCGCGCTTTCCTTCTCTTCGACAAGTTTTTCGGAACCGCTCAAAATCTTCTGAATTTCATTCTCCAAAAGCACGATTTTTTGCGTTAACAAGTCGGAATCGTCCATGCGTGCCTCGATCTCTTTTCCTAAATCGATCAAAGACGCTTCCGAAACATTCAATTTTTCACGAACCAACAATTGCTCTTGTCGTTGCGATTGGTACATCTCGTTCAGCATCGTCAAATCGTTCATCGCCGCGTCACGTTTTTCTTCCGCCTCGGCTTTTTCCTTTTTAACGCTTTCCATTTCTTTCCGCTTTGCGGACAGTTTTTCTCGGATTTCGTCCAATTGACGATCTCCCGCCAAAAGATTCGGCGCGTCTTGACGGCGAGAACCGCCTGTCATAGAGCCTTGCGGATTAAAGACATCCCCCTCTAAAGTAACGATCTTAAAAGCAAATCGATATTTATTGGCAATATTGGTTGCATTGTGAATTTGATCGACAATCAACGTATTTCCCAACAAATTGGAAATCACGTTTTCAAAATAAGGATCGTACGAAACAAGGCGATTCGCAAGCCCCAAAGCCCCCGGTTCTCTCAACGCCGCTTTCACGGAATCGTTTTCAAAGCGAGGTTTCATAGAAGTAACGGGTAAAAACGTTACGCGACCGGCATGCGTCTGTTTCAGATACTCGATCAAAAATTTAGCGTCGTCCGTATTCGCCGTAATAACGTTCTGCTGAGAAGCACCCAACGCCGTTTCGATTGCAACGTCATAACGCGCTTCCGTACGAATCACAGACGCAACGACGCCCTTGATTCTCGAACCGATCCGCTTATCTTCCTTTGCCGAAACCAACAGTCGCTTAACGGCAGGCATATACCCCTCGTACGACTCCTTAATCCCGATAATAAAGTTCTCCTTTGCGGCAAGCATCGTAACGTTTGAATTGAGATTATACAGTTTATTATCGATATCCGCAACCGCTTCGTTGACGTTGCGAACAATATCCTCTTGTTCCAAAATCTGATTTTTCAGATCGGAAACCTTTCTGTCCAAATCGCCGAGATTCCGATCAAGAGTATCCTTTTCTCCATAAACGACGTTTCTTTTTTCGTTAAGAGAGACAAGTTCTTGTTCAATCTCGCGTTTTCTGCTCTCCAAAGCCTGCTTTTCGGCACCGAGAGACCCCTTGTTCAAATTAATATCCGACAGAGATTCGATGGATTCGATTATCTTTTTTCTGCTCTGCTCGGCAAGTCCTTCGTATGCAGAAAGTTCAGTCAACACCTTTGCAAGCGAATCTCGAATCTCTCCCGAACGCTTGACAAACGAATTGATTTGCTTGCGCTTGTCTGCCTTTAATCGTTCGTTTTCTTCCAATTGGACGCGATGTCCGTCAATCGTCACATCGTTTTGTTCGATTTCCGATTGCAAACGTTCGATCTGCGAACGCAAAAAAGAAATTTTTTCCCCGTAAAGTTTCGCTTCCCCGGCTTGCTTTTCGATATCGACGGTTTTTACGAGAAGTTTTTCATGCAGATCGTTCAACTTTGCGTCTGCGCCGTTAATTTGATCGAAGATCGTTTCATAACGCGTCTGCGCATTCTCGTATTCCTCTTGCCGAAGAACGCCTTCTTCCTGTATTCCGCGAATACGAGTGTCGATCTTTTCTTTTTCCACCGCTACGTTATCGTATCTTGCGATATACGTATTGATTTCATGATGTTTCAACTGTTCGGACAAATCGCGAAATTGACGCGTCTTTTCCGCTTGCTTTTCTAACGGCGCAAGTTGCGCCTCTAATTCGGAAAGAACGTTAGAAAAAACGAATAAATTCTCCTTGGTTCGTTCCAACTTCCTTTGCGTTTCGTTCTTTCTCGCCTTAAACTTCGCAATTCCCGTCGCCTCTTCAAAAATCGCGCGACGATCTTCGGGTTTTGCCGACATGATTTCTTCGACCTTACCCTGTCCGATAATCGAATACCCTTCCTTACCGATTCCGCATTCATGCAATAAATCAACGATATCTCTCAGACGGGACGGCTGCTTATTGATATAATATTCGCTTTCTCCGCTCCGAAACAACTTTCTCGTAATAATTACTTCGTTATAATCCAAACTGAACATTCGATTGGTATTATCGAAATAAAGAGAAACTTCGCAATAAGAGAGGGATTTTCTCGCTTGTGTTCCGCTAAATATAACGTCCTGCATACTCGATCCGCGCAACGTCTTTGCAGACTGTTCGCCCAATACCCACCGAATAGCATCCGCTACGTTGGACTTACCGCAGCCGTTCGGACCGACGATTCCAGTGATACCGTCATTAAATTTAATCTCTACTTTATCGGCAAACGACTTAAAACCGTAAAGTTCCAATTTTTCAAAATTCAACTTATTTCCTCGTATTCGATTTCTTTTTTTTGATTCGGATCAATGCTTTTCCCGCCGCGTCCGCTTCTGCCTGTTTTTTACTTTTTCCGACTCCGACCGCACGCGCTTGATTATCTAATCGTACTTCAACCGTAAAGACGGGATTATGATCGCTACCGCTCTTTTCGAGTTCAACATAACGAATCGTCCCGAGTTTATATTTCTGCACGTATTCTTGAAACGCGCTTTTATTGTCTTTTTCCGCAACTCGGTTCCTTTTATTAACCGATTTCGATTCCGTCTTTCGATCTTTTTTCTGTAATAACGTACGGAAAATAAATTTTTTCGCCGCTTCCATGCCGCCGTCCAAATAAATCCCTGCAACAACCGCTTCGTATAAACTGGAATAAAGTTTCTCTTCGTGATTAGAGTGCATGGTTAAACCGTTTCCCAACAAAATAAGATCGCTTAATCCGAGTTCTTCCACTGCGTTTTGCAAAGGCTTTTTTGAAACGAGTTCCGCACGCTTCTGCGTTAATTTTCCCTCTCCGGCAAGATTACGCCTAAACAAATGCTCTGTGACGACCAACCCCAAAATCGCATCGCCGAAAAACTCCAACCGCTCGTTGTCTTTCGTCTTATTCTCATTTGCATACGAAGCATGCGTAAAGCATTGCCGCAACAACATTTTATCGTTAAAGCGATATCCTAATCGCAATTCACATTCGGCGACGTCGAAAATCATAACTATTCCGCAACCCCTATCGTATTCCCTAATTTTAATTTGATTTTACCGATTATATCGCGTTCCGCCGCTTCCGTTGCCTGCAAAACAGCATTGCAGATCGCGTCGCTCTTGGAAGAGCCGTGTGCTTTTACGACGACCTTTTCAACGCCGAGAAAAACCGCACCCCCCTGACGATTGTAATCCATTTTGTCTTTTATATCGGAAAAAGCACCTTTCAGCAATAAACCGCCGAGTTTGCCCTTAAACGTAGACATTATTTCAGCCTTCATAATGCACATCAGATTTCCGATTGCGCCCTCCATTCCCTTCAACGCAATGTTGCCGGAAAAACCGTCGGAAACCACGACGTCTACGTTTCCCGATAAAATTTCACGCGCTTCCATATTGCCGACAAAATCAATCGGCAACTCTTTTAATAACGGAAACACTTCGTGATTCAACGCATTTCCTTTTTTATCTTCCGTTCCGTTGGACAATAACGCCACTTTTGGTTCTTTTACGCCGAAAACTTCCGCATAGGCAGCCCCCATTAAAGCAAACTGCACCAAATTGATCGGCTTGCAGTCGGCATTCGCGCCTGCATCTAACAAATAGACGCGTTTTGAATCCTGCACCGTCGGTAAAAACGGACACAAGGCAGGACGAGAAACACCTTTGAGACGACCGAGTTTTAACGTTGCTCCAACCAATACCGCCCCCGTCGAGCCTGCCGAAACAAACCCGGAAACGGAATCGTCATCTTTCAATCGCCGAAAGCCTGCGCAAATAGAAGAATCCGGCTTTCGCTTGATCGCAACCGTCGGTTCTTCTTCGCACGCAATCACATCCGGCGCATCCACGATTTCAATTCGATCGGCATCGTACCGACAAGAAGAAAGGACGTTCTCTATTTCCGCCTTTTTCCCGACGAAAATCAATTCTAAATCTTTCTTTTTCGCAAGCGCTTCTACGCCGCCCTTTACAATTTCTTCGGGAGCATGATCGCCGCCGAATGCATCAACAATGATTTTCATATCAATATTCCAAAGTTCCTACCGTACGTGGGAACGGAATTACGTCACGAATGTTTGCAATTCCCGTCAAGTACATAATCATACGTTCAAATCCCAACCCGAAACCGGCATGTTTTACGCCGCCGTATTTCCGCAAATCGAGATAAAATTGATAATCCGTTTCACTGAGATTCAATTCTTTCATACGCGCTTTCAACATATCCATGCGCTCTTCTCTTTGACTTCCGCCGATTAACTCGCCGATTCCTGGCACTAACAAGTCGGATGCGGCAACCGTCTTCCCGTCGTCGTTTAAGCGCATATAAAACGCTTTGATTTCCTTGGGGTAATCGGTCAAGAACACCGGCTTTTTAAATACCTCTTCCGTCAGATAGCGTTCGTGCTCGCTTTGCAGATCCGCTCCCCAATACACGGGAAATTCAAACCGATCTTTGACCTTTTCCAAAATATCGATCGCTTCCGTATACGATAACCGAACAAACGTATTACCGACGACGTTGTTTAAGCGATCCAAAAGTCCGCAATCTACAAATTGATTCAAAAAAGAGAGTTCATCTTTACACGTATTCATAACGTGCATGATAATATGCTTCACCATTCCTTCGGCGCAATCCATATCGTCCGAAAGATCCGCAAACGCGATTTCGGGTTCGATCATCCAAAATTCCGCAGCGTGACGAACAGTGTTCGATCGCTCTGCACGGAAAGTCGGTCCGAACGTATAAACGTTTGCAAATGCCATTGCGTACGTTTCGACGTCAAGTTGACCGGAAACGGTCAAACTCGCTTTCTTTTCAAAAAAGTCCTTTTTATAATCAATGGGTTCGTGATTTGCAGCGATCCGCTCCAAATCAAGCGTCGTAACCTGAAACATCGCGCCCGCTCCCTCGCAATCACTTCCCGTAATGATCGGGGTATGAACGTAAACAAAACCTTGATTATGGAAATATTCGTGAATTGCAAAAGCCGCTTCGCTTCTAATCCGAAAAACAGCGGAAAACGTATTCGTGCGCGGTCTTAAATGCGCTATTTCTCTTAAAAATTCTAAGGAATGTCTTTTCTTCTGTAACGGATAATCTGCCGTAGACTCACCTTCTACCGCAATGCTGCCCGCATTGATTTCAAAAGGCTGTTTGTTTTCGGGCGTCAAAATAACCTTGCCCGTCACGACGAGAGAAGCGCCGACATTCTGCCTTGCAATCTCGTCGTAATTAGCGATTTTGGAACGGTCAAACACGATCTGCACGTTTTTGAAACACGATCCGTCGTTCAACTCGATAAAGCCGAATGCCTTTGAATCCCGAATCGTCCGCGCCCAACCTGCTACCGTCACGGTTTTTCCATCGAACGACTGCGAATCCAAACCGATTTCTTTCAAATAAGTTCTCTTCATAATTTTCCTCGTTATTCGGCAACCTCTATCGGTTTGATATAAGTCTGCCTCCGTTTAATTATTTCATTTTCGGCAAATTTCCATTGCTGCTGAATCGCAAGATTGGTTTCCAACATCGGATTGGATTCCAAGTGTTCGATTCCGTCCTCCATAATATTCATCATAATCCGATTGATAATAATGGAGTTGATCCCCGAATTTTTATAGGACGATTTAATTCCGATCAAAGCCATTTCAAGTTCTTTCGGTTTTTTGATCGAATACAGCACGTTGATAAATCCCGTCGGGAACAATTTTCCCTTATGCTTAATCAAAGCGTCGCAAATCGACGGCAATACGATACCGAATCCGGCGACCTCTTCTTTCTCATCTACGAGAAAACTAATATACCGCGTATTGGCAATGGTTGCAAACTGTTTCAATACATTCTCTTTCGCTTTTCCCTCAACCGGAACATAGCCGTCCAAATGTCCGTACGCGTCGTTCAAAGTATCGAAGAAACCGTCGCCATATTGCGTAACAATCTCTTTAATCGTCATCGTTTCCGCAACGTCGCGAATGTTTAACTTTTGTTTCAACTGTTCGCTGATTCTCGTAATTCTCTCATACGGAACTTTGGGAATAGAAAAACTACGTTCTAACCACTTTGATTCGTCCGAATACCCTAGCAGCGGCATTTTTTCAGAAAAATACGGATAATAATAATTGGTAGCATACGTACTGCGTTTATCAAATCCGTACGTCAACAACCCCTCTCTGTCCGTATCGTTAAATCCCCACGGTCCGTGAATCGTATCCATGCCGTTTTGCGCACCGTATCGTTCTACCGCAGACAACAAAACCCGAAACACTTCAATATCGTCAATACAGTCAAATCTCGAAAAACGAATACATTTTTTATTGTTTATACGGTTATACGCATGATTGATAATTCCGGCAATTCTTCCGACAAGTTCGCCGTCGCGATAAGCGAGAAAACACTTGCAATCACATTCCTCTAAACTGAAATTTTTATTCGGATTCAGCGTATTAAATTCGTCCGACCGCAAAGAGGGTACGTAATACGGACAATTTTTATATAACTTCAAAGGATATGTAGCAAATAACCTCATGTCTTTTTTGTTTAATACTTCTTTTACGATAACCATCCAGTTCTCCCAAGTCCTCCAATGATATTTTTAAAAGATCTTATATAGTATACTATAATTCTTAAAAAATGACAATTAAAAAATCCCCGAAATTATCGGGGATTTGACTATTTTTTTAACTTTTTGTCTTTTTCAACGATTACTTTCGGCGGTGTTTCGTCTTTCAACGCCATAATATAGTTTCCATAGTCTTCTTCGGTCAAATGAATCACTTTATTCTTTTTTTTCTTTGACATTTTTACAACTCCTCGGATAATTTCAGCGAAAACGCTAATCTTATTTTATATTTTACCCCAAAGGCCAAAGAATATACTCAAAAATCACAAGGCACGATACGACGTTTTATTTTTACCATGCTCTCCGCGAAACATATATACCGCGCAAAAAACAAGATAAATCAATCCCATCATTCCCTGAACGGGATAAACATAATCGACAATTGTCTTCAACCCGATTCTCGAAAACAAAAAAGAAATCACACACACAACGATAACGCCGATACTCTTTTTCCGCTCATAAGCAAAGCGATATAAAGGGTAATAAGCGGTAATCAACGTCGTAAAAATCCCGAAAAAAACAATAACGCCGAACACGACTCCGAACGACTTATTTTCGCTTATCAAATACAAAAGCGGCATATCGGCGTTTTCCGCATTTGCCCCTTCAAACGCTACCGCAGCGGCTATTAAAAAAATCAAAAAACACAATACGACAGACAGAATCAAAGACGAAATCATCTGAGATTTCCTATCAATTTCAGAACCTAACGATATAATCACCTGCGAAGCCGAAAAAAGGTTCATTGCAGCGTATAGAACAATCTTAAAATCTTTTGTTCCGCTGACTCCTGCCGAAAAAACAACAAACTCGCCCTTTTGAAACAAGAAGCATAAAACCGCGCCGACCATAAAAGGAACCATAATAAAATTCACGACGGCGATCCCCTTGATTCCGCGTTTCAAACTAATCGTAGCGGCAATCATTCCCCCGATCGAAAAAACAGGAACGCTTCCCAAAAAACTTTCGGAAAGCGCATCCAGTCCGGCCAACATACTCGCAAAGGAAATAAAACAGGAAAGTAAAATAAATCCCTCTAAAAGCGGATAAAATCGCCCGAAGATCGCCTTGTTTGCGACCGTTTCATCTCCCCATACAGTGCCGACGCGAAAGAGCATCAACGTAGCAAAGAAAAAAATCAAGCCCGTTAAATACACGGACGGGATTAAAATCGCTCCCGAAAAAAAACTTACGATTTCTCTTCCCGAAATAAACCCCGCCCCGATTACGCTTCCGATAACAATCAGCGAGGAACTGACGATTTGATAAAAACTTTTCACATTTTAAAATATGAAAAAGTTCAAGATTTCATGTCGGACAACTTGTTTTTCATAATTTTTCGATAGATTTTATCGTTTGAAAAATCCCGTTCTTTCTCATATTCTCCGCCAAGAGCCTCTATTGCCAACTTCAACTCTTGAAAATCTTGATAATTAATTTCTTCCCGTTCAATCAACTCATAAAGAAGATTCAACGCGCGCTCGTCGCCGTAACGACGAATAAATGAAACGTAAAGCGGTATTTCGCCACTATTTTCTCGTAAAGCATCCGTCAACCGATTCAAAATGCGATCGTCACGATTACAACGCGAAAGAATATCCAATAAAGAAGCGCGATCGTTTTTTGCACATTCGTCAAAAACGGAAAGAATTTTTTCTTTCATTCTATCGGGGTATTCAATTAAAATTTCGCAAGCAAGATCCTTTTTATCCTGACAAACCGATTGTTCTACAATAAAGGAAAGATAACGATCTAACGGTTTCACGCTTCCCTTATCCTTTAATAAATTCATCGCATAAAAAGCAAGTTCTTCTTCCTCTGCGTCCAAAAAAGGCAACAACGCGTCCTCCGCATCCTCCGAACGAATAATCGCTTCGCAAAGATAATCCGAAACAGCCACGTCGTTTTTTACGTGCGCCGATAAAAGTTCGGCAAGTTCTCGCCCCGTGCAATCGGAATAATAATTTTCCGGAGCAGTCCCCAATTCAGGCAAAACAGAGCGTCCGAACGCTTCGTATAATTCGGCAATCTTTTCTTCCCATGCCGATTCATCCAACTCCCCTGCATGCTCTTGCATATACGCTCTTAATTGTTTTTCAAAAATCGCGTCGATATCAACCAACTTAATCATTTCCTTCCACCTCGTTAACCAATGCCAATAAATTTTTAATAGTTTCAACCTCTTGTTTGAACATTTTCGCAGCCTTGTTAAATCCCTTGCAAGAATCACTTCCGCACATAAGCGCAAGAACAGCCGCCAATACGGTCGAATCCTTTATCTCGTTCAATCTGCCACAAAGCAAAAACTCGTAAAAAAGCCGTCGCGTTACCTCAACCAATTGTTCAAACCGTTCTTCCCCGAAAAGCAACAACTTGGTAAATGCCTCCGCATAAGCGCAAATAAAAAGATCCGCCTCCTTTTCTTCGGACAAATCAAGGCTCATAAACTGAATCTTCTTAAAAAAGTTACCGAATACCACACCTGTCTTTTTATCATACTGTTTTACCGCCAAACGGTACACAACAACTTCCTTGACGTCATCATATACCGACGCGTCCAACAAAATATCCAACAAGTAATCGGTTGCAAAAGGTTCGTTTAAGGAAGCCAAAATCCCGACAGCAAGCATCATTAATTCGATATTCATCGTAGAAAAAGCCCAATCGATCAATTCGATCAACTCTTTCTTTTCCGTTTTTTTCTCACGGCCTTTCGGGGGGATTTGCAGCAAATCCTTTAATTCCTTTACTCTCTTCTCCTGCTCTTCATCAGGAATACGGAAAAAATACGTGAGCGGCTTTGCGTTTTTCGTACCTGCAGCAATTTGTTCTCCGCTAAGGCGATAATAATAGAGTGCTGTCGGATTTTTCTGCGTTATGCGAATAATCTTATGAAAACATTCCTGCGCCTTGGCAAAATCTCCCGTATTATAATAAGCAATCCCCATTAAATGCAGAATTTTAATTTCATAAGGATTTGTTTCAATCAATTTCGAAAGATAACGCAAAGCCTTTCCGTGTTTTCCTTGTTCACAAAACGTAGTTGCCAATTTATAAGTCGATTCGTCGTCCATCGACTCGATTTCTTCCGCGTGTTTTAAGCAAAGCGCGGCTTGTTCGTACTGTCCGCAATAATAATAAACACTAGCAAGCGAACAAAACGCGCGTACGCAATTCGGATCATAAATCAACGCTTTCTTGCTTTCTTCAACCGAATCTCGCACGTCACCTTTGAAAAAATAAGCGACAGCCCGTTCGCATAAAGCATCGACGTAACGTTCCGATCTCGGTTGCACCTCGGATAGCGTTTCCAGCGCACCGTCATAATCGCCGTGCATAATTTTCCTTTTTCCTGCATCGAGGACGTCCGTATAATCAACGCTCGTAAACGGATAAACGATTTTGTAATCCTTTCTTCCGCTTACGACATCGTCAAAATACTCCATCATGTTATCGTCAATATAAACCTTAGACGGATCGTGAACGGCAGACAACTGTTCGTTAAAATAATACCCTGCCATATTGACGTTTCCCAAATAAAAATAACTCGCGCCCAAGCCGTTATACGCAATGGAATAATTCTTCTTGCTTACCATATTGAGAAAACGATACCAATAACGAATCGAAAGATCGTAATGTCCCATATCAAAATAAAGATCGGCAATATCGGCATAAATCATAACGCCTTTCGTCTTATCTTTGCATGCTAACAGCAAAGAAAGACTTCCCAATAAATCATTCCGATCCGCTTTCTCTTCGGCAAGTCGCTTATAATATTTGGTCGTATTGTCTAATTTGATTACTTTATCACTCATTTATTCCAATCAGTCGATCGATATCTTCCCGTTCAAAAACGTATTTTTTCTCACAGAATTGACAGTCAACCGTAATCTTTCCCTGTTCTTTCAAAATGTCATACAACTCGTCTTTCCCCATCGAAAGCAAAATCCGCTCAATATAATCACGACTGCACAAGCAACGGTAACGCGGCTCGTAAGTCTCAAATTTTTCCACACCGAAAAAACGATGCAAAATTTCTTCAAGGGAATCGGTTTCGATCAACGAACTGATATTCGATAATTGAGAAATCACCTTCTCTGCACGGACAATATTTTCTTCACTTGCCCCAGGCAAAGTCTGAATCACCGCGCCCCCCGCGCCGACGCACCGATAATCCGTACCGATTTTCACCCCCAACGCAATTGCAGTCGGTTGTTGCTCACTGTAAAGATAATACGCCGCAAAATCCTCCGCAATTTCACCCGATACAAGGCGACAAGATCCGGAATAGGGATCTTTTAGCCCCATGTTTTTAACAACCGTCAGACGCCCGTTTTTACCAACACAACCTCCCACGTCCAACTTTCCGTCCGCACGCAACGGAAGTTCCGCCCGAGGTTGATCGATCGAGCCTCGCATATCTAAATTACTGTTACCGCAAACAACGATACTGCCGCCGACACCGTCGCCGTTAATGGTAATCGAAAGTTTGTCCGTTTCGTTTTTCAGACAAGACGCCATAAAAGTCCCGATTGTCAGAGAACGACCCAACGCCGCCGCCGATAGCGGCGATAACCGATGAAGTTCAATCGCTCGGTTAACCATTTCCGTCGTATCCAACAAGCATAAAGACAACTCGTTATCGTATATCAAAGTTTTTATCAATCTGTTTTTATCTTTCATCTATCTCTCTTTTTCGGCGATCACATGAATCCGCCGAGAATCTTCCTTTAATTTTCTACCGAAATCTCCGTCTGTCCGAATCAATCGAAACCCCGTTTCGCACAATGCACGCTCCAAATCTTCTTGCTCATGAATATATTGAACGTGCCGCTCGTCAAAGCGTTCGTAACAATCCCCTTTCGGAACAAAAAAGGACAAGTCCATTTGAACGGAATCCTTTTTTAAGCGGTTAAACCAAAGATACGTAACCTCGTCTAAATCCTCGCCGAATAAATTGTTTCCCAATATTTCACGAAGTTTATACGGACTGGAAACGTCGAATAATAAAATTCCACCCTTTTTCAAACACGCGCCGAATCTCTCAAAAAGAGAACGCACGGATTTTTGCGGAATATAATTAACCCCGTCGTTGATCACGGTAATAAACCCCAAATCACGAAAGCCGCACGGCTTAGTCATATCTTGATGAACGTAAGTAATTCCGCATCTCTCCGAACGCGACAACGCTTCCGACAGCATTTCGTTTGAAATATCCGCGCCGATAACGTCACACCCTGCGGTCGCAAGCGCACGCGTAAAATACCCCGTTCCGCAAGCAAAATCCACCCCGTTTAACGAAGGGGCGTATTTCAGAATATTTTTACAAACGTACTGCGACCATTTTTCATAGTCGCAGTCGCAAATCAAATCTTCATAAAATTCCGCCAATACGCCGTATTTCATTCTCAGTGATCCTTTTTCTTACGCGCTTTCTTCTCTTTCTTTTCGAGAAGTTTTCTCGCTTCCTCTTTTCGTTTTTCGCGATCGGCTTCCATTTGCTTTTCTTCTTCCGTCAACTGATATTGCTCTTCATCCTTATGCGCAAGAACGTACTCTTCGGAATCCTTATAAATTGCCTCTTTGCTCTCCTGCAATCTCTGCAAGTCCGAACGGTTAAACGTTGTCGGTAATTCCACCAACGTCAATTCTTCGTCCGTAATCGGCTTTATCGGACGCAACGTCAAATTAGAACGCCCGAACTGTTGCATCTGCTCTTTATACCGTTTAATCGACTCCGCATCGTCCTTTCCGACCTTTTCGTAAATTCCGCGATTCTTCTGCGCCCCGGGAACTTTATCATTGATATATTTATCAAACACCCAATGGCTATAATCCGTCCAAGCCAACAAGCCGACGGAAAAACCGAACGTCAGAATCAAAATATAACCGATCATCGTAAAGATGCTACCGATATAGACCAATATAAACGAAATCAAACTTAAAAACAAGAAGAAAACGTTGGTCGGTAACAAAGAAATCGTCATTAAAAAGGAATTCTTTAACAATTTCCAAAAACCGAGTTGATACGTAACGCCCATCGATATCATCCAAAACGTCATGATCGTTAAAAGACCGAGCACGATATAAGTCGCACCCTTTGCGATCCACAACAACCATTCGTTATCCTGCCCCAGAGCAAGCATTAAATCGGTATAAGCAAGAGAAATCTTCCCCAACAAAAAGAATACGGAAAAGAACATCAATGCACAGACGATAACGCCGAAGTTCTGTTTTATTCCTCGCCAAAAATCATTTGCGACAAAAATACCCTCAGTCCAAACCATGTTACGAATAACATACGCTCCGCCGGATACGCCGACCGCCGCGATAACTGCCGCCAACGGCAGAAAAACGTAGGTTCTCAACACGACGATTACGTTTACCTGTTCGGTTACGCCCGTCATATCGGGAATGATCGGGTAGCCGATTCCTACGTTTTGGGAAAACGGCGTATTACCCCCCACATAAAGCCCGTAAGATTGTTTATAAAACAAAACGAGAAACAAGGGAATAAAAAATACCAAGATCAAAAGATTGATCCCGAGTAACCGCGTTAAATTCCCCTTGAAGATATCTCCAAATAACGCCCAACGATTGCTGGGCAAAGTAGAACGAGCATATCCTTCGGATTTTTCCGAGCCCATAATCATTCGGTTAATCAACCCGCCGATTTTACCTTTTGCCATTCAAATTCTCCTAACCATGAAAGTGTTATTACTATTGTACACTAAATTAAAATATTTTTCAACAAAAAGAAGATACTCCTTGAAAAAACTTTACTTTTCTATTTTATTTTGATAATATAAATAAAAATTTATTTTCATTTATATTTAGGAGAAGTTTCGGATGAAAAAATATCGTATTGCAGTTGTTGGAGCAACCGGAATGGTCGGAAGAAAAATTTTAGAGGTTTTAACCGAACGGAATCTTCCCGTCGAAGAATATTACCTCTACGCTTCCGCGCGCAGTGCCGGGCAAACCGTTGATTTTATGGGAAAGCCGCACACCGTCATTCAATTGAGCCGAGAGAACATTCTCGACAAAAAAATCGATATCGCGTTATTTTCCGCAGGCGGCGAAACAAGTAAAGAATTCGCCCCCGTATTCGCCGAAAACGGAACGCTCGTCATCGACAACTCCAATGCTTGGAGAAGAGATCCGTCCGTCCCCCTCGTCGTACCAGAATGTAATGCGGAAGAAATCAAAAATCATCATAATATCATCGCCAACCCGAACTGCTCTACGATTCAGGCAGTCGTCGCACTAAAGCCCCTTCACGAGCGTTTCGGCATTAAGCGGATCGTGTACTCTACCTATCAAGCCGTCAGCGGCGCAGGCGTAAAGGGTTTTAATGATTTAAAAGGCGGCATTTGCGGAGAAGCGCCGCAAAAATTCCCTTACCCGATTTTCGGCAATTGCTTGCCGCATATCGACGTATTCTTGGAAAACGGCTATACGAAAGAAGAAGACAAGATGATCTTTGAAACCAAAAAAATTCTGAACGATCAATCCATAAAAATAACCGCTACGACCGTCCGTGTTCCCGTGTATTACGGACACAGCGAATCGATCAACGTGGAATTCAACTCACCCTGCACCGTCGAAGAAGTCAGACGAGTTTTAAGCGAGGCGGAAGGCGTAATCGTTCAAGACAATCCTGCCGAAAATTTATACCCCATGCCTCTTACCTCCGAAAACAAAGATCAAGTTTTTGTCGGCAGAATCAGAAAAGACGACACGGTAGAAAGCGGAATCAACCTTTGGGTTGTTGCGGATAACATCAGAAAGGGCGCGGCGACGAACGCCGTTCAAATCGCGCAAAAAGTAATCGAAACGGGAATTCTCGAATAATATGACAAAAGATGCGTTGCGACATGTTTTCAAAGAGATCGAAAACGGAAATAATCTCGGAGAACCGATTTCTTTAGTCGGCGCGGTCAAAACGATGGACGTCCGAACGATTCAAGAAGCAATCGATTGCGGACTAACGATCGTAGGCGATAATCACGTACAAGAATTCCGAGAAAAATCGCCCTTTTTAAGCGGTGCGGAATTTCATTTTATCGGACATCTGCAAACTAATAAAGTAAAATATCTGATCGGAAAAGTTTCCCTAATTCAATCGGTAGACAGTATTCGTTTAGCGAAAGAAATTTCCGAACAAAGCAAAAAGCGCAACTTAACGACGAACGTTTTACTTGAAATCAACATCGGATGCGAGTCTTCAAAAAGCGGATTCCCCCCCAATTCGGCAACAGAAGCCGTCCGACTTGTGTCGGCAATGCCTAATATTCGTCCGCTCGGTTTGATGGCAATGCTCCCGAAAACAACAAATCAAGAAAAATTAAGCGCATTGTGTTTGCAAATGCGAGCAATCTATGATACAATAAAAGAAGAAGGTTTTCCGTTTCGATTTCTTTCAGTCGGCATGAGCGAAGATTATTTGATCGCAATCAGAAACGGAAGCAATATGATTCGTCTCGGAAGAGCCATCTTCGGGAACAGAGCAGAACAGAGGTAATTATGGGGTTATTTGATTTTTTTCAACGATCCGAAAAGGATAATACGGAAAGACGCCGTATCAATTTCGATCGTTTCGAACGCGGAGAAGAAAGTTTTGACACCGTTAAAAAAGGTCCTGTTACCGTATTTCACCCGAAATCGTTCAAAGACGTAGAAAAAGTCATCTCAACCCTCAAAAACGGACAGCAAGCGGTTGTTCATACCGGAGAACTTGCGAAAGACACCGCATATCGCGTACTCGATATGCTCTGCGGTGCAATTTATGCGTTAGACGGAGGCGTATACGAAATGGAAAATAATATTTTTCTCTTTACGCCTCACGGAATCGAAATTAAATAAAACAAAGGCGGGGTTTCCCTGTCTTTTTTATCAAATAGGAGAATACCAATGAATCAAACCATATTAGTATTGGACTTCGGCGGACAATATAAAGAATTGATTGCTCGCAGAATCAGAGAAAAGCACGTATACGCAATTATCGAACCTTGCACGATTTCCGTCGAACGAATCAAAGAAATCGCTCCGATCGGTATCATTTTTACCGGTGGTCCGTATAGCGTTTACGCACCCGATTCCCCCAAATGCGATCCTGCGATATTAAATCTCGGCATCCCCGTGCTCGGCATCTGCTACGGCATGCAAATCCTCGCGCATATGCTAGGCGGAGCGGTTCGTTCTTGCGAAGTGAGCGAATACGGAAAAATCGAAACAAATTTAGACCTTTCTTCCCCCTTATTTTCGGGTTTGAACGCATCTGAAATCACCTTGATGAGTCATACCGATTACGTAGCGGAGTTACCGAAAGGCTGCAAAACCGTCGCCAAAACACGCGATTGCAGTTGCGCAGCATTTGAAAATACGGAAAAACAATTTTACGCGGTGCAATTCCACCCCGAAGTTCAACACACGCCGAAAGGAAAAGAAATACTTAAAAATTTCGTCTTTAACGTCTGCGGCGCAAAAGGCGACTATAATATGGACGATTACATCAAACGCCAAATAGCGGAAATTCGCGAAAAAGTGGGCGATAAACGCGTATTACTCGGTTTATCCGGCGGCGTAGACTCATCCGTCGTTGCCGCATTGATTTCAAAAGCCATTCCCGGTCAGTTGATTTGCATTTACGTAGATCACGGCTTGATGCGCAAAAACGAAAGCGAAGAAATCGATCGCGTATTCTCGAAAATGGATTTGAACTTCGTTCACGTCGATGCGGAAGCGCGCTTTTTAGAAAAACTAAAAGGCGTTACCGATCCGGAAGAAAAACGAAAAATTATAGGAAAAGAATTCGTATCTGTCTTTGAAGACGAAAGCAAAAAACACGGACATTACGATTTCCTTGCCCAAGGAACGATTTATCCGGACGTAATCGAATCGGGCGCAAACAATTCTGCCAATATTAAGAGCCACCACAACGTAGGCGGTCTGCCAAAAGATATGTCTTTCTGCGGACTTATCGAACCCTTACGCGGGCTTTTTAAGGACGAAGTGCGCGTTTTGGGAAAGAAACTCGGTTTACCTAAAGAACTGGTTCAACGGCAACCGTTCCCCGGTCCCGGACTTGCAATTCGCGTTATCGGAGAAATTACCAAGGAAAAGTTGGATATTTTAAGAGATGCGGACGCGATATTCCGTGAAGAAATTATAAAAAACAAGGTAAAAGCACATCAATATTTCGCCGTACTTACCAACGTTCGTTCTGTCGGTGTTATGGGAGATTTCCGCACTTACGATTATGCGGTAGCATTACGGGCAGTCGTTACTTCCGACTTTATGACGGCAGAAACAGCACGCATCCCCTACCCCGTATTAGAACGAATCGCAAGCAGAATCGCAAACGAAGTAAAGGGTGTTTCGCGTGTTTGTTACGACCTCAGCGGCAAACCGCCCGCAACCATCGAGTGGGAATAATCTACGCTTTAACAAACGATAATCCGTCGAAAGACTCGATTATATATAAAAC